>NZ_JARUND010000002.1:903039-1204052 GCF_036898825.1 Streptomyces sp. B21-083 | reverse complement strand
ACCCGCATGTGGCCTTCGGCGGCGGCATCCACCACTGCTTGGGCTCCTCGCTGGCCCGCGTCGAGGCCCAGGAGGCATTTCTGGCCCTGGCCGAGGTCGTCCCGAGGCTGCAGCTGAAGGAGGAGACCGTCGAGTACGTGCCCTCCCCGATGATGCGTGAACTGCGCGCCCTCCACCTGGTTCCGGGGTGACCGAATGACCGACCGCAAGTACCTGGTGACCGTCGATCACGAGCTGTGCGTCGGCAACGCCACCTGTCTGCGCGCCGCACCGCGGGCGTTCGAGCTGAACGAGGGAGGCCAGTCCGAGGCCGTCGCTCCGGACACCGAGACGCGGGAGAACCTCCTGGAGGCCGTACTCCTGTGCCCGATGAACGCGATCTCCGTGACCGAGGTGGAGACCGGGCAGCGCCTGGAGCCTGAGGCGTAGCGCACGGCGCTTCCCCGACAGCCGTATAGGGAGACCGTGAACAGCGGACCCGTCCACAGAAGGGGCATTCACCACCTCAACTACATCGTCGACGACATCCCGGCGGCAGTGGATCGCTGGGTGGAGGTGTTCGGGGCCGAGCCGTTCTCTGGCCCGCCCCGCACATCGAGTACGACGAAACGACCTTCCGCGGCAGCCGAAGCCGGCTGCCGGGCGACTGGACAGGCTGCCGTGGACCGGCCGGGGGGCCGGACCACACTGAGGCGCTTGTCGTTAGTGTCAATTTATTGACCGGCGCGTCATGAATGGATAGCGTTGTCCATTGCCCGACATCCGGTTTCTTGATCCTCGGTTCGATCCGGTCGTCGCCCGGTGGGGTCGCGCCGGCCAAGTCCTGGCCCGTGTCGGCGAGTCCGGCGGTGAAGCCACATTGATGAGGGGGCAGGTAGGAACCGTGCTCGATGAACAGCTCGAAGCTGCCGTCCTCGCGGCGCCAGTTCCCAACCTCTGCGGGAGGCCCATATGAGCGAATTGCCGACGGCGACGCAGGTCCTGGTGGCCGGAGGCGGCCCGGTGGGTCTCGCCACGGCCGTCGAACTTGGCCGACGGGGCATCCGCTGCGTGGTGATCGAGCCACGCGAAAGCGTCTCGCACGCCCGGCCCCGCTGCAAGACGGTCAACATCCGCACCATGGAGCATCTGCGCCGTTGGGGTCTCGCCGACCCCTTGCGCGAGCGGGCACCGTTGCCCGTCGACTGGTCCAAGAGCATCGTCTTCTGCACCTCGCTCGCCGGGTACGAACTGTCCCGGTTCACCGGCGTGCTGGGCCTGGCTGACGGCGGCGACCGTTATACCGAACGGGGCCAACAGGTACCGCAGTTCGTGCTGGAGGAACTGCTGCGTGAGGCGGTGGACGGCATCGACCCGTGCACGCTGGTGACCGGCTGGTCGGTCGAGGGCCTCACCCAGAAACCCGACGAGGTCCAGGTGGCCGTGACCGACGGCGAGGGGCGGCGCGCCGTCATCACCGCCGAGTACGTGGTGGGAGCCGACGGCTCACGCAGCGCGGTCCGGGAGGCCATTGGGGCGTGCTATGTGGGGGAGACCGCTCTGCGCCCCAACTTCGGCATGGTCTTCCGGGCGCCCGGGCTCCTGGAGAACGTCGCGCACGGCCCCGCGATCCAGTACTGGACCGTCAACCCGGACGCGCCCGGCATCCTGGGCCCGCTGGACCAGGACGACACGTGGTGGTGCGTGGCCTTCGCCATGGACCGGGAGAGCGGTCTGGCACACGGGCGGGAGTGGATCCGGGCCGCCACCGGAACGGACATGGACGTGGAGATCCTCTCCACCGACCCGTGGACGGCCCGGATGCAACTGGCCGACCGGGTCGGCGACGGCCGGGTCTTCCTCGTCGGTGACGCGGCGCACCTCAATCCGCCCTTCGGCGGGCACGGCCTGAACACAGGCATCGGTGACGCCGTGGACCTGGGCTGGAAGTTGGCCGCGGTCCTCGACGGCTGGGGCGGCCCGCACCTCCTGGCCAGTTACGGGAGCGAACGCCGGCCGCTGCAGGACCTGGTGATCGCGGAGGCGACGGCGAACATGAAGGCCCTCCCCGTAGACCTCGGCTCGCCCGAGCTGCAGGCGGAGGGCTGGGCGGGAGACCGGGCGCGGGAGGCGGCCGGCGAACGGATCCAGGAGACCAAACACGCCGAGTTCCATGCCCTGGACCTCGTTCTGGACACCGGCTACGACGACTCGCCCATCGTCGTGCCGGGGGCGACGCAGGGTCGGGGGCGCCCCGGCTACCGGCTGCCGCATGTCCGGCTTGGCGAGAACGGTTCGCTCTACGACGAACTGGGCGCGGGGATGAGTCTGGTTCTGGTCGACGGCCGAAGCGCGGCCGCGACCGAGGCCGCCGACGGCTTCCGTACGGCGGCCACCCGCCGGGCTGTTCCGCTGACCGTCGTCGATCTGCACCGGCCCGACCTGCACGACCGCTTCGGCAGCGGAATCCTTCTGGTCAGGCCCGACCAGCACATCGCCTGGGCCGCCGACGAGGCCCCCGCCGAGCCCTGGAGCATCCTGGACCGCGTCCGAGGAGCCTGACACGGGCAACCCCCTGCCCGCCGGAACCATGACGACGGCGGGCAGGGGGCTTGCCCTGTGATGCGAAGCGCTGCCACCGGCGGATGTACTCACACCGGCCCGCCCCAGCACGGACCGGTTCCGGAACGGGCGGGACATCGCCTGCGAGATCAGCGGCGAGCGAGTGTCCACGGCGGTATCCCTCCGTCAAACGCCGAGCTTGAGGATCCGTTCGGCGTTGCCGTGCGCGATCTTCTCCCGGTCGGTGTCGCTGACTGGCAGTCGATCGAGGAACTTCCGGGTCTCGGTGGTCCAGGAAGGGGTAGTCGACGGCGAACAGCATGCGGTCGACACCCACGGTGTCGTAGGTGGCGGCGAAGGCGACGTCGTCGAGGAAACCCATCACCCCCGACAGACTCCTCTGACCTCACCATGAAACCTCCGACTCGCCGAGGCGGGTACATCGTCTCGGCGACGACCGGGGTGTGCGCTATGCGGTATCCGGTCGAATTGGGGACCCTCGTCCAAGGCCTATGCCGTCGAGACAAGGTGTTATAACATATCTCAGCCCTACCTGGTCTCGCTGTATCGATGCTGGTCAAGGCCTGCGCGCCGCGCGGCTCGGATCGGTTTGCGTGAACGGAGAGTACGGATGTCAATGAAGACGTCAACTAGGTTCAGATCAGGCTCGGTTCTGCTGATCGCCATCGGCCTGGCCGCATCGGCCTGCGGAAGCGGCGACGGGGGCAGCACGGTGGCGGCGGGCAGCTCTGCCTCGACGGTCACGTTCGCCTTCCAGCCGGCGTCGTCGACGGCCTGTCTGAAGGTCACCGACGAGCGCGGTATCTTCCGCAAGCACGGCATCACGATGAAGTACGGCACCGCCGCCCCGAACGCCGCAGGGCAGGTCGCGCAGATACTCAACGGGCAGATCACCGCAGGGGCGGGCGCGTACACCGCCGTCCTCAACGCGGTGAGCAGCAAGCTGGCGCTCGTCATCACGAGCGGGCTTGAGGAGGATTACAAGAAGGACGGCCAGTCGCCCACCGCGGTCATGGTCGGGAAGAACTCGACGATCAAGTCCTTCGAGCAACTCGAGGGAAAGACCGTCGCGGTGAACTCGCTGCAGGGTTCTTGGGAGGTCCTGCTCAAGGAGTCGGTGGCGAAGTCCGGCGGCGACCCGACCAGTGTGAAGCTCGTCGCGGTGCCCTTCCCGGACCAGGCGACGGCGCTGAAGTCGGGCCGGGTCGACGCGGTCTACACGCTGCAGCCCTTCGTCGCCCAGCTCATGGGTGAGGGGTTCAAGGACATCGGCGATCCCTTCGCCGTCACTTTCGAGAAGCCGGACGCCGTCCAGAGCGTCACCTTCATGGCCAAGAAGTTCGTGGACGCGAACCCCATCGTGGCCAAGAACTTCGTGGCCGCCCTCCAGGAGGGGGACAAGTGGTGCAACGCGCACCCGGACGACATGAAGAAGGCCATCGCCCGCATCACCAAGGTGTCGCAGCAGGTTGTCGACGAGACGCCGCTCCCCGTGTACGACGCGGGGATCGATCCGGCCGAGACGAAGACCTGGGGCGAGTTGCTCGTGAAGTACGGAATCCTCAAGAAGGCCCCGGCCGCCGACGCGGTGCAGTGGTCGGGGGTACCGGCTAAGTGAAGAGCGACGCGAGGCAGCTCCCCCTCACACAGGGAGGCGAGACGGCCGCCGCCCGCCCGATCGATTTGTCGTCGGCTCCCGGCCGGGGCCGACGGCGCGTGTCGTCGCAGTCGTTGATCCCCATCGCGACGACCGCCGGTCTGCTGGCGCTGTGGGAGCTGCTGGCCCGCGGCGGGGTGGTCCCGGCCGAGGTTCCGCCGTTCACGGACGTGGCCGTCCGGCTGGCCCGGCAACTTGGGGACGACGCCTTCTGGACGGCGCTGGGCCAGACACTGTGGCACACCCTCGCCGGTCTGCTGATCGGCGGTGCTGTGGGCATCGTCGTGGGCGGCACGATCGGCCTGCTGCCCTTCGTGCACCGGCTGTTGAACGTGCCGCTGGAGTTCCTGCGGCCGATCCCGGCGATCGTCTACCTGCCGCTGCTGATCCTGGTGATGGGCTCCCGCTCGCAGACCGCGATCATCATGGCCTCGCTGGGCGCCCTGTGGCCGATGCTCTTCCAGTCGGTCTACGGCGTGCGCGCCATCGACGGGCAGGTCGTCGAGACCGGCAGGGTGTTCGGCCTGACCCGGCACCAGATCCTCCGGCACGTCATGCTGCCCAGTGTCCTGCCCTACCTGGCGACCGGCGTACGGATCTCCTCGTCGCTGGCGCTGATCGTCGCCATCTCGGCGGAGCTCGTCGGCGGCATCCCGGGTCTCGGCGCGGCGATCGGCAACGCCGCACAGAACGGTCTCTATCCGACCATGTACGGCCTACTCGTCGTGTCCGGTGTGCTCGGCATGTTGCTCAACGGCGCGCTGGAGCGTACCGAGAGACGACTGCTGCGCTGGCACGTCTCCCACCGTGAGGTGAGCGCATGAGGTTCGCCGTACGGCTGCGGGCACTCGGCGTCGCGCTGCTGGTACCCGTCGTCCTCGTGGTGCTGTGGTGGGTGCTGTCCGCCGACAGCACGTCCGCCTTCTACCCCTCCCTGTCGACGATCCTCACGAACTTCCGCGAGACCTGGCTGTTCGCGCGCGCCGGTTCGGACGTCGTGCCGAGCCTGCTGCGGCTCGGGGCCGGCTATCTGCTGGCGGCGGTCATCGGCATTGCGCTGGGCGTCCTCCTCGGCCGCGTGCGCGTGCTGCACCTGGCTCTCCAGCCCGCCATCCAGTTCGCGCGATCGATACCGGCGACCGGGCTCGTCCCCGTGAGCATCGTCCTGCTGGGCATCGGTGACGCACCGAAGATCTGGCTCATCGCGTTCGTGTGCGTGTTCCCGATCCTGCTGAACACCATCGACGGGGTGCGCTCCATCGAACGGGGACTGGAGGACGTCGGACAGACCTTCCGCCTCACCCGTCGACAGCGCGTCTTCGCCATCCACCTGCCCTCGGCCGCCCCACAGATCTTCGCCGGCCTGCGGATCTCGCTCGCGATCGCCTTCATCATGATGATCGTCACCGAAATGCTGGGCGCCACCAGCGGCCTGGGCTACGTCACCCTCAACGCCCAGCAGAGTTTCCAGATTCCGCTGATGTGGTCCGGGATGATCCTCCTCGGCATTCTCGGCGCCGCACTCAACGCCCTTTTTGTCCTCGTGGAGCGACGTGTGCTCCGCTGGCACCACTTGTCCACCGGGAGGATGCGATGACCAAGCTTGTCGTCGAGGACCTGTCCAAGACGTACGGCGATCCGGCCCACGGCGGTGTCGAGGCGATCCGCGAGATCAGCTTCGACGTACGCGAGGGCGAGTTCGTCTGCATCGTCGGCCCGTCGGGCGGCGGCAAGACCACGCTCCTGCGCTGCCTGTGCGGGCTGCACGGGCGCACCGGCGGGCGTATCGAGCTCGACGGACGCGACGTCACCGAGCCGCCGCCGGAGATCGCCGCGGTCTTCCAGGACTACAGCCGCTCCCTGATGCCGTGGTACCCGGTGGGCCGCAACGTCGCACTGCCGTTGAAGAACACCGTGAAGGACAAGCGAGAGCGCGCCGAGCGCGTGGAGTGGTCACTGCGCGAGGTGGGCCTCGCCGGGATGGGCGACCGCTACCCGTGGCAGCTTTCCGGCGGTATGCAGCAGCGCGTGGCCATCGCCCGGGCGATCGCCTACCGGCCCGGGATCCTCATCATGGACGAGCCGTTCGCGTCCGTCGACGCACAGACCCGCGCCGGTCTCGAGGACCTCACCCTCGCCGTCCGCGACGACGTGGGGGCCGCGGTCCTGCTGGTGACACACGACATCGACGAGGCCGTCTATCTGGCCGACCGGGTCGTCGTCCTGTCCTCCCGCCCGGCCACCGTCATGGAGGTCGTGGACATCGATCTGCCGCGCCCCCGCGACCAGTTGGACACGAAGGCGTTGCCGCAGTTCGCCGAGTACCGCCGACACATCCTCGAACTCATCCGCGCGACCGGAAGGCCGGAACCGATCGCCGAGTCCCGGTCCGCCCATTAGGACGCGCGCGCACGCGGGACGGACCGCCGAAGAGCCCGTCCCGCACCGGGCAACCGGGGTGCGCATCGCCAAGGAGACCGGAAGCCGCGCCTGAGCTGAGTGGACGTCCTTGCCCCGGGTCCCCGCCGCCGTGGTGGAGAGGACCCGGGGAACCGGTCAGCGGCACTCCCCTCCCGCCGCGCAGTACCGCGCCGATCTCCGCCGCGATGGACAGGACGGTCTCCTCGGGCGTCCAGGCCCCGAGATCGAGCCCGATCGGTGAGCGCAGCCGCGCCAACTCGCCTTCCGTCAGGCCCGCGGACTCCTGACCGACGAACACGTGCGGCACTGCCGCCGCGAGATGCATGGGCCACAAGTACCGGGCGGCGGCATCTGCCTCGGGCAGTCGTCGGCCTGCAGCTAGATCGCTGCCGAACAGGTCATCGACCGGGCCCGCGAGGCGGACGCCCCTGCGGGACGGAAAGCGGTCGACCGCGGATCGCCGGGTGCTCCGGCACGGAAACAGAACAGTCAGATCGGACCGGGAGGCGGGTAATGGAACAAGTGGACCATGCGCGGGGGGCGGCGGCTGAGCCGGGCGGTCGGGGAGATGTCGTCGTCGTAGGAGCGGGCATATCGGGGCTGACCGCGGCCTTCCGGCTCCAGCGGCAGGGCTGGGACGTCACCGTCCTCGAAGCCGCCGACCACGTCGGCGGAAAGATGGCGAGCCGGGAGCGGGACGGCTATGTGCTCAACCGCGGCGCGACCATGATTCCGCAGGCATTCACCGCGCTCACCCGACTGTGCGCGGACGTCGGTCTCGGTGATCCCTTCACGCTGATGCCCCTCAGCTTCGGCATCCCGCGCGACGGCACGGTGCTGCCGCTGGGGGGAGCGGGCGTGGCCGCGGCCGTGCGGGGAATCCGCACGGACCTGTTGTCCTGGCGGAGCAAGCTGCTCCTGCGCCGGCTCCTGACCGACATGCTGCGATGGCGCCGTCGCCTCGGTCACGACGATTTCGAGGCGGCCGGCCGACTCGACACCGAGTCGGTCGCCTCCTATGCCGAGCGACGCCTCAACCAGGAGATCTACGACTACGTCATCGACCCGCTCCTGCGTGGCGTCTACCTCTCCGAACCGTCCAGGATGTCGGTCGTCGACTTCTTCCTGACGGTGGGGAAGTTCGCGGAGGGCGGGCCGATGCAGTATCCGACCGGCATCGACTTCCTGGCCAAGCGACTCGCCTCGCTCGTCCGTGTGCGCACCGGCGCCGCCGTCACGTCCATAACCCGCACCGAGTCAGGCGTGCGAACGGTGTGGCGGGACGCCACGGGGGAACACGCCATCGAGAGCCGAGGCTGCGTCATCGCCGTCGACGGCCCCACGGTGCTGCGGCTCTGTCCGGAACTTCCGGAACGGCAGCGCGAGTTGATCGGGTCCATCCCGTACGGCAGCGTCCTGAAAGGGATTTTCGGGCTGAGACGGGATCCGGAGGACCTGCCCACCATGGTCGCCGTCCCGAGCAGCGCCGGAATCGGTCTCGGAATCATCAACGTCGACTCGCGGGCGATGCCGAACGCGGTACCGCCCGGAAAGGCCGTGGTGTCCGGGCACTGGGTCGACGGCTACGCCAGGAAGAACACCGGACGGTCGGACAAGGACCTCATCCCCGAGATGATCCGCGACATGGAGAGGCTCATCCCAGGCTTCGCCGACGACCTCGAATTCGCCGAGATCGAGCGCTGGGACACCGCCACCAACGCGCGGTGTGTGGGCTTCTACCGGACCGTCGCGGAGCTGCGGTCATCGGCCGATCCGGACGCCATCGTCCAGCTCGCCGGGGACTACCTGGGCATATCCGGGACCAACAGCTCCGCGGAGGCCGGTGAGCGTGCCGCGAAGTCACTCGGCCGACGGCTGGCGTCGCTCCACGGGGACCCGCGCGACCGGGCGTGACCGCATCGGGCCCGGCCGCGCGAGGTCACGGCTTCCGTTCGGCTGCTTTCGCGCGGAAGCCGTGGGCGTCTCGTGCCCGAAGGAGGGGATCATGCCGGCTCCCGCCGGAAGAGCGCCGCCAGTGCCTGCCCGCCGCCGATGCACATGGTGACGATGCCGAGTTCGAGGTCGCGGCGGACCAGGTCCTTGGCCACTCGCAGGGACAGGATCGCGCCGGTCGCGCCCACCGGGTGGCCCAGGGCGATGGCACCGCCGTACGGGTTGGTCTTCTCGGGGTCCAGCCCGGCGTCCCGGATCACCGCCACCGCCTGGGACGCGAACGCCTCGTTCAGCTCGACGGTGTCGATGTCCCGGGGGGTGGTGCCGGTCTGTGCGAAGAGCTTCTTGAGCGCCAACACGGGCGCGTAGCCCATGAGTTCCGGCTCCATCGCCGCGGTCGTCACGGATTCGAGGGACACCAGGCCGGTCAGGCCCCGCTCCCGTGCCACCGACTCCCGGGCGAGCACCACGGCGGCGCCACCGTCGTTGATCCCCGAGGCGTTTCCGGCCGTGACGGTGCCGCTCTCGGCGAACGCCGGCCGCAGCCCGGCCAGCGTGTCCAGGGTGGTGCCGGGCCTGGGGTGCTCGTCGTCGCGCACCGTGAACGGCCTGCGGCCGCCGACCTCCACCGGCACGATCTCCTCGGCGAACGCCGCGCGGGCCGCCTCTGTCGCCGCGCGACGCTGGGACTCCACCGCGAACTCGTCCTGCCGCTCCCTCGAGACGCCGTACTTCGCGGCCACGTTCTCCGCCGTGACACCCATGTGGATGCCGTGGAACGGGTCGGTCAGCATCATCACCGTGCCGTCCACGAGCTTGCGGTCCCCCAGCTTGTACCCCGCACGGGCCCCGAAGTCGTAGAACGGCATCCGGGTCATCGACTCGTCGCCGCCGGCCAGGGCGAAGTCCACCCCGCCCCAGCGCATCTGCATCGCCGCCGACCAGATCGCCTGGAGGCCGCTGCCGCAGAGCCGGTTCACGGTGTAGGCGGCCACGCTCTCGGGCAGGCCGGCGGCGATCGCCACCCGGCGGGCGTTGTAGGCGTCCACCCCCACCTGGCCGATGCACCCCATCACCACCTCGTCGATGTCCTCCGCGGCGACCCCGGCCCGCCCGAGCGCCTCACGGGAGGCGGTGGCACCCAACTCGAAGCCGGGTGCGTCCTTGAACACTCCGCCGAAACTGCCGATCGGGGTGCGAGCCCCGTCGAGGATGACGATCTTCTCGGTGTCAGTCATGGGTATCCCATCTCGATGCCGTTCGGGGGAGTCGTCGCAGAAAGTGACGGTCTCATGTCGGCCGTAGAGATAGCAGGACGTCCTAGTACCTGTGCTTCTCCTCGCACGGTTTCGATGGATCCGCCGTTCGACGCGCCTTGGGCAGGCTCCGTCATGAGCGATCTGCACTGCCCCGCACGTCCCGTCCGTCCGGTCACCGCTTCGGCGGCGTTCGACGGGCGTGACGCCTCGATCAACATCATGCGGGGATCTTTCGCGGTCCGGATGGTGGAGTCCGGCGGCGCGCGGCCGGAGGGCATCGACCAGGGCATGGAACAGGGCTGTGCCCACCCCGTGGGGCCGCTGTGCCTGCTCGACCGGATCGGTCTTGACGCCGCCCAGGCCATCGCCGAGTCCATGCGCCAGGCGTTCGAGGAGCCGCTGTACGCCCCGCCTGCCCTGCTGTGCCGCATGGCCACCGCCGGGCATCTGGGCGCCGTAAGAGCGGGCGGGCTTCTACGTGCACGACAATTGATAAACACGTCAAACTATTGACGTGCTAGTTAACGGTGGCGTAATCTCGCCCTGAAGTGGCGTCGCGGGGGCTCGCGGGTCACGCCCGATCGGTGCGGTGTTGTCAGGTTTTTCCGGACTGTCAGCTGTTATCGAATATGTCACATGCGGAACCGGTGAAGAGGGGCGAACCGGACGAGCCGGGTTCATCCGCGGAAGTAGTTCCCCGAAGGAGTCGAGGGTGCCTTCTACGCCGCATTTCGCTCGTGTCGTGCTGCAGACGAGACCTTTTGACCCGGTGGGTGGGGCAGTGCCGGCGAAGAGCGGCTACCGCCCGACGGTGCGTGGCGCTCCTCTTCCGGGCAGCGCCACACCGAGCGGTCCCTGCGGTCGTCGTTCATCGTGCGGCACGGGGAGGTCCCGGAGGTGGCCCGTTTCGTCGTCTCGCACAGCGGGTGTCGGGCCTCGATGACTGGCAGGTCTCGGGACTCCCCGGCTCCGGCTCGCCGGCCAATTCCCTCGCGGACGTCACCCACTCACCCCGCACGGCGGTCGCCCTGATGAGGGAGAGGTCGTCCGGTGCCACCGCCGTCCCATTTCAAGGACCGGCTCTCCAGGATCGTCGCCGACCAGGGGCCCGGTCGGTGCGCTCCTTCCCCCCCTGCGCAGCACCAACGCCCGTCCGTACGGGGCCGGTTCCTGTGCCTCGACCCCGACGTGCCCTGCATCCGAGCCGCCTTGCCCTGTGAAAGGAATGCCATGTCCCAGTCCGACGAGGCTGTTCTGAAGAAGTTCCCCACCGGTTTCCGGGGTGAGGTCCTCCGTCCGCGCGACCCCGGGTACGCGGCCGCGCGGAAGATCTTCTACACGCACACCGACCATGCGACGCCGGCCCTGATCGCTCGGGCGGCCGACGCCCAGGACGTGCTCGCGGTCACGCGCTTCGCCGGCGAGACCGGTACTCCGCTGGCCGTACGCGCCGGCGGCCACAGCGTCGACGGCTCGGGCATGCCGGACGGCGCCCTCGTGGTCGACGTCAGCGCGCTCAAGGCCATCGAGCTCGACACGTCCACCGGCATCGCCCGTCTGGGATCGGGTGTCCTGCTGGGTGAGATGGACACCACGCTGGAGAGGCACGAACTGGTCGTCCCGGCAGGCACGGTGAGCAACACCGGTGTCGCCGGCCTCACTCTGGGCGGCGGCGTGGGCTACAACATGCGCCGCTACGGCGCCACCGTGGACAACCTGCTGTCCATGGAGGTGGCGACGGTCGACGGCCGCCTGGTGACGGCGAGTGCGAAGGAGAACCAGGACCTGTTCTGGGCGCTGCGCGGTGGCGGCGGCAACTTCGGCGTGGTGACGTCCTTCGAGTTCCAGGCCCGGCCGCTGGGCCCCCAGGTCTCCGCCGGCTTCGTCCCGTTCCCCGCGGAGAGCGCTCCCGAGGTACTGGCAGCCTGGCGTGAGTACATGGCGGATGCGCCCAGGGAACTGAGTGTCATCGCCGCCATGACCCAGTGCCCGCCGATGCCGGTCGTGCCGGAGCGGTACCACGGGGCGGACGTGGTGTTGTTGCTCGTGGTCCACACCGGACCGCCGGAGAAGACCGAGGCGTTGGTGGACGGGCTCGCCGCGCTGGGCCCGGCCATCGTCAAGGCGGTGCAACCGGTGCCGTGGTCCGTCGCGAACAGCATGCTCGACGCGATCGCCCCGCCGGGCCACCGCTCGTACACCAAGGGCGCGTACCTGTCCGAACTCACCGACGACGTCATCGACATCGTGACCCGCCATGCCGCGGCGCATCTGCCGTCGGCGGGCCCGGTCGCGAGCACGGTGCAGAACCTCTGGTCCATGGGCGGTGCCATCACCGAGGACTTCGACGAGGACTCCGCGGCCTTCTCCCGGGAGGGCGCCAACTGGTTCTGGGAGACCGTCACCCTGTGGGACACCCCCGACCAGGACGCGGGGTTCCACGCCTGGGTCGACGGCGTGCACGCGGCGCTCAAGCCACACGTGCGGTCCAACTGTTACGTCAACCTGTCGACCGACAATGGTGCCGATTGGCGCCGTGGGGTGTGGGGGAGCCCCGAGAGGTACGCCCGGCTGGAACGGGCGAAGGCCGACTGGGATCCGCAGAACCTGCTGCGGTTCAACAAGAACATCGAGCCTGCCAAGGCTGTCTGAGACATCGTCATGATGCCCGTCAGGCGTGGAGAGCGGCTTCCGGAGGGGAGCCGCTCTCCACGTATTCGCGCTCAGGGCTGGGGTCGGGCGGAGCGGGCCGTCGGGCCGCCGAGCAGACCCGGGGCCGCGGCGAGCAGCTCCCGCAGTACGGCGGTCGACCTCTCGACGAGCTCGGCCGGAACGCCCTCGAAGAGGGCCTCATGGGCCGCCGCGTTCACCAGGACCGCGCGCTCGGCAAGCGCGACGCCCTCGGGTGTCAGCCTGAGCCAGGTACTGCGGGCGTCGTCCGGGTCGCTCTCCCGCTCCAGAAGATGGCGGCCCACCAGACGGTGGGTGACGTTGGTGGTGCCGCCGGTCGAGAGCATCAGCGAGCGGGCGAGCCGGTTCGGCTTCATGCGGAACGGGGCGCCGGACCGGCGCAGCGCCACCAGCATGTCGAACTCCGCCGGGGTCAGCCCGAGTTCGGTCAGCTCACGCCGCATCACGCTGTCCAGCGTGCTGGACATGAACATGATCCGTTTGGTCAGTTCCGAGGACGGGCGCTCGACCTCGGGCAGCTCGTTGCGCCAAGAGTCCATCCATGCGTCTACGGGATCCGGTGTCGTCGTCACATGTTGCATCGTAGGTCACTATTGGTATAGCTTTCCAGTTAGCTTTATAGAAAGCTTTCGCCTAGAGAGGTGGGCAGCGTCATGTCCGACACCCGCATCCTGATCCGCAACGGCCATGTCATCGACACCGAGCCCGAGCCGGTCGCGCTCCCGAACACCGACGTCCTGATCGAGGACGGCCGGATCATCGCCGTCGGCGCCGACCTGCCGGCGGACGGGGCCACCGTCATCGACGCCACCGACAAGATCGTGCTCCCGGGCTTCGTGGACACCCACCGGCATGTGTGGCAGTCGGCGCTGCGCGGCGCGGCCGTGGACGTCGACCTCGGCGCGTACCTCGGCATCCTGGCGCAGTTCGGCCCGAAGTTCAGCCCGCAGGACGTGCACACCGCGACCCTGGCCGGCGCACTGGAGTGTCTCGACTCCGGCATCACGACCCAGCTGGACTACTCGCACATCTCCTACTCGCCGGAGCACGCGGACGCCGCCATCGACGCCCTGGGCGCGGCGGGCCTGCGGGCGGTCTACGGCTACGGCACCCCGGTCACCGGCGGCGGCAGCCTCGACGACGTACGACGGATCCGCGCCGAGCGCCTGGCGGACGACGGCGCGCTCGTCACCATGGCGTACGCCCCGATGGGCCCGTCGTTCACCCCGATCGAGACGGTCGCCGAGGAGTGGCGCACGGCGGACGAGCTGGACCTGCCCGTGACGTTCCACGTCTCCGCCGGCCCCGTCAACCCGCAGCCGATCTTCGCCCTGCGCGAGGCAGGTCTGCTCCGCGAGAAGATCCTCTACGTCCACGGCAACACGCTCGGCGACGACGAACTGAAGCTGATCGCCGACTCCGGTGCCTCCGCCTCGGCCGCGCCCGGCGCGGAGGCCATGCTGGGCAACAACTCCCCGGTTGCCGGTCGCCTCAGGCGCCTGGGAGTCACCACCGGCCTCGGCGTGGACGCCGTCACCTCGGCGCCCGGAGACATGTTCTCCCTGATGCGGGCCGCGCTACTGGCCAGCCAGATCGTCGACGAGCCGCGGATGACGTGCGCGGACGTCCTGAAGATGGCCACCCTGGACGGCGCCGCCGCACTTGGCCTCGCCGACCGCACCGGCTCGCTGCGTCCCGGCAAGCAGGCCGACGTCATCCTGCTGCGTCTGGACGACATCAACACCCTTACCGCTGAGCGGGACCCCATCGCGGCCGTCGTCACGGCGGCCCACCCGCACAACGTGGACACGGTCCTGGTGGCCGGAGAGGTCGTGAAGATCAACGGCCGCCTCGTCCACACCGACCTCGGCCGAGTCGCCCGGGAGCTGCGGGAGACCGCGCTCAAGGTCGCCGGCCACTGATCACCAGAAGGTCAACTCCCATGCGCGCACTGCATGTTCCCGAAGCCGGCGGACAGCCCGTCCTCGGCGACCTGCCCATCCCTGAGGTGGCCCCCGGACACGTACTGATCAAGGTCAGGGCGGCCGGACTCAACCCGCTCGACAACGTCATCGCCGCCGGGTCCATGGCTGACCGGTTCCCTCACCACTACCCGCTGGTCCTCGGCCGTGACGCCGCCGGAGTGGTGGAGGCAGTCGGTGCGGGCGTGGACCACGTCGAGCCGGGCCAGGAGGTGTTCGGCAACGTTCCGCTGGCTCCGCCGATCCAGGCCGGCACCCTCGCCGAGTACGCGCTGCTGCCTGCCGAGACCGTCGTGGTCAAGCCGGGCGGCCTCGACTTCGCCACCGCCGCCGCACTGCCCCTGGCCGCCGCGGCCGCCTGCGCCGCCGTCGACCTGATCGACCCGCAGCCCGGTCAGGTCGTCCTGGTCAACGGGGCGAGCGGCGGAGTGGGCCGGTACGCGGTCCAGCTGCTCGCCTCCCGGAATGTGACCGTCGTCGCGACCGGCACCCCCGACGACGCGGAACGGCTCACCGAACTCGGCGCCACGACCGTCGTGAACTTCGCCGTCGGCCCGGTCGCGGACCAGGTCCTGGCCGTCCACCCCGATGGCGTCGACGCCCTGGTCAACCTGGTCGGCTCCGCCCTCACCGACGTGCCCCTGGAAGCGGTCCGCAAGGGCGGCCGGGTCGCGACCACGACCCCGGCCCCCGACGCCGACGCGCTGGCCGGTGCCGGGCTGGCCGGCGGCATGGTCTTCGCCAAGCCGGTCCGCGAGACCACGAAGCCGCTCGCTGAGCTGGCGGCGGCTGGTTTCCTCTCCGTCGACGTGCACAGCGTGCTGCCCCTGGAGCGGGCCGCCGAGGGCTTGGGCGTCCTCGCCGCGGGCCGGGCCCGCGGCAAGATCGTCGTCACGTTCGGCGACTGATCCCTCAAGTGTCTGAGACAAAGCATCCATCAAGTACCTGAGAATACAAAGGAGTTGTGTCATGGCTGGACGTCTGGAAGGCAAGATCGCCGTGGTGACGGGCGGTGGCGCCGGTATCGGCCGGGTCATCGCGCAGAAGCTGTCGGCGGAGGGCGCGGATGTCGCCGTAGCCGATGTCAACGACGCGGTGGAGACGCGGGAGCTGGTCGAGGCGAACGGGCGCCGGTTCTTCGCCGCGAAGGTCGACGTGTCGGACGAGGCCCAGGTGAACGCCTTCGCCGCGGACGTCCGTGAGGCGCTGGGCCCGGTGGACATCGTGGTGAACAACGCGGCCATCGCCATGTTGAAGGACCTCGACAACACCACGTACGAGCAGTGGAAGAAGCTGTTCTCCATCAACGTGGACGGCTACTTCCTGGTCACGAAGGCCTTCGTGCAGGACCTGAAGGACTCCGAGGCCGGACGTGTGATCAACATGTCGTCGTCCAGCTACTGGGAGGCCCCGCCGATGTTCCTGGCGTACGTCTCCGGGAAGGGCGCCGTCAACGGCTTCACCCACGCCCTGGCCACCGACCTCGCGCGCTGGGACATCACGGTCAACGCGATCGGCCCCAGCGTCGTACGCACCCCGACCACGCGCCGTGAGCTGCCCGAGGAGTTCTTCGGACACCACGCTCAGCTGCAGAACCTGAAGCGCGAGCAGACGCCCGAGGACGTCGCCAACCTGCTCGCGTTCCTCGCCTCCGACGAGGCCTCCTTCATCACCGGCCAGGTCCACCTCGTCGACGGCGGCCTGATCCGCCGCTGACCCCGGTACGCGGGTGCGCGCCCTTCGGGAGCGCGCCCCGCGCCCGGGCGTACGGAATGGCCCGCGCCCACCTCTTTCCCCTTGTACGGAGTGATGTGACATGACCGAAACCCCGAGGACGACCGGTGCCCCGGCCCAGCAGAACGTGACCTTCCCCAGCGTCGGCAGCACCGCGCACGGCTACCTCGCGGTGCCGCCGTCGGGCCGCGGGCCCGCCGTGATCGTGATCCAGGAGTGGTGGGGACTGACCGACCACCTCGCCGACATCACGGACCGCCTGGCCGCCGAGGGCTTCGTCGCCCTCGCTCCGGACCTGTACGGCGGCAACGTGGCCCACGACTTCCAGGAAGCCCGTCGGATGATGCTCGCTCTGCCCGTCGAACGCGGCGTCGAGCTGCTGTCCGGCGCGGTGGACTACCTGCTGTCCCGGCCCGAGGTGACGACCGACACGATCGGCTCCATCGGCTTCTGCATGGGCGGCGGCTTCGTGCTCTACCAGGCGGCGGTGGACCCCCGGGTCAGCGCGGCGGTTCCCTTCTACGGGGTCATCCGGGGCGAACTCCCCGAGTTCTCCGGCCTGAAGGCCGAGATCCAGGGGCACTACGCGGAGACGGACGTCACCGTGCCGACCGAGTCCCTGGAGGAGCTGCGGGCGATCATTCCGGCCCAGTCCGGCATCACTCCGGAGATCCACGTCTATCCCGCGCAGCACGCCTTCTTCAACGACAGCCACCCGGAGGTCTACCACGCGGAGTCGGCGGCCAAGGCCTGGGAGCGCACGCTGGAGTTCCTGCACAAGCGCCTGGGCTGACGCCCGGCGGAAGTACGCGACATCAGGCACCGGCGCCCGGCGCCGGTGCCGTCGTCCTTTGTCCGAGCGAGGTCTCCACCAGCAGGTCGCGTCGACGCGATCTCGCGTGGTTCGGTGGACGCAGCTCTACGACGCCGGGCTCGCCGAGTCGCGAGCGGCCGGCTCAGATTTCCACGAGGTAGCTGGTGAAGCCGCCTTCCCCGCTCGACACGCCGGAAATGGCGTCGTTGATCTCGTCGAGTGGCCAGGTCTTCGGCTGGAGCAGGGAGATGTCGATCGCTCCGCTGTCCAGCAGCCCGGTGAGTTCCATGCCCTCGGCGGAGGTGAACCAGACCGAGCCGATGAGCTCCATCTGCTCGTCCATCCACCA
Organism: Streptomyces sp. B21-083; assembly: GCF_036898825.1. Taxonomy (GTDB): domain Bacteria; phylum Actinomycetota; class Actinomycetes; order Streptomycetales; family Streptomycetaceae; genus Streptomyces. The sequence continues at coordinate 1,186,630 of NZ_JARUND010000002.1, read as the reverse complement.
CTTCACGTCGACGCCCAGATCTCCCGCCGTACCGCCGATGTTGACGATCCGGCCGCCGCGGCCCACGCCGTGCATCGCGTCCCTGAGCGAGTCGAGGGAGGCGACCGCACCGAGGGTGTCGATCATGAGGTCCGCGCCCCGGCCCCCGGTGTGCGACCTCACCCAGTCCTCCGTGCCGCCGTCGCGGTTCGAGAAGATCTCGATGCGCTGCGGGGCGAGGGACTTGAGGCGCTCCAACAGCGCAACCCCGCGTGCGACCGCGTAGACGCGGGAGACGCCGAGCGCCAGGGCGACGAGGGTGACGCCGACGCCGAGGGTGCCCGTCGCGCCGTTGACGATCAGGGACTTACCGGCGAGGGGACCGAGTTTCCTGACCGCCGAGTAGGACGTGCCGAGATAGCCGAGCCGGGTGGCCTGCCGGAACTTCAGGCTGTCGGGGATCTTCACGAGGGCGCTCTGCGGCGCGAGCATGTACTCGCAGAAGCCGCCGTAGGGGTAACGGGCGAACATGTCAAGGCTGTTGGGGTTGTAGCCGAAGTAGCCGCCCAGCGTCCAGTGGTCGCACTTCTGTGGCGTACCGGTCCCACAGGCGTGGCACGCGCCGCACGAGCGGCCCGGGTTGACGTAGACGCGGTCTCCCGGTCGGACGCCCACGACCTGTTCGCCGACCTCGTGCACGACGCCCACCGGGTCGAGCCCGAAGATCGCCGGGAGCGGTGGGAGTGGCATGTGGGGGTACCACGTCTGCCAGTTGGCGAGGACGTTCGCCAAATTCGGCACCATGCCGCAGCCCTTGACGGCCACCACCACGTCCGTGCCGGTCGCGGTCGGGCGTGCCACGTGCTCGATCTGCATCTTCTCGCCCACGGCGTGCAGCCGCGCGGCGCGCATCAGTTCGGTCATCATCTCTCTCGGGTCTCGGGTGTGATCAGTACTCGGGCGCGATCGTCACGCGCATCCCGTCGAGCGCGGGGTCGAACACGAGCTGGCAGGACAGCCGGGAGTTCTCCGCCAGGTCGTCGCAGGCTTCCAGGAGGTCCGCCTCGTCCGCCGACCGGGGGGTGAGTTCGGCGCCGGGTGGCAGGCTGTCCACGTAGACATGGCAGGTCGCGCAGGAGAGCGAGCCACCGCAGATTGCCTCCAGTTCGTCGACTCCCGCGTTCCGTATGTTCTGCATCAGGGACAGGCCCGTGCGCGCTTCGACCGGGTGGATCTCGCCGTCCCGGGTCGTGACGGTGATCTGCATGTTCGGGTACCTCCGGGGACGGGGCTCAGGCCGACTTGGCCAGGTCTCTGAGGGATGTGCGGGCATCGGCCAGCAGGGCCGGGTCGACACGGGCGCCGGACTCCACGAGCCGACGGCCCTGCAGGTAGTCCCGGGCCGTGTTGACGCAGTCGAGGGCGGCGACCGCGCCGTCCTTCAGGTAGACGAGCGTGAAGCTCCGACTGCCCGGGTCACCACGCAGGACGGTCTGGTCGTGGCCGTGCCCGAGGCCGACGGTCTGCAGGCGCAGGTCGTACTGGTTCGACCAGAACAGCGGTACCAGACGCAGCGGTTCGGGCCTCCCACTGATCGCCTTCGCCGCGGTGGCCCCCTGCTCGGAGGCGTTCTGCCGGGACTCGACACGGATGCCGGGGCCGTCCCGCACCACCGCGCAGTCGCCCGCGGCGTAGACGTCGGTGAGCGATGTGCGGCACAGGTCGTCGACCAGGACACCGAGACCGTTCGCTGCCGCCTCGGCCCCCGCCGCCAGGAGCGGTGCGACCACAGGCTCGATGCCGATGCCGACGATCACCTGGTCGGCCGGCACCACGGCGCCGTCCGTGAGGCGTACCCCGCTCACCCCGCCGTCCCGGCCCAGGATTTCGGTGACTCCCGTACTTAGACGCAACTCCACGCCATGGGCGCGGTGTTCGGCCTCGTAGAAGCGTGAGAGGGGCTCCGCGGCGACGCGGGCGAGGACCCGGCTCAACGCCTCGACCACCACGACCTGCTTGCCGAGTCCGCTCAGCACGGCGGCCGCCTCCAGACCGACATAGCCGCCGCCGATCACCACGACGCGGTGACTGCGGTGCAGTGCCGACATGAGCCGGTCGCAGTCGGCCTTGTCGCGGATCGCGTGGATGCCGTCCAACTCGTGGCCCGGGCAGCGCAGCGCACGCGGAGTGCCTCCGGCGCACCAGACGAGCGAGCCGTAGCCGATCGTGGTGCCGTCCTCGCAGGTGACGTTGTGCGCCTCGGCGTCGACGGCGGTCGCCCGTCGGCCGAGCGCCAGGACGATGTTCTGCTCGGACCAGAACTCTGGTGGCCGCAGCAGGAGTTGGGTGAAGTCCTTCTTCCCGGCCAGGTACTCCTTCGACAACGCGGGACGCTCGTACGGCGCCACCGGCTCGCTGCCGAGCAGGGCGACGCTGCCCTCGAACCCCGCCTGCCGCAGGGAGACCGCAGCCTGTGCCCCCGCGTGCCCGGCGCCGACGATCAGGCAGTCGTAGTACTCGGTCGTCATCGTGGTGTACCGCCGATCAAGACGAAGCACATCGTCGCGGGCCGGTCGCCCTTGTTGCGCCACGCGTGCCGGGTGCCGCACTGGACGGCGACATCGCCCCGGCGCAGGTGGGTGGTCGCCCCGTCGTCCAGTTCGAGCCAGATCTCGCCGTCGAGGACGATGTCGTAGTCCACCGTCTCGGTGCGGTGCATGCCGGGCGCGTGAGGTTCGAACCGTTCGGCCAGGCCGGGGATGAACTCGCGCTGCTCGGCGTCCGCCGCGGCCGGGTCGAACCCCGGGTCCGCCAGGACGGAGTCGGGCGGGAACGTGACGATCATCAGCCGGGTCTCGCCCGGGGCGGGCGGGACCCGCAGCCGGGGCGGTGCAGTCTCGCCCTCGTCCTGCGGCAGCCGCGGGGGCGCCGCGGTGGCATAGACGACCGAGGTGGTCATACCGGGGATGGAGGTGTAATGGTGGGAGTTGGGGACGGGGCCGTCGGAGACGAAGACCGACCTGCCCTCCCGGACGGCGGTCACCACGCGCCGGGGGGCCGGGGTTCCGGCGGTCTCACTCATAGGTCAGTCCCTTCTCCTCCAGGCGTGCACGCATGGCATTGACGTCGAGGCTGAGGCGGCCGACCGCGTAGAGCTTCCGCTTCTCCTCCTCCAGCGCGGCCCGGCGGCGGGCATTGGCCAACACCTCGGCGGCGGACTTTCGCGGCACCACGCAGACGCCGTCGTCGTCCGCGACGACCACGTCCCCGGGTCTGATCAGGACGCCCGCGCAGACCAGCGGGACCTGGACGTCCGCGAGAGTCTCCTTGACGCAGCCCTGCGCGCTCACCGTCCTGCTCCAGACGGGGAACTCCATGACCCTGAGTTCCGCGGTGTCACGCACCCCGGCGTCGATCACCAGTCCACACACGCCCCTCGCCTGCGCGGAGGTGGCGAGGAGGTCGCCGAAGTAGCCGTCGTCGCAGGGCGAGGTCGGGCTGACGACAAGGATGTCGCCCGGCCGGGCCTGCTCCAGGGCTGCGTGGATCATCCAGTTGTCACCGGGCGGCACCTCGCAGGTCAGCGCCGGGCCCGCGATGATCCGCCCCGACTGGCGGGGCCGCAGCCGGTGGTCGAGGAGCCCGGTGCGGTGCTGCGCCTCATGGGCGGTGGCCACACCCAGCTCCGCGAAGCCCGCACAGGTCTCGGCGTCGGCGCGTACGACCGTCGTCACGATCCGGGCCATGGTCACTCACCCCGGCCGAAGCCGGTGTCGAGCACACCGGCCGCGTCGGCGGCCTGCTCGGGCGTGAGGAGCCCGGCGCGGACCATGAGGTCGGCCGTCGCCGCCCAGGCCTCCGGGGTGACGATGAGTCCGGCCGGCCACATGCCCATGTCCCGGGTGTAGGACAGACCCTGGGTTGCCAGGTCGGGCGCGTCGGGTGTCGTGATCCGCTGGTAGATCGGCAGAGTGATGCCGTCCTGCGCCGGGTCGTTGACGATGTCGTGTGCCTCGGACAGTGCGGCGAGCAGGCGCTCGACGGTGTCGCGGTTCTCCGTCGTCCAGTCGTCGCGGCCGATGACCGCCGCGAAGATCACCTCGGGGATCGCGTCGTTCACCTCGCCGATGAGGCGGTACCCCTCGCGCTCGGCGAGGAAGTTCCACGGCGCCGGCTGCGGGGCGCAGTCGATCTCGTCGTTCTGAAGCGCCACCCAGCGGGTGGTGTGCACACCGGCGAGGACGTACTCGTAGTCACCGGGATACGACAGTCCTTCCCGCTGCAGCATGATCTGTGTGTAGAGCGCCGTGCCCTCGGTGAGGGAGGAGGTGCCGATGCGCTTTCCACGCAGCTCGGCGACCGAACCGACGTCGGGACGGGCGACCAACGACATGGGAAGCCGCAGCGAGTTGGCCGCCACTATGCGCAGTGCGCCGCCGGCCACATAGTCGGCGACCGCGCCCTCGGGCGGGGTGATCGCCAGGTCCGCGGTGCCGTCACGGACGGCCGCGGTCGCCTTGCCGACCGAGCCGAGCCGCAGGTACTCGATCTCCAGACCGTGCTCACGGAACAGGCCCAGCTCGTCGGCGACGAACACCGGAAGCCAGTTGAAGCCCTGGGCGCCGCCGGCGAATCGTACGGGTGTCAGGTCGGAAGTCATGAGAGAGCAGCTCCAGTTCGGGGGGTATGCCGGGTGCGTGAGTGGTCAGCGCCCTTGTGCGGTCAGCAGCGCGTCCAGCCGGGGGTAGACGCGCCGGGTGTTGCCCTCCAGCACGGCCTGCCGCGTCGGGTCCTCGAGGCCGAGCGCCTCGATGTAGCGCCTGGTGTCGTCGAAGGGGTGGCCGGTCTCCGGGTCCACGGCCTTGACCGCGCCCAGGAGTTCCGATCCGAAGAGGACGTTCTCCGGGGCGACGACCCGGAACAGGGTGTCGATACCGGCCTGGTGGTACACGCAGGTGTCGAAGTACAGGTTGCGCATGAGGTGTTCGGACAACGGGGGCTTGCCGAGCATGATCGACAGACCCCGGTAGCGGCCCCAGTGGTAGGGGGCGGCGCCGCCGCCGTGCGGGATGACCAGCCGCAGGCCCGGGTGGCGTTCGAAGAGGTCGCCCTCCAGCAGTTGCATGAAGACGACGGTGTCGGCGGCGATGTAGTGGGCGCCGGTCGTGTGCAGGGCGGGGGAGCAGGAACCCGACACATGGATCATGCCGGGTACGTCGAGGCGGATCATGGCCTCCCACAGCGGGTCCCACCAGGCGTCGTGGAGCGGTGGAGTTGACCAACTCCCGCCCGAGGGGTCGGGGTTGACGTTGCACCCCACGAAACCGGCCGCCACACAGCGCTCCAGCTCGGCGACAACGGGCCCGAGGTCGCCGTCGACGGTCTGGGGCAACTGGCACACGGGCGCGAAGTTGAGCGGGAACAGTGCGCAGATGCGCCGCACGGTGTCGTTGGACAGCCGGGCCCACTCGGTCGCGATGCCCTGGCCCGGGACGTGGTGTCCCATGCCCGAGGCGCGGGGCGAGAGCAGGGTGAGGTCCGAGCCGCGCTCCCGCTGCAGGCGCAGCTGGTGGCGCGTGATGGTCTCGATCAGGGTGTCGTCGTCGACCCCCGCATAGACAGGGCGGTCCGGGGACCGTCCTTCCGCGAAGGCCACCTGGGCCGTGCGGAAGGCACGGAACTCCGGCGGCTCGGTGGTGAAGTGGCCGTGGCAGTCGATGACCAGGCCTGTCGTCCCCGACATGTCACGCGTCCCAGACGGCGGGAAGGTGCGTGACACCACGGAAACGCCAGCCCTTGGCCGCGACCTCACGGCTCTCGTCCAGTCGCAGGTTCGGGAGCCGGCGGAAGACCTCCTCCAGCGCGATCGTGCCCATCGCGCGGGAAAGGGCGTGCCCGGAGCAGAAGTGCGGCCGGAAGCCGAAGGACAGGTGCGGGCGCTTCTTGCGGAACATGTCGAACCGGTCGGGGTCCTCGAAGCGTTCCGGATCCCGGTTGGCCGACGCCATGACGATGGCGACGGAGGACCCGGCCGGGATGGCCGTACCGGCCACGACGACGTCCTCGGCGGCGACGCGCGGGGTGACGCCGATGGGGGCGATCCAGCGAAGCCCCTCGTCGAAGGCGCGCAGCGCGTGCTCCTGCGGGGTGTCCGCGACGGTCCGCGCCTGCTCGGGATTGAGCAGCAGTCCCGTGCAGGCGTTCGCGGCCGCGTGGCCGGGTTCCTGCAGCCCGCCCAGGATGATCACCTTCATGGTGGGCAGCACCTTGTCGAAGCCGCGCACCTCGCTGTCCGGCAGGCCGCCGCGCACGACGTGGCTCATCAGGGTGTGGTCGGGCTTTGCGGCCACCCGCTCGTACAGCGCCCCGAGCCGGGAGTCGATGTCGGCCAGCGCCCGGTCCAGCCGGTCCCACACGGCCTGGTCGCCCCCGACGTTCTGCAGGCCGGCGCTCATCGCGTGGAACCACTCGACCAGCGTCTCGTTGGGGGTGTCGGTCAGACCGATGACGTCGCCGATGCAGCGCACCGAGACCGGCTCGAAGAGGTCGGCGGTCAGGTTGGCCGCTCCGCGCGGCGCCAGTTCGGCGAGGCAGCGCTCGACGACCGGGCGGGTCAGGGCCTCCACATATCCCCGGACCCGTTCCAGGGTGAGGTTCTCGTCGATGCCCAGGCGCAGCAGCCGGTGGTCCTCGCCGGTCATGGACAGCACGTTCGGCATGCCCATCACCCGGGCCTCCGGCCGGTCCGGGCTGCCGGACGGCCCGAACACCCGGTCGTTCGCGCCCACCGCCCGGCAGTCCTCGAAGCGGGTGACGAGGTATTCGTGGGTGCCCTCGAAGAAGGCCACGGGGGCCTCCTCGCGCAGACGGGCGTAGACGGGATACGGGTCCCGGAAGAGGTTCTCGCCATTGAGTTCCAACGCGGACATCACGACTTCCTCAGGTCGGCCCCTGCGTGCCGCGCACCGTTCGCCGTGTCGGCTCCGGTGTGGACGTCAGGGGGTCTGATCCAATTCAGATTCCGGTCTGACTTCAGATTCCAATGAGTATTTGAGCGTGCTCGGCAAGATGTCAATACGTCGGACACGGGCAATTTTTGGCGCGTCGTGCGTCGGAAATCGATGGTTTTGGCAGGTAACCAAGTTCCTTTGTTTGGTCCGTTGACAGGGGTTGCGACGAGGCATACGGTCCAGAATCCAAAGACCAGCCGGTATTTCAAATTCCGCTGCGGCTAACCGTGCCGCAGGCCCGGAGCCCAAGGTCCTCGGACCTCACCCGGGGCGGCCCAGCCCCCGATCAGTCACTCCCGAAATGAGATGACGATGACCGACGTGCCCCCGGCCCCGCCCTCCCTCCCGGACGAGATGGTCCGCGAGCTCGCGGCGGTCGTCGGCGACGACTCCCTTCACATCGAGCGCACCGCGATCGACGAGTTCAAGGACGCCTACTGGATCCCCGGCGACGAGACGTACGCGGCCGCCGCGGTCGTCCAGCCGTCCTCGACCGAGCAGGTCCGCGCGATCATGCGCCTGGCGAACCGGTACGGCATCCCCGTCTGGCCGCACAGCCAGGGCCGCAACCTCGGACACGGAGGAGCCTCACCCCGCGTACGCGGCTCGATCCAGCTCGGCTTCCAGAAGATGAACCGCATCCTGGAGATCAACGAGGAACTCGCCTACGCGGTGGTCGAGCCGGGTGTGACCTGGTTCGATCTCCACGAAGCCGTGCGGGCCGGCGGCCACCGCCTGCTCACCCCGTGCCCCGACCTCGGCTGGGGCTCGATCATCGGCAACTCCATGGACGCCGGCCACACCTACCAGCACTACGGCGCCGACTACATGCTCCCCACCGGCTTCGAGGTCGTCCTCCCCGACGGCGACCTGCTGCGCACCGGGGCCGGGGCGCTCCCGGACGGCAAGGCCTGGCACGTCTACAAGCGCAGCCTGGGCCCGTCCCTCGACCGGCTCTTCGTCCAGTCCAACCTCGGCATCGTCACCAGGATGGGTGTCTGGCTCAAGCGTCTGCCCGAGGCGTACGCGCCGGTGATGCTCTCGATCGGCGAGGACGCGGACCTGGAGGCCGCGGTCGACACGATCCGTGAACTGCGGCTTGCCGGGTACCTGGAGGGCGCCCCGGCACTGTTCTCCACGCTGCGCGCCTCTCACATGCTGCGGGATCTCCCGGTGCCCGCCGACCATCAGCTCACCCCCGCCGAGATCCGGGAAGCCGGAGAGCGCGCCGGGGTCGGTGCCTGGGCAGCCCGCGCGGCCGTCTGGGGCGACCTGGAGACCGTGCGGATCAGGATGAAGCACATCAAGGCGGCCTGGGCGAAGATCCCGAGCGGCCGGGTCGAGGCCCGCCGGGTCTACGCCCCGGACGAGTACGACGAGATCGTCCTCTCCGCCGACCAGATCATGATCGGCATCCCCACCCTCAAGGCGATCCAGACCACCCCCGACCACATCGCCCACGTCGACGTGGCACCCGTCGTCCCCCTGCACGGGCCCCGGGTCCGGGAGATGGTCGAGAAGGCCCGCTCGCTCGTCCTCGGTACGGGCGCCAACTTCGGCGCCACCGTCGTGGTCACCGGAGAACGCTCGTGTGTGGTGATCATAGGCATCCGCTACGACCGGACCGACGAGGCGGACGCGCGCGGCGCCTTCGTCCTCGCGAGGCGCCTGGTCGCCGCAGCCGGCGAACTCGGCTACGGCGAGTCCCGCCCGCACCTGGAGTGCATGGACCTCGCCGCCGGACAGTACTCGTTCAACGGCCACGCCTATCAGCGGTTCGTGGAACGGATCAAGGACGCGGTCGACCCGAACGGCATCCTCGCGCCCGGCCGCCACGGCATCTGGCCCGCAGGTCGTCGCGTTCCTCACGACCAGCGCGGCACCACCCGCTGATGCGCCACCCCCTCACCCCCGTACGACCACGCTTCACCTCACGCAGAACAGGACGGTGCCATCGATGGCCGATCCGACACACGACACGGCCCTTCGCGTCGACTCACTCGGAGTGAGCTTCCAGGGCGTGACAGCGCTACAGGGCGTCTCCTTCTCCGTCCCGGCGGGCGGTGTCTCAGCGGTGATCGGGCCGAACGGAGCAGGGAAGACCACACTGTTCAACTGCATCAGCGGGGTCGCCCGGCATCTCGGCACGGTCGAACTGGAGGGACGCGACCTGAGCCGGCTGCACGCCGACCGCCGCGCGGCCCTGGGCATCGCACGCACCTTCCAGACCCCGCTGCTGATTCCCGAACTCAGCGCTCTCGACAACGTCCTGCTCGGCGCCCACGGCCGGATGAAAGGCGGCCTGCTGAGCTCGATCCTGCGGCCGCCCCCGGTCACCCGGGCCGAGCGGGCGATGCGCGCCCGGGCCTCCGAGCTGCTCAAACGCCTCGGCCTGCACCACTCCCAGGACCACCGCGTCGACAGCCTCCCGCACGGCGACCGGCGACGGGTCGAGGTGGCGCGGGCCCTGATAGCCGAGCCCCGCCTGCTGCTGCTCGACGAGCCCGCGGCCGGACTCGGCGCCGACGAGGCATCCGAACTGCTCGCCGACATCGAGGAGTTCGCCGCGCACACGGGAATGACCTGCGTCCTCGTCGAACACGACGTCGGCCTGGTGATGCGGGTCTCGCGTCATGTGGTCGTCCTCGACGCCGGTCGGCTCCTGGTGGCCGGACCCCCCGCCGAGGTCGCGGCCGACGAACGGGTGATCGCCGCCTACCTGGGCGACGACTGGTCGGAGGTGGAGGTATGAACGGCACACTGCTCGAAACCCGGCGGCTGCTGGCCCGCTACGGCTCCGTCGAGGTCCTGCACGGAATCGACCTCGCCCTGGCGGACGGCGAGATCACCGTCCTCCTCGGCCCCAACGGAGCCGGCAAGACGACCCTGCTGCGCTCCATCTCCCGTCTGGTGTCGACCCAGGGCACGATCGAGTACGACGCCGTGGACATCACGCGCTGGAGCGGTGCCCGCATCGCGCGTAAGGGCGTCGGGCACGTACCCGAGGGACGCGGCACGTTCGTCGACCTGACCGTCGCGGAGAACCTCAGGCTCGGCAGCCTCGCCCGCCCCAGGGACCAACGGGCCGGCCTCCGCGAGGACTTCGCCCTCGTCTACGACACCTTCCCGGTACTGGCCGAGATGCGCGGACGGGCGGCCGGTCTGCTCTCGGGAGGCCAGCAGCAGATGCTCGCGATCGGGCGGGCGCTGATGGCCCGGCCCCGGCTGCTGCTCATCGACGAGCCCTCCCTCGGCCTCGCCCCGCTGCTCACCCGGCAGCTCTTCGAGGCACTGGCCCGGATCAGGGAGGAGTGGTCGACCTCGCTGCTGATCGCAGAGCAGAACGCCCGCCTCTCCCTCGACATCGCCGACCGCGTGATCGTCCTCGCGGGCGGCCGGGTCGCTGCGGCCGGATCCGTCGGCGAGTTCCGCGACGGCGACGTGATCAGGCGGGCGTACCTAGGCGAGACGGACGGCGGCACGGAAGCGATCGGAGTCAGGAAATGACCGAACTGTTCCAACAGGTCCTCGACGGGCTGAGCTCAGGGCTGGTGTACGGCGTCCTCGCCCTCGCCCTCAGCGTCGTCTTCCAGGGCACCGGCATGCTCAACTTCGCCCAGGGCGAGATGGCGACGCTCTCCGCGTACCTCACGCTCGTCCTCCTCCACCACGGCCTGTCCTTCTGGGCGGCCGTCCCGCTGGTCGTCGTTCTGTCCGCGGCAGGCGGAGCGCTCATCGAAAGGGTCCTGGTCCGGCGGGTGGAGAGCGCCGGGGAACTCCCGCTGCTCACGCTCAGCGTCGCCCTGCTCCTCGGACTGAACGCGCTGATGGCCATCGTGTGGACGACCGACCCCCAGACCTTCCCCAGCCCCTTCGGCAAGGGACTCCTCGAGTTCGCCGGTCTGCGCATGACGGTCCAGCAGGTGGGGTCGCTGGTCCTGCTGCTCGCCGTGATGACGGCCACCGCCGTGCTGTTCAACCGGACCAGCGTCGGACTGCGCCTGCGCGCCGTCGCGCAGAACCCGGCCTCCGCCACCGTGCTGGGCCAGCACCAGGGTCTGTGGCTCATGACCGGATGGGCGATCGCCGCGGCGGTCGGTGCCTTCGCCGCCATCGTCGCCGCACCCGTCCTCACCGTGTCACCGGGCATGATGACCTTCCCCCTGCTGCTCGCCCTGGCCGCCGGCACGCTCGGCGGGCTGGCGAGCCGGGTCGGCGCGGTGGTCGGCGGGGTGCTCGTCGGCATCGCCGACGGACTGGCAGGCCGCTACGTCCCCGGCCTTGACGGAGATCTCGCGGTCGTCGCGCCCTTCCTGCTCACCGCCATTGTCGTGACGGTGAAGCCGGCCGGGCTTTTCGGCAGGACGAGGACGGTACGGGTATGAACACCGTGCGCCGTTTCGCCGTCCCCGGCGGTTGGACCGCAGCGCTGCTGGTCGGCCTGGTCATCCCCTTCCTCGTCTCCGACTACGACCTGCTCGACCTCACCCGGGTCCTCACCCTCGCCATGGCCGTGGCCGGACTCAACCTTCTCCTCGGCCACTCCGGTCAGATCAGCGTCGGCCACGGAGCCGTCTTCGGCCTCGGCGGATACGCGGCCCTCATCGCCGTAGCGACACATGGCTGGCCGTGGGTGCCCGCCGTCCTGGCGGCCGGAGCCCTGTGCCTGGTCTTCGGGCTGCTGATCGGCGGCCTCGCCCTCAGGATGGGCGGCGCCAACCTCGGGCTGCTCACCATCGCGGTCGCCGCGGTGTTCCCCCTCGTCGTGATTCGCCTCAAGTCCACGACCGGCGGGACCTTCGGAGTCTCGCTCGCACGCTCCGGTCTCGAGCCGCCCCCAGGGACGGGGCTCACTCCGGCCCAGTTCGGCTTCCTCGTAAGCCTCCTCGTTCTCGGCCTGACACTGTTCCTGCTGCGCAACCTCGTGACCGGAGCGAGCGGCAGAGCGCTGGCGGCGGTCCGCACGAGCCCGCTGCTCGCCGCGGCGAACGGGGTCAGCGTCACCCGAGTGAAACTCACGGCCTTCGCCGTCAGTTCGGCCGTGGCGGGCGTCGGTGGCGCGCTCTACGCCCTCGCCCTCGCGATCGCGGTGCCCGACAGCTACCAGATCGCCCTCTCCATCACTCTGCTAGCGGCCAGCGTCGTCGGCGGCAGCCGGACCTGGGCGGGCGCGCTCGTCGGCGCGGCGATCGTCGTCTACCTGCCCACCGCCGCCGAGAACGTCGTCAGCGGCGACTCCTCGGGCAACTGGGCCCAACTCGTCTACGCCGGCGGTCTCGTCCTGTGCCTGATCGTCGCGCCGACCGGCCTGGTCGGGGGATTCACCCGCCTGCTCGGCCGGATCGCGCACATCCTCCGAACCAGCTCTCACTCCGTCCCCGCAGCCCTCCCTGGAAAGGAAGTTCGATGAGGAACAACCGAACCAAGCTGATCGCGCTCGTGGCCGTCGCCGCGGCCACCGCCACCGCCTGCTCAGGACGTTCGGCCGGCAGCCAGAGCGACAGCGGCGACATCGTGGTACGCGCCAGTTACCCGCTCAGCGGCGCCCTGGCGTCCGCGGGCGTCTCGGCGGACGGGGCGGCCGCCTACTTCAAGGCGGTCAACGCCGGCGGCGGCATCAACGGACGGAAGATCGACTTCCAGGTGAAGGACGACGCCTTCGACCCCTCCCGGCTGGTCTCCAACAACACCGGGTTCGTTAAGAAGGACCACGCGGTGGTGGTCATCAACTTCGGCGGCATCGCCGTCGCGGCCCGGCCCCAGCTCAACACGGCGGGCGTGGCCCAGATCGTGCAGGGCGGCGAGACGGAGCTGAGCGACATCAAGAAGTTCCCCGACTCCCGCGCGTTCGTGCCGGACATCGCCTGGGAGGGCGAGCTCCAGGGGCGTTACCTCAAGGAGAGGACACCCAAGGCGGTGGTCGGCTTCATGGGCTTCAACAACGACCTCTCCGACAGCCAGCTCGCCGGACTGAACAAAGCGGGCGTCAAGCCGGTCAAGGCCCTCAGACTGCCGCCGGGCCAGGGCGATGTCACCTCCCAGGTGACGGAACTCAAGGCGGCCAAGGTGGACACCCTGGTGGTGACGCTCGGCCCGCCGACCCTGGGCGCCCTCCTGTCGTACCTCGGCCAGATCGACTACCACCCGAAGCTCTTCATCGGCAGCCCGTACGCCGACTTCGCCAGCACGGTGAAGCCCGCCGGCACCGCCAACGTCAAGGGCGCCCTGTCGTACCAGTGGTTCAAGGACCCCCAGAACCCCGCCGTGCACAACGAGAAGGCGCTGGTGCGGTATCGCGCCGACATGGCGAAGTACGAACCCAAGGCCGACGCGAGCCAGTCGTTCGCACTGACTGGATACGGATTGGCCGCGGCGGTCGTCTCGGCCCTCAAGAACGCCAAGCAGATCACCAGCGGCGACTTCCTCACCGCCTGGGACACCCTTGCCAAGGTGCAGGACCCGCTCCTCATCGACGGGGCGACCCTGACCGGAGAATCGGACGGCCGACTGGTGCACGAGTACCAGCTGCACGAGTTCAACGGCACCAGCTGGGTGCCCGAGGGCCCCGTCGTCAATGTCGCCCACATCGGAATTTCCGGCTGAGCCGTAAGGTGCGACCGGGCTGGTGACGAACATTGTCGAGGGGGTTCTCCAGCCCGGTCCGGAGATTCGGACGGTACACTTGCGCGCGGTTCGGCACCGGATGGTTCCACCGTTCACGGGTGAATTCAGTGGGGAGAGCATCATCATGGCGAGGCTGACGCGAGAGCAGAGTCAGGCGCTCACGCGGGAGAAGCTCCTGAACGCGGCACGGGACGTGGTCGCACGGGAGGGCTACGAGGGCGCCTCGGTCGAACGCATCGCGGACGAGGCCGGTTTCTCGAAGGGTGCCTTCTACTCCAACTTCTCCTCCAAACAAGACGTCCTGCAGCAACTCCTTGAGGGCAACGCGGGGCACGACGTCGAGGAACTCACCGCGGTACTGCGCGATGTCACCGACCCGGACGCCGTCATCGAAATCGTCGCCCACTGGTCCGACACACGTGCCGCGGAGCAGAAATGGGGAATCATCGCCATCGAATTCCTGCGACGGGCCCAGCGGGACGGAAATCTCGGAATGCGGCAGCGGCAGTTGTTCGTGAACCAGTGGGAGGGAATCGGAACACTCCTGCTCGACAAACTCGACCTGGAACGCGATGGCAGAATCAGCGCCCTCGACATGGGCGGGATCGTACTCGAAATCACCTACGGCGGTATTTCGGGATTTCTCCGTGCCAATACCTCCGGACAGATGGTGCGGCACGTGCTCAGGTCGTTCCGCGACTCCGCTCACGCGGCCCGGAAGCGGTGACCGGCCTGCGCTGCCGGAACGCGCGGCGTCAGGGTGCGGTGGCCGCCGTGGAGCGAAGTGGGGGTGGCGCCGAGTAAGTCACTTGATCTTGTCACCCGGGCCGTCTACTCGGCCTCCCCATGTGGATGGCACGCACGGCGCGCTCGACCGTCCCTTGCCTTCCGTCGACCGGGACCACATGGACGACGACGGTGGGCGCGTGGCGTCCTCCCCGCGGATGACCAACCGCGGGGATCGAGATATCGCGAGGCCAGGCAGCAGCCCCTCGTAGCGGGCCACACCGGCGAGCGGAGCGGCGTGCCCCGGCTGTGCCCGGCCGCCGAGAACGTCTGTCTCATCCTGCCGCGATCCCCTTGCGCGCCAGGTGCTTGGCGCACCCGCGTCGGCCGAGCGTCTCGGCAGGGCCGAGCATCGGCGGTACCAGCCACGGGAACGACTCGAGGATCCGGCACAGGATGGAGTCGCTGTACGGCCGGAAGCGCTCGAGCCGGCGCTTGCGCAATGAGCGCTCGACGACGTCCGCGACGTCGTCGGCCGTGCTCACCTTCCCGAGGAAGTCGATCAGGCTGCCGTCGTGTGTCGCTTCGTGGAGCAGCATCGGGGTATCGACGGCGCTGGGGCAGACGCCGCTGACCGCGAACCCGGTGCCGCGCAACTCGGCGTTGAGCGCCGCGAGGTAGGCACGCAGCCCCGCCTTGGCCGCCGAGTACGCCGCCGATCCGGGGAGGGCGAGGATCCCGCCCATCGGCACCGTGGCGATGATCTGCCCCCGGCCGCGCGCCTTCATGACGCGGGCCGCGGAGGCCACGAGCTCCGTCACGGATCCGAGCATGACGTCGAGTTGGAGCCGGAGCTGGGCCGCCGAGGAGTCGACGACATCTCCGGGGCCGATCACGCCGGCGTTGAGGAACGTGAGGCGTCCGCCCCCGCCGCCAGGGCTGCCTTGTCCGCGAGCGGCTGGTCGCGCTCGACGCACAGCAGCGTGCGACCCCGTGCGCCGAGCCGGCCGCAGACGGCCTCTCCGATCCCGCCGGCGGCACCGGTGACGAGCACCAGGGGTGGTCGGTCAGACACGGCTGGGTGGCTTCGGCGGTTCGGACCCGGATGTTGCGGAGGCAGTGGAAGGCGTGTCGGCGCGCAGGGCGTCGTAGGTGTGGTCGTCGACGTCGTGCCAGCCGAAGCGGTCGCGGAACTGTGCGAGGTAGGTCATGTACGTGGAGCGCTCGACGTAGTTGGTGTGTCGTGGGCTGTCGATGTACTTGACGCCGCCGCGCAGGTCGGGGGTGTCGGTGCGCTTGAGTTGGGTCAGCTCGTCCTTGCGGACGCCTGTCTCGCGTGCGTTGATGTCGATCATCACGAGCTGGGCCATCTCGTCGAAGCGCTTGTAGGCGGCGTCCGCGAACTCGACGAATCCGAGCACGTACAGGGAGTCCAGTTCGCGCGAGAAGACGTTGAGGTACAGCTGCGGGTGGCCATGCTTCCACTCCAGCAGTCCTGGGTCGAGGAACGGCATCCGGTACTCGTAGCCCGTCGCGAGGACGATCTCGTCGACCTCGGCCTCGCCGCCGTCGGCGAACGTCACACCGGTCTCGGTGAGGCGCGCGATGTCCGGCTTGGCGACGATGTCGCCGTGCGCGAGGTGGTGCAGCACCTGGGTGTTCATGATGGGGTGGCTGCTCAGCGCGTCGTGGTCCGGCGCCGGCAGCCCGAGCCGGGTCAGGTCTCCGACGATTCCGTCGAGCATCGCGTTGACGTCACTGGAGAGCACGACCCCCTTGGGCGGTTCGAGCTTGCCGTTGAGCAGGGCGTCGGTGGGCAGCCCGGCGACGTGCTTGGGCACGAACCGGTAACCGCGCCGGACCGACAGGTACGCCGTGTCCGCGTGCCGTGCCGCGTCGCAGGCGATGTCGACCCCGGAGTTGCCGGCGCCGACGATGAGCACCCGCTTGCCGCGGAACTCCAGGCCGTCCCGGAAGGTGACCGAATGCCGGACCGTGCCACGGAAGACGTCCTGGCCGGGCAGCGTGATCTCGTTCGGGTGCCAGGTGACGCCGGGGCAGCAGATGAGCCCGTCGTACTCGTGGACCGTGCCGTCGGACAGCGTGACCCGCCACCGGTCGCCGGAGATCGGCTCGGCGGAGGTCACCGCTGTGCCGAAGCGGACGTGCCGGTAGAGGTCGTACTGCCGGCCGAAGTCCCTGATGTAGTCGCGGATCTCCCGCCAGCGCGGGTAGTCCGGAAGGTTCGACGGCATGGGGGCGCCGTAGAAGCCGCTGGTGTACTTGGAGCTGATGAAGTGGCAGCTGTCGTACATCGGGCTGCCCTCGTGGTCGGGGTCCCAGATCCCGCCGAAGTCCGGGTTGCGCTCGTACCAGTCGAAGGGGACGCCCTCGTGCAGCAGGTTACGGGCCATGATCATCCCGGAGGGTCCGGCGCCGACGACGCAGTAGCGCCGGGCGTACGCCGGCCGCTCGTGCGGGGCGCGCGGGTCCGGGCGGTGCCGGTTCGCCGTGTCGGCCAGGTGGGCGTAGGCGAGCGGGCGCCGGGAGCGCAGCCGCAGCGCGCAGACGACCCCCGCGCCGGCCGTGACCACGATGAGGATCGGTACGGCGTTGACGAGCACGCTGTCCGTGCCGGTGAGGGTCGCGTAGTTCGTGGAGGCCAGGACGAACGCTGTCCCGAGGCCGAGCGCACCGACGACCGGGGCGACGACTCCGGGGAACAGCCGCCGGTCGCCGCGGCCGCGGAAGAACACCACGACCGCCAGCGCCGTGAACGCCTGCACGAGCACGATCGACAGCGTCCCCAGGCCGACGACCGCCGCGGCGATCGTCTCGTAGGGGTCCGCACCGGCCAGGCCCATCACGCCGACGACGCCGACCGTGACCGCGGCAACGACGGCGCTGCCGATGTGCGGGCTCTGGTGCACCGGGTGGTACCGGCCCAGGGCGCGGGGCGCGACCTGCTCCCAGCCGAGCGCGAACAGGTAACGGCTCGCGGCGTTGTGCAGCGCGATCCACGAGGCGAGGACACTCGTGCACAGCAGTACCGCCGAGGCGTTGAGGAGTGCAGTGCCGCCATACTGCTCGGCGAGTGTGAAGACGAGGTTCCCCAGGTCCTTGCGGGCCCGCTCGGGCGCCGCGGCGCCGCCTGCACCGCCGATCACGACCCACGCGGTGAGCACGTAGAAGACTGCGATCGACGTCACCGATATGTACAGCGCACGCGGGATGCTGCGCGCCGGCTCCTTGGTCTCCTCGCCGTACAGCGCCGCCGACTCGAAGCCCACGAAACTCGTGAAGGCGAACATGAGTGCGATGCCGAGCGAGCCGCCGAACAGCTGGCCGGGCAAGAACGACTCCGCGGGGAACGCGGCAGCGCCCTTGTGTCCGACGACGAGGACGTCGAGGACGATGAGTACCGCGAACTCCAGGGCCATGAGAACGCCGAGGAACCGCGCTGAGACGTCTGCGCTGCGGTGCCCGAACGCCGTCACGACGACCACCCCGACCGTGGTGAACACTCCCCACGGGACGTCCACGCCGGACTGGGCGAAGACCAGCGAGGTGAAGTACCCGAACACCGCGGCCATTCCGACCGCGAGCGCCAGATAGCCCAGCGCCGCGACGAACGCGGTGGCGACACCGGCCGGCTTGCCGAGCCCGCGAGCGACGAAGACGTAGAACGCGCCGTCGTTGACCACACGCTTGCTCATCGCCGAATAACCCACGGCGAAGCACAACAGGACCACGGCCGCCAGGACGTACGCGGCGGGCAGCGAGATGCCATGGCCGCGCACCAGAGCCAGGGGCGCGTTGCCCGCGATGGCCGCCATGGGGGCTGCGGCCGCGATGACGAGGAAGACCACCCGGCGGGTGGACAGCACACGACGCGCATCGCCTGAGCCCGCTCGGGGCACGCCTGCGGTCTGCCTGGAACCTTCGCCTGTCTTGTTTCTACCCACGAGTCCTCCTCTTCCTGCTCTCGGTGAGGTGTGAGGGCTGCGAGCGTACGCATAGATCTGGTCACCTGACCAGATCTATTGGTCAGGTGACCAGATCGAGACGTCGTGCGACACTGACGCCCATGAGTGCCGAGCCCGTCGAGTCCGTGCCGTCGCCCAGCAGACGCCGCCGAGCGCAGCGCGCCACGAGCGAGGAGCTTGTCGAGGCGGCCATCCGGGTCATCGGCAGGGAGGGCGTCGCCGCCGCGACGACCCGCAAGATCGCCGAGGAGGCCGGCGTTCCGCAGGGCACCGTCCACTACTGGTTCGCGGACAAGAACGAACTGCTCCAGGACGTGGTCCGCTCCATCGTCGACCGCATCGAGCAGACGGTCTCGATGAGCAACCTGCCGGACGGCGACGCGACGGCCGAGGACCTGCGGGTGGCTCTGCGGGCCGCATGGGCCGAGGTGACCGGAAACGACCCCGGCGCCCAGCTCGGGTACTACGAACTCACCGCGCTCGCGTTGCGCAATCCGTCCATGCGCGAGCTGGCCCGGAATCAGTACCGCAGTTACCGCGATCTGGCGGCCCACGCCCTCGCCCCCTTCCTGAAGGGCGTCGAGCCGCAACAGGCCGCTGGAATCGCTCAGTTGGTGGCGGTCACGTTCGACGGCCTGGAGCTCGCCTGGCTCGCCGATCCCGATGGCACACGGCCCGAGCAGGTTCTCGATCTGCTCGCCGACGCGGTTCTCCAAGCAAAGGGCGCCGGCGCCGCCACGCACGCGCGGGATCCCGGCGCATGACGTCCGGACGCGGGCACTATGGAGCCTTTCAGGACGTGCGGTTGATGGTCGGGTGGTCGGGTGGTCGTGGAATCGGGCCAGGGCCCGACGGCGGTCAGCGCTGCGCTGTGCAGCCCTGGAAGCCGTTCTCGCCGTAGCCGTCGATGCGGCACGGGCGGAGGATCTGGTGTGCCGATCGGCACGGTTCCTAGGCGCTGTGCCGGTGTTCGGCGTCGAGGATGTCCGCGATCCGACGCCTCAGCGCACGCTTGTCGATCTTGGACACATTGGTCATGGGGAACTCACCGCACGACTCGATGCGTTCGGGCCACTTGAACTTGGCGACTCCGATCTCGTCGAGGTACCGCTGGATCTCGGTGAGATCGGGGGGCTGGGCCCCGGGCCTGGGGACGACGAACGCGCAGGAACGCTCGCCGAGCCGTTCGTCGGGCATGGCCACCACGGCCACCCGTTCCACGGCCGGATGCCGGACGAGCAGGTGCTCGACCTCGGCGGCGTTGACCTTCTCGCCGCCCCGGTTGATCAGGTCTTTGATGCGGTCCTCGAGCGCGTAACTGCTCCGGCCCCCGTCGCGTACCTCGACGACGACATCACCAGTGCGGTAGAAGCCGTCGGAGGTGAAGGCCTCGGCGTCGCGCTCCGGCGCCCGGAAGTAGCCGCGGATGGTGTACGGGCCCCGGGTGCACAACTCGCCCCGGCTGCCCGGTGATACGGGGGTCTCGGTGCCGGGCTCGTAGACGCGGACCTCGTCGAGCGGGGAGACCGGCGTCCCGACGGTGCGGTGCCGGACCTCGGGGGGTGCGGAGAACGGCGTGACCATGCACAGGCCCTCGCCCATCCCGAAGGACTGGATGACCCGGCACGACGGGCTCTCGAAGGCGGCGACGATCTCGGCGGTCAGCGGCCCGAGCACCCAGTTGACGACACGGAGAGAGGTCAGGGCATCGCGCAGTCCGGGATTCCGCAGCACCATGACCGCCAGTGACGGCGAAAGCGTCATGTGGGTGATGTGCGAGGCCATCGCCCCGAGCTGGGCGGGATCCGGCGCGGCGAGGGCGAAGCAGCCTCCGACGGCGTGTGCGGCGTGCAGTCCGGAGACGATGCCGGCGTTGTGCACCATGGGCAGCAGGTGGGCGAAGCAGCCTGTGGCGTCGAGACCGTTCGCCTCGGCGACGGCTCGCGCGTTGTACCAGTACTCGCTGTGCAGGCGGGGGATCAGCTTCGGGGTGCTGGTGGTTCCGCCGGAGAGTTGCAGCACGGCCAGGGAATCGGCGTGGACGGACGCCTGGATGTCGTCCACGAGGTCGCGGGCGGTGGCGGCACGGCTCTGGGTCATCGCCTCCAGCGCTTCTATGGCGCACCCGCCGGCGGGCGGGTGGGCGGCGCCGATGGTGAGCAGCCACCGCAGCGTGGGCTGGGACCGAGCCACCTCCGTGGCCAGGGCCACCAGGTCGTGACCGGCGAATCCCGGCTCGACGAGGTGCGCCACGGGCTCGGTCTGGCGTGCGATCTCGACGATCTCGTACCGGCGGTGCTGGGCCAGCGTGGCCACCGGGACGGCCCCGGCCTTGAGCAGTCCGTACCAGGCCAGCACGGTCCACAGGCGGTTCGTCACCTGCATCAGCACCCGGTCGCCCGGTCGCAGCCCCAGGTCGCGCAGGCCGACGGCGATCCTGTCGGTACGCCGGTCCAGTTCGGCGTAGGTGAGGCGCGCGTCCGGGGCGAGCACCGCGGGACGGTCGGGATGGGCGTCCGCCACGGCACGGAACTCCTGGGCCAGAGTCCGGTCGGACCAGTAGCCGGCGGCCCGGTAGCGACGCACCGCTTCCTCCGGGAAGGGAACGAACGCTGATTCCGAAGTCGACGCTGACGCGGAGATCGCCTTCATCGGCCTGCCTGCTTCCTGTGCCCAGGTGACCAACTGCTGCTTGCTAGATTGGTGATGTTTCTACGGCGGTGTCAATGCGTCGGCAGTGTGCGGACCGCCGCTTCCCACCCGGCCTTCCAGTCGCGCGACCAGTTCCTCCGGAAGCGGCAGAAGCTCCAGCGCGGGGCCCGAAGTCCGCGCGTACACCTGGGTCAGACGCATCACCACCGCCGGCTTCGGGGCTCCCACCAGGCGGAAGTCGCTGCGCAGCGTGAACGATCGCACCGAGACCCTCTCCAGTCGCAGGCAGGCGTCCAGTTCATCGTCCAGCCGCAGGCAGCTGAGGTACGTGATCTCGGTATGTACCGCCGGGGTACCGAGGCCGTCCGCGAGCAGCCGCGACGTCGCGAAGCCCGCCCGGACCAGCCACTCGCTCATCATGCTCTCGGCCCAGCGGGCCGGCGCCGCGAAGTAGATCACCCGGGCCGCGTCCGTGTCTCCCATGGCCACCCGGAACCGTCGGCGCAGCAGGGGTTCGCATCCGGGATTCATGACGCGTCCTCCGCGCGCCGAAGGGGCAGCCGCCGGGCCGTGACCAGGCCTACGGGACCGCCCCCGAGTGCGTGTACGCGTCGAGCCGTCATCCTTCATGGATAGCGTTTATTGACTTAAATGTCAAGAATTAACCTACCTAGTCAATATAGCATCCTCGGGTGTTGTCGGTTTGGGCGCGTTTGGCGGTGAGGTCGCCGATGAAGTTGTCGTCGAAGGCGTGGTCCATGAGGTCGGGGTCGATGTCGTTTTTGGCGGTCATGTCGCGGTTGGGGTCGGCGTAGGCGAAGGAGTAGCCGTGTTCGCGGCCGGCGAGGATCTCCCACCAGCAGCTGTTGAGGTCTTCGAAGTAGAAGGAGTAGGCGCCGTGCTGTTCCTGGGGCTTGGTGATGCGTTTGAGGCCGTACTGGTCTTTGACTTCGGTGAGTTTGGCGTGGGCGTCGTTGACGGCTTCGTTGGATGGGACGTCGAGGCCGTTGTGGTCGAGGAGGCGCATGGGGCTTTCCTGGCCTTCTTCGACGACGACGTAGACGTGGTCGGTGCCCTTGCGGATGAGGAGGCCGACGGGGGCGTGCTGGATGACTTCGAAGCCGAGGACCTCTTCGTAGAAGCGGCGTGATTCCTGGATGTCGATGACGGTGAGGGTGCCGTGGGAGATCATCCCGATGTCGATGAGGGGTTTCTTGGTGCGGTGGCTCTTGGTGATCTTCGGCTGGATGTCGGGCATGATGCTCACTTCCCTGTTTCGCGTGGGTGTGGGGGTGTGCCGGGGCTGTGGGGGGCGGTCAGCTGCGGGGTGCGACGGTGATCTCGATGCCGTCGAGTTCGGGGGTGTACTCGAACTGGCAGGTGAGGCGGGAGTTGTCGCGGCGGTCGGGGAGTTCCTCGATGCGTTCCAGCTCGAACTCGTCCGGTTCGGGCAGCTGGTCGAGCCGCTCCTTGTCGACGTAGACGTGGCAGGACCCGCATACGGCGTTGCCGTTGCACAGGCCGATGATGCCGACCTTCTGGTGGCGCAGTTGGGGCATCAGGGGCTTGCCCGGGGCGGGCTCGAACTCGACACGGCCGCCCTTGCGGTCATGGATGATCATCATTTTTCGGCAGCTCCTCAGGCGCGCCGCGGCTCCCGATCGGCGGGGCTCGACAGGGCAGGCGGGTCGACAATCAGACCATCTTTATAGTCAACTATCCTACGTAAGTGTAGATAGTCGTCAAGGGTGGAGGGGCTGAACTGCGTGGGTACCGGTCTGGTCTCGCCCTTGCCGCGTCGTACTCCTCGTGTGCCTGCCCGACTGCCGGCGGCCGGTGCTCCGTTCGCTAGGTGAGGCCGCGGATCTGTTCGGCGGTCTCCTCGTGTACACGAGCGCGCCCGGTGCCCTTGCCAGGTCCATCGCCGACGATCACCGGGAGACACGGAGGAGGCGATCACCGGGTCAGGGCTGCCCTACGTGCTGCTGCGCAACGGCGGGTATTACGGGAACTGCACCGAGCAGCTCGCCCAGGTGCTGCGGTACGTCGCGGTCACCCGGGCTGGCGGCGACGCCGTGTCTCTTCCGCGGCCCGGACCGACCATGCCGCCGTGGCGGTTGCGTGCTCAGCGGCGACGGGTGCGAGAACGGGACGTACGAGCTGAGCGGCGGACCACGTTCGGTTTCGCCGACTACGCGGCGGAGCTGAGTCGGCAGGCAGGTGAGGAGATCCGTTACGACGTACTCTCCGCCGAGGCCTTCACCGCCATCCCGACAGGCGCCGGCTACCCGGGCTGGTCGCCGCGATCCTGATCGATGTGGAGGCATCCATCGAGAAGGGGGAGATGGCCGGAGCGAACGGCCAACTCTCCCGCCTCATTGGGCCTCCGACCACCCTGATCGGCGACTCGATCGCTGTAGCGCTGAGGTGCGAGGGCCTCGGTGCTTTGGGGCTTCAACGCCTGAAGGAGGTAAGCCTCTTCATGACTACACGTTGCGAGACGCCGCACCGCTCATGGCCGGCTGTGCGGCGTTGTTTCTCAGGACAGCGCCTTCTGTGCGATCTTCTCGTTCTCGTCGAGGTGATCGAGCACTGCCTGGGCGACCCGGTCCGGGTCGCCGTCGCGGAAGGTGGCGAGGAGGGCGGCGTGGGAGTGTTTGCGGCGCCGGTGTTCCTCCGGGTGTGTGTCCAGGCCGGAGAAGGCGAGGCGGATGTAGCGTTCGGCCGCGTGCCACAGGCTCTCCAGGACGCGGAGTTCCCAGGTGGTGGCGGCGGGTCGCAGCAGTTCGAGGTGGAACGCGCGATGGGCGTCGTAGATCTCGTCGACGCCCAGGTCCTCGTCCCCGCACATGGACACGAACGCCTGGAGACGCTGGAAGTCCGAGGCGCGCAGCAGACGGCAGGACCGGCTGGCGAGCTCGGGCTCGATGCGGCGGCGCAGGCGGTAGATGCCGTTGAGATCGTCCTGGTCGAGCGGTGCGACGAGGGCGCTCTTGCCGGGGCGGGTGATGACCAGCCCCTGCGCTTCGAGTTGGCGCAGTGCCTCGCGGACCGGGATGAAGCTGACGCCGAGCTGGTCGGCGATCTCGCGCAGGGAGAACTGCTGACCGGGGCGCAGGTCCCCGGCCAGGATGGAGCGGCGGATCTCCTTGGCGACCTGGTCCACCATCGACGTGGGCTCCAGGACGCGGACGTACGGTTCCTGGCTGGTCTTGATCACGATCGGCCTCGGCTCTCGGAGAGGTACGTCAGTGGCGGGGAGCCATCTGCAATCATATATCGGCGCTATTGATATAACATAGCTCGGGGATTAGCTTGTGAGCGCGCGACCAAGCGCGAACCGCAAGGAGCCGCAATGAGAATCACGGGTCTGGAAGAACACTTCGTCACCTCCGAGGTGCTGGAGGCCTGGCGCGCACTCGATCCCCGCTGGTGTGACGATCCGTCGTTGCGTGTGGCCTCGATGGAGAGGTACGCCGGTCCGCTGATCGAACTGGGCACGCCGCGGGTCGCGGCCATGGACGAGAGCGGTCTCGACGTCCAGGTGCTCTCCCTGACACCGCCGGGCCTGCAGATCCTGGACCGTGCAGACGCGGTGGCGCTCCAGAGCGATACGAACGACCGGCTCGCCGAGGCGGTGAAGGCGCATCCCGAGCGGTTGCAGGGTTTCGCGGCACTGGCGACACAGTCGCCGGAGGCGGCGGCCGACGAGTTGGAGCGGGCCGTACGGACGCTGGGTCTCAACGGCGCGATGCTGCTCGCGCGAACCCGTGAGGGCAGCCTCGACCGGGCCGACTGCTGGCCGATCTTCGAAAGGGCGCAGGCCCTGAACGCGCCGCTCTACCTGCATCCGCAGTCACCGCCCCGGTCCGTCCGTGACGCCTACTACGACGTCGACGACGAGTTGCTGAGCACCGCGCTGACCCTCTTCGGCGTCGGGTGGCACTTCGACACCGGCATGCAGCTGCTGCGCCTGATCGTCAACGGCGTTTTCGACCAGTTCCCTGAACTCCAGGTGATCGTCGGCCACTGGGGCGAGGTGGTCCTCTTCTACCTGGAGCGCATCGAGGAGATCACGCCCTTCACCAAGCTGGACCGGCCGTTGGCCGACTACTTCCGCCAGAACGTCTTCTACACGCCGTCCGGTATGTACAGCGAGCGTTATCTGCGGTGGACGATCGAGACGGTCGGGGTCGAACGGGTGCTGTTCTCCACCGACTACCCGTTCGTACCGGCACCGCAGGGAGTCGCGCCCGGCTTCCTGGAGGGTGCGGCCGTCAGCCAGGTGGACCGTGAGGGGATCGCGTCCGGCAACTGGGACCGGCTGGTCGCCGGTATCCGCAGGTAGCGAACCGCAGGTCGACGGCCAGCCGTGGCCGTCAGCCTGACCGGCTGGATGATCGAAGAGAACGGGGAAGCACAGCCGTGCTCGCCGTGTACGGCAACCTATCGACATCCCCACTCAGGACGGCAGCGCGGATGCCTGTCTGGCGCGCCCTGCCGAGGGCGGGCCGTGGCCCGGCGTCCTCCTCACCAGGACGCCTACGGTCTGCGCCCCGTCCTGAAGGCGCCGGCCGACCGGCTCCCGAGGCCGACTACGTGGTTCTGGTGCCCAACGTCTTCTACCGCCACGGGCGTGCCCGGTCATCGCGCTGCCCGACTTCATCGACCTGGCCGCGCGACCGGCGCTCTGGGAGAAGCTGGGCCCGATCCTGCGGTCCTTGAGACCCGAACTCGACGCGTATCTCCGCCGGCCGGCCGACTCACCCGATGCCATCGAGGGCCCGGTCGCCGTCGCCGGCTATTGCATGGGCGTGAAGCTGGCCCTGCTCACCGCCGGCACCTGTCCGGGCAGGGCTAGGCGGTTTCGTTTGGATCATCCGACGGACCAGAGGAAGATGCCTGCGATGTGGAGTCCGGCCAGTTAGATGGTGGCGGTCTTCTCGTAGCGGGTGGCGATGCCGCGCCACTGCTTGAGGCGATTGATGCACCGCTCGACGGTGTTGCGCTGCTTGTAGGCCTCGCGGTGGATCCTCGTGGTCAGTCCACCGCGTGAGCGGCCGATGGCGTGGTCACGGGGTTCGTCTGCCGGGGCCCTTTTTGCGGGCCCCGGCCGCGTGCTGGTGGGCCCGCACGATCGTGGAGTCCACCGAGACCCAGTTGAGGTCCTCGTCCGCGTCGGCCTGGGCCATCAGCGCGACGAACACCCGCTCCCAAGTGCCGTCAACGGCCCACATCCGCAGCCGGTTGTAGACGCCTCGCCAGTTGCCGTACTTCTCCGGCAGGTGGACCCACTGCGTTCCGGTCCGGAACTTGAAGGCGATCGCGTCGATCACCTCCCGGTGATCACGCCACCGACCACTCCACTTCGGCGTGCGGTCCGGGAGTAACGGCTCGATCCGCGCCCACTGCGCGTCAGTCAACGGCACACCCGGACCAACGACCGGCTGATCCAAACGAAATTCCCTAGGCCGTTCGTTCGGATCAGCAGACGGAACCAAGAGCGGGTGACTGCCGAGGCCGGTCCGGTCCAGGTCACATCCACCGCAGCAGACTGGAGTCTCCCGGGCCGGGCAGCTACTCCGCCGCCACGATGCGCTCCACTGCGGCCGTTACCAGTTGTTCACGCTCTGCCTCCGTGAAGACGTCCGGCAGGGTGAGCTGTTCCACGATCAGCCAGTTCAGCGTCAGCATGAGCAGCTTGACCGCCGTGGTGTCGCCGGGGAGACCGGAAGTCTCGTGATAGGCGACGTTGGCATCCACGTCGGCCCGGACCCGCTCCGTGAGGACCTTGCGCAGTTCGGGGCGGCGAGTGGCTTCGAGGCGGAGTTCCAGCAGGGCGAGGTAACCGGTACGGAAGGAGGTGATGCGGCCGACGAGTTCGCGCATCAGCTCTACGTAGGTGTCCCGGTCGCGGCCGGCCGCCTGCTGTCGGGCAATCGTGGCCTCGTCGGGCTGGAGTCGCTCGTAGACTCGGGCGCCGGCCTGAGTGAACAGGTCGTCGCGACTGGTGAAGTAGTTGGACGCCGTACCGGCGGGAACGGCCGCCTCGGCATCCACGGCCCGGAAAGTCAGGCCGCGCGCGCCTTCCCGGGCCAGCACCTCGATCGCCGCGTCGACGAGGGCCGCACGCCGCCGGTCATTCCGTCTCACCGTTGACACCACTCCAGATGTAGTACTACGTTCAAACCACTTCAAGTAGAGTACTACGTGTGGGGGATTCACTTTGCGGAAGCTCGTGTACTACATCGGCGTCTCGCTCGACGGCCGCATCGCCGGTCCCGACGGCGAGTTCGACTTCTTTCCGCTGGGCGACGAGCAGCAGGCCGCCACCTATTCGGCTTGGATGAACGCGCTGTACCCGGAGACCATCCCGACCGCTTATCGCGCGGCCGTCGGCGTCGCCGACGCGCCCAACCGGCGTTTCGACACCGTCGTCATGGGCCTCGGTACCTACCGCCCAGCCCTCGACAACGGGATCACCAGCCCGTACGCGCACCTGCGCCAGTACGTGGTGTCCAGCACTCTCAAGCCGGACACCGACGCAGCCGTCACCGTCGTGCCGAGTGATCCGCTCGCCCTCGTCCGCGAGCTCAAGGGTGAGGTGGGCGCCGTGCTGGACGTCTGGCTCTGCGGGGGCGGCCGGCTCGCGGGCAACCTGATGCCTGAGATTGACGAGCTGCTGATCAAGACGTATCCGGTCATTGCCGGCACCGGCGTCCCGGTGGTCGACGGTGCCTTCGACCCCACTGTCTTCGACGTCGCCGAGCGCACCGCCTTCCCCAACGGGGTCACCCTCACCCGCCTCACCCGCCGCTAGGTGATGGTCGCCGTCTTCTCGTAGCGGGTGGCGATGCCGCGCCACTGCTTGAGTGGTTGATGCACCGCTCGACGGTGTTGCGCTGCTTGTAGGCGTCGAGGTCGAAGGCCGGTGGTCTGCCGCCTTGTCTGCCGCGACGCAGCCGGTGGCTTCGCTGGTCCGCCGGGACGGGGATCACCGTGCGGATCCCGCGCTTGTGTAGGTATGCGCGGATCGCGCGTGAGGCGTACGCCTAATAGGCGTTAAGGGCTGGGAGTTGGATCAGCGTGGTGAACACCTGCTGCCAGGTGCTGTCGCGGGCCCACACCCGCAGCCGGTCGTAGACGCCTCGCCAGTTGCCGAACTTCTCCGGCAGGTGGACCCACTGCGTTCCGGTCTGGAACTTGAAGGCGATCGCGTTGATCACCTGGCGGTGGTCTCGCCAGCGGCAACCCCGCTTCGGCGTCCGGTCAGGTAGCAAGGGCTCAATCCGCGCCCGCTGCACGTCAGTCAACGGCACGCCCGGACCAACGATCCGATGATCCAAACGAAATGGCCTAGCCGAGTTGGAGGCAGTCGGCGCTCCGTCCGGCACCGGCCGTCGAGACGTCGAGGTCCGTGCCCAACAGGGACGCCCCTTCGGCATCTCCACCCTTGGTTAATATCGGGTACATGACGGAACGCTCGCGAGACGCTGGAACAGGCACCAGGCCGGAGGGTAAGAGCGGGGGGACAGCCAAGCGGGCCACAGGACGTCGCCCCGCGAAGCCGAAGGCCGAGGCGGACACCGGGAAGCGGCCGACGGCCCGGCGGGAACTCGTCGAGAGCGAGATCTTCGAGCAGGCGTCCCGGCTTTTCGCCGAGCGCGGCTTCTCGGGTACCAATCTGGGGGACATCGCGGAGGCGATGGGTATCACCCGGCCTGCTCTCTACTACTACGTGAAGAGCAAGGAGGACCTGCTGGCCAAGCTGGTCGCGCAGATGACGGAGGGTCCGGCGGCGGAGATCGAGGCTCTCGCCGCCGACGAGACCGTCGACCCCGGCGTCCGGTTGCGTGAGATCGCCCATCTCATCGCGTTCCAGCGGGCCAGCCAGCCCAAGCGCTTCCAGCTGCTGCTCCGGTCCGAGGCGGACCTGCCGCCGGAGGCTGCCAAAGCCCACCAAGCCGGCATGCGGGCCGCCATGCTGGGGCTCATGCGGGTGATCGAAGAGGGCATTGTGAAGGGGCAGTTCCGGCCGGTCGACGCCCGGGCGACAGCGCTCGCGGTGGCCGGCATGTGCAACTGGGTCGCCTGGTGGCACCACCCCGGCGATCACCACTACACGGACGCGGAAGCCGCCGGGCACGTGGCTGACCTGGCAGTGGCCATGGTGATGCGTTCAGATGACCGCACGCCCGAGGACGCCGGTCCTAAGGCAGCCCTGGCCCTGATCAGGCAGGACCTGGACTACCTGGAACGAATCATCGAGGGCTGACCGCTCCGCCGACCGTTGTCAGCCGATGGAGACCATGGCGAGCCATTCCGGTCCAGGGCGGCCTGGCTGAGCTCACCTTCGCTAGCCCGCGCAACCTCACGGGACGGCCGAGCGCGCGGGCGAGGCGCTCGCCGGACAGGGGAGCCTCTCCCCGCCGCAGCAGGAATGGGATTACGCCTCACCGGTCAGGCGCGAGCCCAGTGACCCCGCTACGCCGGGGCCGGCAGGTACCCCGGTCGTGCTTGGAGATGTTGCGCGAGACCGTGCAGAACCTCGGCCGGTGCGAGCTCGTCACCGTCTGGCCGGTCGAAGGAGTGGTGCGGAAGCCTCACGAGGCGCAGGTCACCGTCGTTGACCAGGCCGGCGAGCCGCCCGTCGTCACCGTCGAGTACGTGCAGCGCCAACCGTTCCCGTAGCGCGGTCCGGGACGTCATCAGGGCGTCGTACGTGGGGAGAGCGCCCTTCGGCCCAAATTCGGCATGGTGTTCTACGCACGCAAGCTCTGGGACGGTGTGGCGCACGGCCCCGCGATTCAATACTGGACCGCCAACACGGACGCTCCCGGCAGCCTCGGCCCGCTCGACCGCTCCGGCGCCTGGTGGTGCGTGGCTTTCGGCCTGAACCAGGAGACCGGCCCGCGGCGCGGACGCGACTGGATCCGGGCCGCCACCGGAGTCGCCACCGGGGTCGAGCTCCTGTCCATCGCCCCGGGACGGCCCGGATGTAACTGGCCAACCCGAAGAGCGACGGACTGGTCTTCCTCGCCTGCGCCGCGGCCCATCTCCATCCGAAATCCGCGACCGGGCGCGCGGTCGCCGACAGTCGGATGCAGGAAACCAAACACGCCGAGTTCCACTCCCTCAGCCTGGTCCTTGAACCCGATTACGCCGACTCGCCCATCGTCGTGCCGACGGTGGCGGAAGGTCCGGGCCGTCCCGGCCACCGCCTGCCCCATGTCTGGCTGGGAGAGGGCGTCTCGCTCTACGACGAACTCGGGAAAGGTCTGAGTCTCGTACTCGTCGAAGGACGGACCGTCGCCGCGAGCGAGGCCACGGCCGGTTTTCACCCGGCGGCCGAACGGCACCGCGTCCCGCTGACCGTCGTCGACCTGCACCGCCCCGACCTGCGGTACCGCTTGGGTAGCGCGATGCTCCTCGTCCGCCCGGATCAGCACGTCGCCTGGACGTACGCCCAGGAGGCGCCCACCGATCCTTGGTGCGTCCCGGACCGCGCCAGAGGGCCTGACCGCAGGCCGTCTTGGTGGGAACCACGGAAGCGACCAAACCCGAGCGCCCTCCAGCGAGCGCACAGGCGCTCTCCAGCACGCGCACCGGTGCGTTCACCGGGAGCAATGGCTACTCGGCAAGCGCGAAGAAGTGCGTTCGGAAATCCCGAACAGTGCGGCCGGTATGTTCCTCCTTGACGTCCTCAACGTTCTCGTAAGATAGTTGACGTAAGTGAAAGCAGGGTGTTCCGGCCCCGCTTTCGATCAGGACGAACTCTCGGTCGGCACCCCTTCCCGCCGAGACACCCAGTGCGCCTGAGGAGCCGCCGAGATGCTGATCATTCATGACCGTGACGGTGCCCGAAACGAGTTCGAGCCCGTCGAGGGCAAGCCCCTGATGTTCCAGCTGCGGCCGATGAAGATCGGGGTCATCGGCCTGTGCAACGGCAACGCGGTCTGCGGGACGTGTCACGTCTATGTCGAGGAGAAGTGGCTGGACCGGCTTCCGGCGGTGGAGGAGCTGGAGGAGGAACGGCTCGCCGAGATCCCCGAACGCCGCAGCAACTCCCGTCTCACCTGCCAGATCGAGTACCGAGCGGACCTCGACGGACTCGAACTGACGGTGGCCACCCGCGGCTGAGCCACCGCCCCCACCGCTGCGCACCCCCATAGCCCGTATCCCGAACCCCGGTGACGCACTGCGGCGCGCACCACATGAATGGAGTGTCATGGCCAAGCACGACTTCGGTGATTTCCCGTCGAGTCTCCGGGGAGCGACGTTCCGGCCCGGAGATTCCGGCTATACGGAAGCGCGCACGATCTGGAACTGCCTCACCGCGGACGCCACGCCGGCGTTCATCGCGCAGTGCGCCGACACCGAGGACGTCGTGACGGCCGTGCGCTACGCGTCCGACCGCGACCTGCCGTTCGCTCTGCGCAGCGGCGGACACTCGATGGACGGCGTGGGCATGCCGGACGGCGCGTTCGTCATCGACCTCTCCCAGTTGAAGAGTATCGAGGTCGATCCGGTGAGCGGAGTCGTGCGCGTGGCGTCGGGCGTGAAGCTCGGCGAGCTGGATGCTGCCACGCAGGAGCATGGGCTCGTCGTACCCTCCGGGACGGTCACGACAACCGGCGTCGCGGGGCTCGCCCTCGGCGGGGGTCTGGGTTTCAACTCCCGCCGGTTTGGGATGACCGTGGACAACACGCTCTCCTACGACATGGTCACGGTGGACGGCCGGCAGATCCGCGTCAGCGCGGACGAGAACCCGGAGCTGTTCTGGGGACTCCGGGGCGCCGGACGCAACCTCGGGATCGTGACCTCGTTCGAGTTCCAGGGCCACCGGGTCGGGCCGGACGTGCACAGCGGTCTCGTGCTCTACCCGCTCGACCAGGCCGAGAAGATCCTCACCGGGCTCGACGCGCACATGGCCGGGGCGAGCCGTGCCTTGACCGTGGACCCGGTGCTGCTGCCCGCCCCACCGCTGCCCGGTCTGCCCGAGTCGCTGGTGGGCGTCCCGATCCTGATCCTGGTGGTCGTCCACACCGGCGATCCCGCCACCGCCGAGAAGGAGGTCGCTGCGGTCGCGGCCCTCGGTACCCCGATGGCGAACACCGTCGGTCCCTCGACATGGCTCCAGGCCAACAGCATCCTCGACGTCATCGCTCCGCCCGGCCGCCGCAATTACTCCCGGGGCGGTTACATCGCCGGACTCACCCCGCCGGTCGCCGCGGCCTTCATCGAGCAGATGAGCAAGGCACCCGCTGCGGACGGGCCCGGAGTCAGCGCGGCCATCGCGATCCAGGCCGTGAACGGCGCCGTGCACGACTTCGACGAGGACTCGACGGCCTTCTCGCGCACCGGAGCGACCTGGCTGTGGGAGGTCGTCGTCCAGTGGGACGACCCCGCACGCGACGCCGACTTCCTCGACTTCACGACCGACGTACACGCCTCGGTGCAGCCTTACGTGCTGTCCAACAGCTACGTCAACCTCACGGCCAACCAGGGCGAGGAGTGGATCCGCGGGCTGTACGGCAGCCCCGAGAAGTTCCGCCGCCTCCAGGCACTCAAGGCGGAGTGGGACCCGCGCAACCTGCTGCGCTTCAACAAGAACATCGAACCGGCGAGCTGAGGAAAAAGAGACGCCAGATGGGCAACCACGACACATTGCTCGACCGCCTCGCGATCCGCGAGCTCGTCGAGAACTGGATGATCTTCCGTGACAACCGCGAATGGGACCGCTTCCTCGACGTCTGGCACGACGACGGCGTCGTGATGACCACCTGGGGCGGCCAGGCGACCCCCCAGCAGTTCGTCGAAGGGGCGAACAAGGGGTTCGCCGCCGGCAACCAGGTGCTGCACTCCGGTGGCGCCGTCACCGCCCTGGTCAACGGCGACCGCGGCTTCGCGATGTCGAAACTGCGGATCATGCAGCGTGGCCTGGTCGAAGGCGTCGAGTGCGACGTCACCTGCATCGGTGTCATCTTCGACTTCGCGGAGCGCCGCGCGGGGCGCTGGGGACTCGTGCTGCGCCAGCCCGTCTACGAACGTGACTACATCGCCCCGACCGACCCGAACCAGACCGTGCACCTGGACCCCGAGATCATGGCCCGCCGGCCCGACGGCTACCAGCGCCTCGCCTACCTCCAGGAGAGCCTTGGGAACAAGATCGTGCCCGACATGCCGACCGAGACCGGGACGCGGCGCGAGGCACTCGTCCAGGCCCGGGAGGCATGGCTGCGCGGCGAACCGCTGGCCTGGCCGTCGTAGCCGCGGAGAGTGAGCCCCGTCGTGAGCGCGTCCTGGGATCTGCGTCAGCTGGAGTGCTTTCTGGCCGTCGCGGAAGAACGGCACTTCCGCAAGGCGGCCGAACGGCTGCACCTCAGTCCCGCCAGCGTGAGCGAGGCCGTCGCGACACTCGAACGGCGGCTCGGCGGGCGCCTCTTCGACCGCTCGACGCGTCGGGTGCGCCTCACCCCGCACGGAGCGAGGTTCCTCGACGACGTGCGGGAACCCTATGAACAACTGCGCCGGGCGCACGAGTCCGCACGAGCCCGCAGCAAGGACCGTGCCGGGGTCGCCCTCGCCTACACCCCCGAACTCGGGCTACTCTTCCTGCCTTCCCTGCTGAGCAGCCCGACCGTCGCCTTCCGTCCCAGGTTGATGCACACCCCGCAGCAGATCCGGGAGATCGAGGACGGCACGGTCGATCTCGGGTTGTGCTGGTCTCCCGCGGTACGGCGCCCGCTGACCGCGGTTCCGCTCTGCGAGATCCCGGTCGTGGCCGTCCTGCGCGAGGACGACCCGCTGGCGGCGGCTCCCGAGATCCCGCTCGGTGAACTGCGCAACCGCCGCGTGCTCGCGGTGCCCGGACACGACAACCCTTTCGTCGAAAGCCACCGACGGGCCGGCTTCGTCGAGGCCGGCGTCATCACACCGGACCTCGACGAGGTGCTGAGATACGACGAGTTGGCCGTTCAGGTGGCGACCGGGAACCGGGTCGGACTGCACCCCGCGACACTCGCCCTGACCAACCGCATCCCGGGCGTCGTGTTCCGTCGGGTGGTCGAGCCGAGCCTGTACGAGACGATCTGCGTCATGACCCGCGTTCCGGCTCAACACCCCGACGTGGACGCGGTGTTGAACGCCCTGTCGCAGACGGCCGCGGAGCTCGACGGAGACCGGCTGGGCACGCTTCTGGCGCCGGGCCCGATTGTTCGGCCGACGCCAACAGTGTCGTCGGAAGTAGCTCGTTGATCGCCGCGGACCGCGCGCAGCAGCATGACGGTGCTCGCCGTCCCACCCCTCGGACGCCTGGAGGTCGCCGATGAACGCAAACGTGGCACAGACGGTTCCCCGACCACCCGCGTCGTACGAACTGACCACACCACCGGAAGGCGGGCGCTCCTCGTACGTCCGCGGCCAGAACTTCTGCGTCGGGCACACCTGGATCGACGCGGGCGAGTCCCTCACCGAGCCCGACCTGCCCGACGAGCACATCGTCCTCGTGCCCGAGGCGACCGAGATCACGGTCGGCGTGCCCGGCCGGGCCGAGGTGCGCGTCACCGGCCCTGCTCTGGTGATCGTCCCGGCCGTTCCGAGCCGGATCGTCGCCCGCGGCGCGGCCACGCTCACCCGGGTGTTCACCACCCGCGCCCCCGACGTCGTGGCCCGCGCCGGCAACACCGCGCTGTATGAAGACCCCGACCCGTCGGTCGTACCGCTGCCGGAGCGGCCGCCGGTGCCAGGCCCCGGCACGGTCCGGGTCCACCGGGCCGACGACGTCCCGGTGGACCCGGACCGGTTCGGCCGGATCTTCCGCACCGACTCGCTCATGGTCAACTGGTTCGCACCCGAGTACGGCGAGCGCGACACCGACAAGCTGTCGCCGCACGTGCACTACGACTTCGAGCAGGCGTCGGTGACCCTGCGCGGCGATTACATCCACCATCTGCGCAGCCCCTGGACGCCCCGGCTGCGGGAGTGGCGCGACGATCAGCACCTGCGGTGCGCGAGTCCGTCCGTCACCGTCATCCCGCCGGGCATCGTCCACACGAGCCGCGCCGTCGGGGGAGAAGTCCACGAGCTCGTCGATGTCTTCGCGCCACCGCGCGCCGACTTCGCCGACCGGGGCTGGGTCGTCAACGCGGCCGACTACGCGGGGAGCGGCACATGACCCCGCCGTGGTCGGCCGACCACCCCGCGCTCGGGACGTGGGTCAAGGTGCCCACGCCCGAGGTGGTCGAGATCCTGGCGGGGACCGGGCTGGACTTCCTCGTCCTCGACGGCGAGCACGGCACCTTCGATCCGCGGTCCCTGTCCACCATGATCTCGGTGGCGCGCGGCCACGGCACCCCCGCGTTCGTCCGGGTGGCGGGTTACGCCCCAGGTGACGTCCAACCGGCACTGGACGCCGGCGCGGCCGGGCTCTTCGTCCCCCACGTCGACAGCGCCGCCATCGCCCGCGCGGTGGTCGGAACGTGCCGTTTCCCGCCCCTGGGCCGTCGCGGCGCGAGCCCCAACACCCGGGCCGGAGAATGGGGGCGCCTGGACTCCAAGCGCTATCTGGCCCAGGGCAACGACGAGGTGACACTGGTCGCGCAGCTCGAAAGCCCCGAGGCGGTGGGCGAGGCCGACAAGATCGCCGAAGTCCCGGGCATCGACGCGGTGTTCATCGGAGCGTACGACCTCGCGGTCTCGGCCGGTGTGGAGCCGGGCGGCGAGGCCGCACGGGCCATGGTCCACCAGGCGGAGGCCCGGTGCCGGGCGTCGAGCCTCAGTTTCGGCGGGGTCGCCTTCTCCGGGTCGGAAGCGGGCGAACTCCTCGGCCGAGGCCACCACTTCGTGATGGTGGGCAGCGATGTCGCGTTCCTCGGCCGGAGCGTACGCGACACCGTGTCGGAGGTGCGCGGATGAACGAGCGGCCCGCGCGGCGGGAGGAACTCCTCGAAGTCGTCACGGCGTTGTGGTTCGAGGTCGATCACCACAACGGCGCACTGGCCTCCGGCTTCTTCCTCCCGGACGCCGAACTCCGTTTCGCCGCACGGTCCTTCCACGGCACCGACGAGATCGACGCCGTCTACGCCGACCGGGCAGCACGCGGCCCCCGGGTCTCCCGGCACGTGGTCACGAACCTCCACGTCACCGCCGCAGCGGCCGATCGGGCGTCGGCCGTCTCAACGGTGATCCTCTTCGCCGAGGACGGGGAGCCCCCGCGTCCGACCGTCACCCCCGCGATGGTCGGCGACGTCGCGGACGTCTTCGAACGGCACGGCGACCGCTGGCTGATCCGCTCCCGCCGCATCGATCAGCTCTTCATCGCACCCACCACAGTCCTCGCCGTTCCGACACGGTAACTCGCTTACAGAGAGCAGGAGTTCGTAATGAACGAGCCGCACATCGCCGGCCCGGGCCCGCGCGGGATGCTGCCCATCGCAGACGCGATCCTGCACGCGGATCTGCTGCCGGAAAAGGACGCCTGGGAGCTGTCCGCCGCGCTGCGGCACTACCGGGACCCCTACGTCGGCGTCACCACCGACGGACGCCCCCGGCCGGACCTGTACACCCTGAAGGACACCGGGATCTCCGCCCGGAGAGCAGTCGACGCCGCCCGCGCCTACCTCGACACGCTGGAGCCGTACCAGCGCGGGCTCGCACGTCTTCCGATGGACTCCCCGGACTGGCGGCTGTGGACGAACGCACTGCCGGTGTGGACGCCGAAGGGCATGCGGCTGGACCGGCTGACCGAGGCGCAGCGCGAGGCGACACTCGCGGTGATGGAGGCGAGCCTGAGCCCGGAGGGCTTCCACGTCGTGCGCAGCGCCATGAAGCTCAACGGCGCACTCGGCGAGTACGTCGACGACTATCGCGACACACTGCGCGAATACGCCTACCACTTCACCGTCTTCGGGGACCCCGCCGCGTCCGAGCCCTGGGGCTGGCAGCTCATGGGCCACCACGTGGACGTCCACTGCGTCTTCGTGGGTACCCAGGTCGTCCTCGCCCCGGTCTTCCTCGGCGCCGAACCGGCGATCGCGCAAGGCACCCGCTACGCGGGAGTCCGCGCCTTCGACGAGGAGACGGACCACGGCCTGGCCCTACGGCGCGCTCTCTCACCGGACCAGGAGGACCGATTCCTCCAAGGCGATTCCCTGCTCGCCGCCGACCTGCCGCCCGAACTCGCCGGCCCCTTCAACGGCCGCCACCTCGCCGGGGCCGGCGCGGACAACCTGGTGCTCCCGGCCGAGGGGATCGCGGGCGAGGAGCTGACCGACGCCCAACAAGGTCTCCTCCTCGACCTGGTGAAGGTGTACCTCGGCCGTCTCCCCGCAGACCACGCCGCAGCGAAGCTCGACCAGGTCGTGGACCACCTCGACACCACCCGCTTCGTCTGGCGCGGTCAACACGGCGACACAAGCCCCTTCTACTACCGCGTCCATTCCCCGGTCCTGCTGATCGAGTACGACAACCATCCCGGAATCTTCCTGGACAACCGGGAACCGGAGCGCTTCCACGTCCACACGATCGTCCGCGAACCGAATGGCAACGACTACGGCAAGAGCCTTCTGGCCCAGCACTACGCACTGCACCACTCCTGACCCGGCGGACACCGAGCCGATCTTGGGCAAGCCGATCCCGTACGGGGTCCAGGACCTGACCGCGGACAAGGGCCGGGCCGACAGCACGCCGCCAGGGTGAGGAAAGTGGGGAGCTGTAGAAGGAGCCTGCCCGGGGGTGTCGCCGTCGAGCCGGAGGACCAGGGGCTCGGGCGCTGGCGCTGGCGCGGGTGACCTGACCACCGAGCTGCACCCTGGCCGTAGCGGGCATCAACGGGGCTGTGTCCGACACTCGGTTACTGGGAGATGTCCTTCACGAGGCGGGTGGCTGCGGCCCGGCCTTCGGGCGTGGGTGTCAGTGGGTAGACGTGCACGGCGCCCGCGCAGACCGTCACGTCGAGTGTCGTTCCCTCGGCGGCTGCGCGGTCGCGCAGGCGGCACACGTCCGGGTAGAAGATGTCGCGGGTGCCGATGAACACCGACACCGGTGCGAGGCCGTTCAGCGGGCCGTTGATGGGGCTCAGGCGCGCGTCGGACGGATCGTCGCCGCCCGCCCAGGCGTGGCCCATCTCGACGAGGCCGGCCGGGGACAGCCACGGGTCGTGCGGTGCGGCGGCCTGCACCGCGGGTTGGCTGAGGGTGAGGTCGAGCCAGGGGGAGATCAGATCGATCCGGCGGGGCTGTGGCAGGCCTGCCGCCGGGAGTTCTTGGGCGATGCCGAGCGCGAGACCGCCGCCGGCTGAGTCGCCGGCGAGGGTCACCGCTGCGGCGGGCAACCGCTCCAGCAGCTGCCGGTACACCTCGATCACCAGCGGATACGCCTCGCGGTAGGTGTGCTGGGGGGAGAGACCGTAGAGAGGCACCTCGACCTGGACGCCTTCGTCGGCCAGCGCGCCGACCAGGGCCCAGTGCTGTTTGGTGATCTCGCTGGTGTATGCCCCGCCGTGCAGGTACACGGCACCGCGAGTGGCCGCCTTCCCGCGTGGCAGGACGGTCCAGCAGTCGAACCCGCTGACCTGCCGCACCGACACGTCGTGGCGTCGGCTCAGCGCGGCAGGTGGCTGTGCAGGCCCCTTCGGCTTGCGCATCCGGTCCCGGGCACGCTCCGCGGTCGACAAGCCGGGCTTGGCGGTGACCCGCAAGTACAGTGCGACGGCATGCATCGCGAGGCTCATTTGCTCCTCCAGCAATATTGATGCGTCAGCGTATCCGCATACATCCCGCCGGCAACGCCGGACGCACCTGTCCCGGACGCTGGACCATCGGTCCCGCCGTCGCCCGACTCGTGCAGCGCGCCGCCTCACGGGCGAAGCCACCCTTGACCGGCGACAACCTGGCGTGGGGCGGTCCACATTGGCCTACCTGGCGACTGGACGGGTCCGGCCGGTCCGACTGTTACGGCGTGGAGAACAGGCCGGGCCCCGCAGGTGACGATCCGTCGGTGCGGACACCGTTCGTGACCCGGAGGAAGTCCAGTTTCTCGGCGTCGTCGGAACCGGCGGCCACCGTGTACACGACGAGACGGACGTCGCAGCCCGGGACGGTGAGCACGTCGCAGTCGCATGTCACCTCGCCGACCTGGGGGTGTACGACGGTCTTGCGGGCCGAGACGTGCGGACCGACGGCGCCCTCGTCCCACAGCCGGGTGAACTCCGCACTGGTGGAGCGCAGTTCCGCGACAAGGTCGATCAGTCCCCGGTCGCGGGGGTAGTCGACGAGAGCCGTGCGCAGATCGGCGACGAGGGCTGGATGCAGGGCGTCGCCGTCCCGGATCACTGGCCAGTTCGCGAGCCGGCTGGGCCCTGCGGCGAAGGCCGCCCGCATCAGGTTCCGCTCGGCCTGTGTCCGTCCGCTGGGGTCTCCCATCAGCACTGCCCATGCGGGAGTCCAGGACAGCAGGGTCCAGTCGGCACT
Source organism: Streptomyces sp. B21-083 (assembly GCF_036898825.1). Taxonomy (GTDB): domain Bacteria; phylum Actinomycetota; class Actinomycetes; order Streptomycetales; family Streptomycetaceae; genus Streptomyces. Next base: position 1,147,183 of record NZ_JARUND010000002.1, on the reverse strand, counting down.
GAACACGCCCACGGGGAACTCCCCGAGGCGTGCCAGCATCCGCTGGACCCCCGCTGGAACATGGGTGGAGATCGTCCCCTCCTGCGGTGGGAGGAGGCCGGCCAGCCGGTAGGCGTGGTCGCGCTCCATGGGTTGCAGTTGCAGTGCCCTGGCCAGGCTCGCGACGACCTGCGCCGAAGGGCTCGTCGCACGCCCCTGTTCCAGCCGTACCACGTAGTCGACCGACAGCCCTGCGAGGTCGGCGAGTTCCTCGCGCCGCAACCCCACGGCACGCCGTCCGGGCCGCGAAGTCCGCCCGACGTCGAGAGGGGAAAGCCGGTCGCGCCAGCGGCGCAATGCCGTGCCAAGGGTCTCGTCCACTCGGCCATTGTGTCCGCCGGGCAGGCGGTGTGCCTGGTACTGGCAGTCCTACCGTCGCAGGGGGCACTGGTTGTCCTCACGGCACGGGCCGACAGTGAACGCATGACAACAACATTCATCACAGGAGCCAACAAGTCCCTCGGGTACGAGACCGCCCGCCGACTGATCGAGGCCGGCCACACCGTCGTCCTCGGCGCTCGCGATCCCGAGCGCGGCCAGGCCGCCGCCGAAGCCCTCGGTGCCCGTTTCGTCCAGATCGATGTGACCGACGACGCGTCGGTGACCGCGGCCGCCGCCGACATCGGAGCTCGCGAGGGCGGCATCGACGTCCTGATCAACAACGCAGGTGTTCTCGGACCGTACAGCCCCGCCGACCAGCTCACGGCCGCTGACGCGAGCGCGGTGTTCGAGGTCAACGTCGTGGGGATCGTCCGGGTGACGCACGCGTTCCTGCCCCTGCTCCGCAAGTCCGCGAGCCCGGTCATCGTCAATGTGTCCAGCGGCATGGGGTCGTTCGCGCTGACCCACGACGCCGAGCGCGTCGAAAGCCAGGCCATCGTGCCCCTCTACACAGCGTCGAAGGCCGCCGTGACCATGCTGACCACGCAGTACGCGAAGTCCTGGCCGGACCTGAAGGTGAACGCGGTCGACCCGGGCTTCACCGCGACCGACTTCAACGGGCACCGCGGCCCGCAGACCGTGACCGAGGGGACCGAGGCGATCGTCGAACTCGCCTCCATCGGAGCGGACGGACCGACCGGGACCTTCCGTGACCGTCACGGTGAGGTGGCCTGGTGATCCACCTCTGAACCCGGAGCGTGCCCGGCAGGGACGAGGCCGTTACTGGAACATCGTTTCAGGTGTGACCTGCCGGGTGTGCACCCAGCGGTCCGCGATCAGGAAGGACCATGGTCATTCCGGTGACGATCATCGGCGCGAGGCTCGGAGGAATTATCACCGTACGCATGGCGCAGGTGGGCCCCGACGGCCCGACCGGCGGCTACTTCGACACGAGGGCACGCTGCCCGGGTGAGACCACAGCTGCACGCGCCGGGGGTGGCGCGCCCTCGGCGCGCAGCCGCGCCCCGGCCTCATGGGCCAGCTCGGTGAACTGCCCAGCAGCAAGTCGGAGGCGGCTCCATCGGACATGTCGATGCTCGGCCCGCTGGCGGGTCACTGCGGCGGCGGTTCGGTCTACGCTGCCGCGACAATGCTGGGCTGGAGGTCGTGCCGGGGACGCACCGCATGGATCTGTTCTGCCCGGAGCCGGCGGACCGGAGGTGTCGTTCGTCCGCGAGTATGTTCCGCCGCCCGGCCCGGCTCTCGTGTCCGTCGGCATAGCCCCGGGCGACCTCCCTTATTTCAATGGCAGCCTCTGTCACGGCACCCAGCCCCGCCGCCCACCGAACGCTTCCGGCGCTCCTTCATCGGCGACTACGTGGGCTGCTCCACCGAACGCATCGGCCGGTACCGCGATGGGCGGACGATGACCGGCGCCCTTGGCGCTAGGCGAGGGAGCGGGCCGGGCCCTGCTGCCGGCTCAGCCCAGTTCGAGCAGCCCTCGCCGGACCGTCTCGGACACCGTGCTCGCCCGGTTCTCCGTGCCGAGTTTGCGGTAGACGTGGACCAGGTGGGTCTTGATCGTGGCCTCGGTGAGATGGAGAGAGACGGCGATGGAGCGGTTGCTGTGGCCCAGTGCCAGCAGTCGTACGACCTCGATCTCCCGGTTGCTCAGGGCTGCCCCCGGATCGGCCAGGTGACCGGCGAGGTGTCCGGCGGCCTCCGGGGCGAGCCCCGTCCCGCCGGCCGCCGCGGCGCGCACGGCCCGGAACAGTTCCTCGGGCGGTCCCGCCTTGCGAATGTAGCCGCGGGCGCCGGCCTCCATCGCCCGTACGACGTCGCCCGGGTGCCGGATCCGGTGAGGACGACGACCCGGCTGCCGGGGGCGTCGGCGGTGATCCGCCGGGTCGCGTCGAGGCGTTGCCCCCGGTGCGGGGGGCCGTGTCGTCGGTCAGCCGGAGGTCCATCAGCACCACGTCTGGGCGCAGCCGCGCGGCGAGCCGTACGGCCTGGTCGCCGTCACCGGTCTCGCCGACGACGTCGAAGCCGGGCTCGCATCGTCAGCGGCGAAAGCGCGCAGCAAAAAAGGCCCGGGTCGCTGACCTGGGTCTTTGTCATGGAGCGGGTGACGTGAATCGAACTCGCACTCCCAGCTTGGGAAGCGGCGGCGCCTGGGTCGGCCGTATGGCTCTGACCTGCGCGGATGACTGCCCGCTGGGGTGGTCGTTTCGGTCGGGTCATCCGCTGTTGACCGTAGCCCCGGCCGGCTGCAAGCGCCTCGACCACGCGGCAGGCCGTGTAACTCGCCACCGTCCCCGGCGTGGTGTGGGTGACGCCGGCCGCTGCCGTCAGCCGCCGCACCGGAACCGGCTCCCTCGGAACGGCCGGCGCTCGTTCCGGCGGCCCCTGCTTCCTGCGGCGCGGCCGCCGCCACGAGGCCGACGAGGTGAGCGGGGAGGGCTGGAGGCAGTCGGGTCAACTGAGGTGCCCCAGCAGCCTGTTGCCTGCCCGTCGAGGCTCGGGAGATCCGTCGGCAGTCGGCTCGCTTCGGTCGCTTCGCCTCATGAAGGCCGTGGAACTTGTGTGAAGTCTCAAGAACTATTGGGTCATCCGTGCGATGATCGGCAACCGTCCGAGATCGTCTTCGGACCACGGCGACCAGAGGCGATCGCCCCGTCGCTCGTGCGCACACGTTCCTTCCTCAGCAGGGATTCCGTATGTCTCCCACCCCCCACAGTTCCCCGATACCCGGCGCGGTCCGTGTGGCCCGCCTCGCCGTCGTCGCGGGGCTGGTGGCCACGTTCTGCGCCGCCGGGCCGACACCTGGTGCCTTCGCGGCCGACGTTCCGCAGGCCCCACCGACACTCGACGACCCGCTCAAGTCCACGCACGACAAGCTCGGTTCCTTCGACGCCGCCCTGCTCGCCGAGGCCAGGGCCGCCGGCGAGCAGAGCATCACGATGATGATCGCGACCGCGCCCGGCGACACCGATGTGGTCGCCCGGCAACTCGACGCCGTCAAGGGCGGCTCCGTAGGCCGTACTGACGACAGGCTCGGCTACGTCCGGGCCACCGTCCCCGCCGACAGGGCGGAATCGGCGATCGCGGCCGCCGCGAGGCTGTCCTCCGTGCAGGCCATCGACCTACGGCAGAAGATCAGGATCGCCCCGCCTCCCGCTGTAACCAACAGGATGGCGAACGGCGCGTCCGTGCGGGCGAGTTCGGGCACCGAACCCGCGAACCCCGCCCCGGGCAGGAACACCCCCGCCAAGAACCCCTACAACCCCTCCTACGAGACGGGCGCCGTCGACTTCGTACAGAAGAACCCCGAGGCCGACGGCCGCGGCGTCACCATCGGTGTCGTCGACACCGGCGTGGACCTCGCGCACCCGGCGCTGCAGAAGACGACCACCGGCCAGCGGAAGATCGTCGACTGGGTGACCTCCACCGACCCGGTCACCGACGGCGACGAGACCTGGCGGCGGATGACGACCAGGGTGTCCGGGCCCGACTTCACCTACGGCGGCAAGACCTGGAAGGCCCCGGCGGGCTCGTACCGGATCAACCTCTTCCACGAGTCGGCCACCAAGGCCGGTGACATCACTGACGGTGCCCCCGACGGCGACGCGAACCGTGACGGGGACACCACCGACGACTGGGGCGTGCTGTACAGCCCCGGGGCCGGCACGGTCACCGTCGACGTGAACGACAACCACGACTTCACCGACGACAAGCCGATGAGGCCGTACGGGGATGGCCACCAGATCGGCTGGTTCGGCAAGGACAAGCCGTCCACCAGGATCTCCGAGCGGCAGCCGTTCGTCGTACAGATCCGCAAGGACGTACCCCTGGACCCGCTGGGCGCCGACTGGGCCGGCAAGAAGTCCGACTACGTCGACATCGGTGTCGTCAGCGACTGGCACGGCACGCACGTCGGCGGAATCGCCGCAGCCAATGGCCTGTTCGGCGGGAAGATGAACGGCGCCGCTCCCGGCGCGCAGATCGTCTCGGCCCGTGCCTGTGGGTTCGACGGTTTCTGCTCCACCACCGCCATGACCGAGGGGATGATCGATCTCGTCGCGAACCGTGGTGTCGACGTCGTCAACATGTCCATCGGCGAGCTGCCGGCGGTCAACGACGGCAACAACGCGCGCGCCGAGCTCTACCAGCGCCTCATCGACCAGTACGGCGTCCAGCTGGTCGTCGCGGGCGGCAACTCCGGTCCCGGCGCCAACACCGCGGAGGACCCCGGCCTGGACGACAAGGTGGTCTCGGTGGCCGCCGGCGTCTCCAAGGAGACCTGGGCCGCCAACTACGACTCCGTCGTGAAGACGAAGTACTCCGTGTTCCCCTTCTCCTCGCGCGGCCCGCGCGAGGACGGCGGCTTCGCCCCGACCCTGGTGGCGCCCGGCTCCTCGGTCAACACCACCCCGACCTGGATGCCGGGCATGGTGCAGGGCACCAGCTGGAAACTGCCGCCCGGCTACGCGGCTTACCAGGGCACGTCGATGGCGTCCCCGCAGGCCACCGGCGCGACCGCGCTGCTGCTGTCCGCCGCGAAGGGGCGCCACATCGACCTGCCGCCGGCGAAGCTCCGCACGGCCCTGACGTCAACGGCCAAGCACATCCCCGGACTTCAGGCCAACGCGGAGGGCGCCGGCCTCATCGACGTCAACGCCGCCTGGAAAGCCATCGAACGGGGCGTGTCGGCTTACGACTACACCGTCAGCGCCCCGGTCGACACCGCGCTCGACCAGAAGCTGAAGACCCCGGGCTTCGGCACCGGTATCTACGACCGTGAGGGCGGGCTGAAGGTTGGCCAGACGAAGACCTATCCGGTCACCATCAGCCGCACCTCGGGCCCGGACGCTCCGCTCTCGCACGAGCTGCGGCTGAAGAACAACGCCGGTGACACCTTCTCGATCCCCGGCCCCAAGTGGGTCGTACTCCCGCTGAACAAGCCGGTCACATTCCAGGTCCAGGCCTCGCCCACGTCCGTGGGTATCAAGACCGCCCGCCTGGAGGTCGACCAACCGGCCACGGTCGGCACCGACAAACAGATCCTGACGACCGTCGTGGTCTCCACCCCGGCGAAGTACGTCTTCTCCGCCCGGGGCTCGGTGCAGCGCAACGGTGTGAAGTCGTACCTCGTGACCATCCCCGAGGGCACGCGGAAGCTGGAGGTCGCCATCGGCGGGGAGAAGGAGGGCGGCTGGGCGTACTTCCAGGCGGTCGACCCGTACGGCCTCCCGCAGGAGGACGACGACGACGCGATCGACGAGGCCGCGTGGGCCAACCCTCGGGCCGGTGTCTGGGAGATCACCGTCAGCACGTTCTCCTTCACGGAGCCGTTCGACAACCCGTACGACCTCAAAGCCACCGCGTACCGCGCGTCCTTCGGCCCGAAGCCGGTGACCGTCCCGCAGGCCAGGATCGGCACCGCGTCCGCTGTCTCGTGGAAGCTCACCAACACCTACGCGCCGGTGGACGGCACCCTGAAGGACGGCCCGCTCGGCTCCGAGGAGACCGGTCGGCCGACCATCGCCGAGGGGGCCACGCGGACCACCACCGTCAAGGTCCCCAAGGGCACCGCATCGCTGGACGTGGCCATCGGCGGCGTCTCCGACGAGGGCGCCGACCTGGACCTGGCGGTGTACGACTCCCACGGAGCCCAGGTCGCCCAGGACGCGGACTCCGACTCCGACGAGTCCGTCTCCATCGCCCACCCGGCCTCCGGGACCTACACGATCGAGGTGTTCGCCTTCGAGGCGCCCGCGGGTTCGACCACGTACGACTACCGCGACGTGTTCTTCTCCACCACGCTCGGCTCGCTCAAGGCCGACGGTTCCAAGGCGGTGAAGCTCGGCATGGGAGCGTCGAGGAAGGTCTCCGCACACGTCACGCCCGCGGCGGTCCCCGGCAAGGACCGTCGGCTCATCGGCGAGGTACGACTGGTGAACAAGCTCAGCACGGTCGTGGAAACAGGCACCGTGGCCATCGCGAAGGTCACCCGGTAGGCGCACGGTCCGCGGGCAGTGGCGACACGGCCCGCGGACCTCAGGCGCACGGACATCCCGGACATCGCCACCGCGCGCTCCACCGGCAACAACGCGGGTTCCGGCCAGGTCATCTCGTTCTGGGCGGATCTGAACTGCACCGTCCTGGTGGTCAGGACGACCCCCGGCCAGACGGAATGGGGCGCGGGCAGCAGGCTGGCCCACACGGGTGCCCTCGCGTACCTCCCAGGCCTCCTGACAACGACCGGAGCCGGGCCGGGCGGTCCGTGTGAGAACACGGACCGCCCGGCCCGGCTTTCTTGCGCGGGGTCCGGGAAGCCCAGGACCATGAAGGAGGAGGATTTGGCCGAGCTCTCCGGCATGGTGATGTCGGGGGACTCGGCCTTGTTCAGGTCGAGTGTGATCGTCAGGTGTGCCCGGTCTCCCGCAGGGCGGTCAGGGTGCGGCGGAGGATGCCCGAGTCCCGGGCGTCCTCCTTCGCGGCCCGGGCGGTGCCCTGGTGGCCGGCGATGACCTTCAGACGGTTTCGCTGATTCTGACCCCGCGTCCGCCCGTGCGCTCGGCACCGGCCGGAGCTACTGCTTCCACCAGGCCGCGGAGACGTCCCGCAGCGTGTTCGTCGCGCAGTGGATCTCACCCATGTTGAGGTGGTACGTGGACCAGTCGTCCAGGTAGGAGACCTTCAGCCCGGCCCCGGCGTACGCGGCGGTCACGGCCTGCGTGAAGATGTCCTTGCCGCCGACCACCGGACCCCACTGGCGCGGCGCCAGGTAGTGCTTCCGGTCGAGCAGGATGCCGTTCACCGCGCCCGGCACGTACGCGCTGGCCCGCGTGGCCGCCTCTCCGGCGGTCCCGCCGCCGGCCAGCACGTCGAGCAGTCCCTGCTGACCGAGGCTGCTCGTCTCCTCCGGTGCCTGGAACCGTCCGCCCAGCTGCTTCAGCAGCGGCATGCGTGTCTTGTCCCCGGAGGAGTCCTCCTGCAGCGTGCCCCGCGTGAACAGGGCCGGCACCCGGACGATCTCGTCGTCGGTGACGCCCGTCTCCCGCTTGAGGACGTCCAGGTTCGCCTCGATGCGCTCGGCGGCGCGGGTGTTGTCGGCGGCCCACGTGCGCGAGGCGAGGACCTGGTCGATGGTCTCGGTGGGAGCGGGGACGTCGGGCGTACCGGGCACCGAGAACATCTTCGTGGAGCCGTGGCCATCGCGCTGGGCGTCGCGCAGCAGTCGCATTCCCGCCTCGGGGTCGGCGACGCCGATGCGCCAGCCGCGCGGGGTGTCGGCGGGCAGGAACTGCACGAACTCGTCGACGTGGCCGACGTAGAGCCAGGAGGTGTCCAGGAGCAGCGGGTCCTGGAGTCCCTGCGACCTCAGCAGCGTTCGCATGGCCTGCGCCGGCTTCGAGCCGTTGTCCTTGCGCTCGCCCATGATGACGCGGCCCGCCGGGAAGGATTCCCCACCGTGCGTGTAAGGCGGGATGGTCTCCAGGTTGCCCATGGAGTTCAGCGTCCACTCCTCCGAGTCGCGCACACCGGAGACCTGCACCGCTCCGACGTTCGGCCCGCGCAGCTTCTCGAACAGCTCGCGGCCGGCCTCGCGATCCGGCTGGGCGGAACGCAGCATGATCCGCATCGCTTGGCGGTGCCCGTCCGCTCCGGTCATGCTGACGTACGCCGGCTCGACGAAGTCCTGCGCCCAGATCTCGTCGTATCCGTCCAGGGTCACGAGTGGTTTCGTGACGCCGGCCGCCTTCACCGCCTTGCCCAGGCTGTTCACGAACTCGTGCTGACCGCGAGCGAAGTCGGTGTTGACCGGTAGCTTCGAGACCATCACCTGCTCGGTCTTCTGGAGGTGATGCTGGGTCAGCAGCGGAGCGGTCCGCAGGGTGATCTCGTCGGAGGAGAGGCCGTCGGAGGACGTCACGGACAGCCGGATGCGCACCGTCCCGTCCCAGACGGCGTTGTCGCGGATGATGTCGGTCGCCTCGACACCGAACACCGCGCCCGAGCGCAGCGCGGCGGCAGACAGGCGGGTGCCGGGCTCGACCGGCACCCACGTGTCGCCCCGCTGCAGGAACACCCGGGAGTGGGCCGCTCCCGCGCTCACGCTCACCCTGCCCGTGGCGCCGTCGGGGAGGTCCTTCATCGGCACGGAGCGCACACGGGCCAGGTCGGCGGCGTCGGCGGCGCCGTTGACCCGGGTGTCGGTGGCGTCGTTGCAGGACGCCAACTCCTCGTCGGTGAGCGGCTTGCCGTCCGAACCTGTGACCGGGCAGCGCTTGCTGTCGTCGTCGATGTTGGGCAGGACGACCGCTCCGCGCCCGGTCGACCAACTGTCCTCACCGGTGGTGTCGCTCTCGCCGAGGACGTCGACCGTACCGTCACGGTTGACGTCGGCTCGCAGGTCGGCTCGGTCCGGGCCGTCCGGCCCGCTGGCCAACGCGGGCACGGCCAACACGGAACCCGCTGCGGCGAGCGCGAGGAGCACCGGAACGGTGCGGCCTTTGCGAGTCGCCCGGTGCCGCTTCTGTATGTGGGAACGTGAACGCACGTCACGTCCTTTCAAGTTTCAAGTAATGGGGGGTGGAAGGGACCCTAGACGTGTTACGGATGGGTAATCCTCGCGAGAGGAGCGGCTTCTGTGGGAGGCGTGTGATTTTTCTGTGCCGGGTGCTTGCCGGGTGCTTGGTGGGAGGAGGTTCAACCGGCCCTGGTCGGCAACGGCGCCCCGTGGCGTGACCGTCGAGCGACTCTGAACCGGTACGCGCGACGGCACCGCGCTCGGAAGGCCGACGATCCAGAGTGAGGACAGCCGGAGCGTCAATCGGGGATCGGGTCAGACCCTCGAGCGGTGTCTCCCGCATCCTCACAGTCGGGGATCTTGAGACGTTGTCGTCCGCCCAGCTCGCCGAGAGGTACGGCGGTAGCCCTTACCCGAAGCCGCGTTCATCGGTGGCCGCCTGCTTCTCCTTCGCGTGGCAGGTGACGAGGGTTGTGTCATGTCCAGGAGCAGGCCGGGTGGGCCAGTGGTCGTCTGCACGGGGCCGCAGGTGTGCCGCACCTGGTCTCGGCCGCCTGCAGCCAGCCGACTTCCCGGGCAGCAGCTCTCGCCGGGTGCAAGCGGGCGACTGCGGCTGGGGCGGGGCCCCGCCGGTAGGCGCCAGCGGGTCGTAGTGGAGGTGACCGGGCCGAAGACCTCCGTCTGATCCCGCGACAGGGCCGGATCCGATATCGGCTCGCCGCCGCCGGTGAGCATCACCGCCAGATCGACCGCCTGCGCACGGGTCAGCGCCCGGTGCCACACGATCGCAGCCTGCGCGGCGCGTCTGCGAACGCGCCGGTCAGGCCCGTGGCATCGGCGAGGCCGGTGAGGTCGGACGGCGGACGGGATCCCGAGCGGGCGACGACTCCGACGCCTCGGTACTCGTCCGGGCCGCCGCGCTGTGTCGCCCCGGCCCGGACGCCACATCCCGGGCCCCTGGACAAGGAGTTGAGCCCGTCGTTATCTGATTGATCATCAATTTGCTTGAAATTACAAGTATGTTGTGCCCATGCTGTGATCCATCTCCTGGACTCCTGATTCATGGAGGAACAACCGTGTCATCCAACCCCCCACCGACCCCGCGCTCGAGAGCGCGCAGACGACTGGCTGTCGGAGCCCTGGTCACCGCACTGTTCGGCCAGTTGCTCACCGGGACCGCCGTCGCCACCCCCTCGGCCAAGCCCGCGTCGCCCGGGCGCATAGCCTGGAAACCCTGTGAATCACCCACCGGCCAGGGCACCTTCGAGTGCGCCACTCTCAAGGTGCCCGTGGATTGGAACCGACCCCACGGCGCCACCATCGACCTGGCCCTCGCCCGTCACCTGGCCACCGACCCCGAGCGCCGGATCGGCTCGCTGCTGATCAACCCCGGTGGCCCGGGCGGCTCCGGTGTGGACTTCGCGCTCGACGCTCCCGACTCCTTCTCGCCCGAACTGCTGAAGCGGTTCGACATCGTGGGCTTCGACCCACGCGGCGTCGGCCGCAGCAACCCGGTGATGTGCGACACGGACCTGCTGACGGCCCAGGGTGAGTTGCTCTACCCGGACAGCGACTCCTCCTTCGACGACCTCCGCGAGGCGAACCGCGCGCTCGGCGAGAACTGCCGCGACCTGACCGGGCCGCTCGTCGACCACATGGACACCGGCAGCGTCGTCCGCGACATGGACGCGATCCGCGCCGGACTCGGCGAGCAGCGGATCAGCTACTACGGCATCTCCTACGGCACCTTGCTGGGCCAGCAGTACGCCGAGCGCTATCCGCACCGCGTCCGCGCGATGACCCTCGACTCCAACATGGACCACAGCCTGGGCATGTGGGACTTCCAGAAGACCGAGACCAGGGCATTGGAGGAGGCGTACGGCCAGTTCGCCGACTGGTGCGCCCGTACGCCGTCCTGCGCGCTCCACGACCAGGACGCCCGCGCCCTGTTCGGGTCGCTCTACAAACGCGCGGACGCCGGTGAGCTGGTCCTTCCGGGGGACCCGCCCCACACGGTCACTCCCCAGGAGGTCCAGAGCCTCATCGTGGGCCCCCTGTACAGGCCGTCCACCTGGTTCCAGTTGGCGAAGGATCTCGCCGACATGGACGCCGCAGCGCCGGCGACGGCACGGTCGCTCCCGAAGTACGGCGAGCCGACGGACTACCCGTTCTTCTCGGTGGTGTGCCAGGACTACGACTTCGACGTTCCCGCGTACGCCACCCTCGCGGGCTTCGAACGTGAGCTCGTCCGCCTCGCCCCCGTCACCCGCGTCAGCCCCATCGGCTGGACGGTCCAGACCGGCTGCCAGAACTGGCCGACCGAGGTGACCAATCCGCCGCGCCGGCTCCACGTCGACGGGACCCCGCCGATCCTGATGGTCAACAGCCGTTTCGACCCGGCGACGCCGTACGAGTGGGCCTCCAACGCGGCCCGCCAGATCGGCCGCGAGGCGGTGCTCCTCACGTACGACGGTGTCGGCCACGCCGTCTACTATCGGAGCCCGTGCGCGCGTGACGCCATCGACACCTACCTCCTCACCCTGAAGACCCCCCGCAAGGGCACCCACTGCCCCGCGGTCTGGCCGACCGAGCCCTCCGCCAAGCGGCAGTCGCCGAGCGGCGGCCTCACCGACCCGCTGCCCGAGAAGCTGAGCACGGGGCCGTACCGGCCAACGGCGTGACGCGGTCTGATCCGAGCCGGTCCTGAGCGACGGGCGGATCCGGCCCTTCAGGAACGATCACCGCGGACCACGCCCCACCACCGCAGCGAATCGCGCAGCAGAGTCATAGACGGGGACAGAACTCACCAACCCTGAAGGGTCCGGGTTCAGAGGCCGCCGACACTCCGCGTTGTGGCGACCGTCAGCGGCCCGTTCCGCCAAGCCCACGGGCAGCTAGCCGCGCCCTTATGGTGCGGATGTGGTGCCCGCCCCGCCCATCGGTCTAGACAACAAAGAACCCCCGGGTCATTGACCTGGGGGTTTCGCATGGAGCAGATGACGAGAATCAACTCGCAGCCTCAGCTTGGGAAGCCATGGCGCTTGGGCAGGCACATGGCTTCTGACCTGGGCATATGCTCTCTTGGCTGGTGCCCGGCAGCGCATGGTCGCCGGCTGTTGACCGCGGTTCTCCGCTCTTATGGGCACGCTGTGGGCACGGCTTCGAAAGGCGGCGGGCAGGGCGTCTGGGTCTCCGAGATGACCTGGGCCGCGGCCACCCCCGCCCAGCCCACTCGGCCAGTTCGTCCCCACCGACGCGCACGGCCTCACCGGCCAGCAGGCCACCGCCCTGCGCCTGCTCGCCGAGGGCCACACCGACGAGGCCATCGCCAAGCGCCTCGGAGTGTCCCACCGCACCGCCCGCCGCATCGCCTTCGAACTGATGGACCGTCTCGGCGCGCGCAGCCGCTTCGAGGCCGGCGTACGCGCCGTCCAGCAGCGCTGGCTCCCGGCCCACCCGTGACCCACGTCCATGCCGGACAGCCGCCTGTCGACAAGACGTGTGGGGCCTACGTGATCGGCCGAGCGGCGTCACACCACAGCGCCTGAATCCCGCGCCCGCCCGCGTCGCTGAGTCTGGTCAGGTGACACCTTGGCGGCATTGAGTCCCTCGGTGAGGCCAGGCGGCAGGTCGGCCTCACGCTGAAACGCGACGAGATGGCCAATGGAGCACATCCGAGCCGGGGCCGCGACCGTACGTACCGCCGCCCTGCCGAATGTCCGGAAGCCCGCCGGGCCCTGTGACGCGTACTCAGGACGGGGTGTCGAGCAGGCGCTTGGGGTGCATGCCCTCGACCATCCCGACGAAGGGCGGATGGATGCTGTAGCCGAGCATCCGGCGGATGTCCTCGGACACCACTCGGACGGTGTCCCGGGTGGTGGAGAGGTTGAACGCCTCCTGCGGCCGCAGCCATGGCTCGCAGTACTGGGCCGTAACCGCCAGGCGGGCACGGTCGGACGCGTTGGCGCCGCCCCCGTGCCACAGGGTGCCGACGAAGAAGACGCACGAGCCGGGCGGCATGACGGCCTGCACCCGGGCGTCGTCGTCGGCCGGTTGGCGACTGTCGTCCCAGCGGTGGCTGTCCGGCAGGACCACGGTGGCCCCGTTTTCCTGGGTGAAGGCGTCGATGGACCACACCGTGGCGGCGCTGAGCGGCGGCCGGGGGCGGGGCAGGGGGTACATGCCGTCGTCGTGGTGCAGCAGCTGGGCGTCCTCGCCGGGGAGGATGTTGATGACCTGGAGTTGGGAGAGCAGGTAGTTGGGCAGCAGCAGCCGGTCCAGCAGGGCCAGTACTCTCGGGTGGTCGACCATGCGGTCACAGGCCCGGGTCTTGTTGAGGACGCTGTAGACGCGCTGGGTCAGGTGGCCCTCGAAGGTGTTGCGTCCGGTGTTGTTCAGCAGGGGCACCACGGCTGCCCGGATTTCCTCGCACTCGGCTTCGGTGAGGAGGTTGTCCAGGATGACGTGTCCGTCGCGCTGCAGCGCGGCGAGGTCGGCGTCGACCACAGCGTCGGGGACTGTGGCTCCACTGCTTTGTGTGGACCTGTGCCGTCGAGCCAGGTCGGCATGGAGGCCGTCGAGCGAGTCGATGGTGTCCACGCGGTTGTTGCCGGGGGCAGGGGCGGGCTTGTGAGACATGGTGTTGTGCTCTCCTCAGGAGAGGGACGGTGGTGGGATCAGTCCCACGGCGCCGGAGACGAAGGCCCACAGTTGGGCGACGAGGTCCTCGGACGGCGGACGCGGGGTGCGGGTGAGGGCCGTGGAGATCACGGCGTGAGTGCCGCCGAGTGTGGCCGCGGCGAGGAATTCCGGGTCGCGGGCGGCCGGGAGTTCGCCGGCGTGCTGGGCGTGCGCCATGTTGCGTGCGCCGAGTTCGATGAGCGTGTGCAGTTGACGGGTGTTGGCCGTGGCGACCTCCGCGTCGCCGGTCAGCCCTCCCAGCAGAACGGGCGCCAGAGGCTCGGCGTACAGGAAGGCCACCCAGTCGCGAATCCGTTGCTGTTCCCGCTCGGCCCAGGTGGTGCAGTCGTACTCGCGCAGGGCCGCAGCCGCACCGAGCCGCTGGTAGAAGTCGTCCAGCACCGCGATCAGCAGACCGCTGCGGGTGCCGAAATACCGGTAGGGCAGACCTGTGCTCACCCCGGCCCTGCGCGTTACCGCGGCCACCTCCAGCTCGCCGGTGGCGGCGAGCTCTTCGGCCGCGGCGCGCAGCAGCTTCTCCCGCGAGCTCGCGGATCGTGACGTCCTCGGTTCGGCCATGAGGCCCAGTATAAGTTGAGCTCAACTCAATTGTCCACGGGGCGGGTCGCCCTTGCCCCAGAGGAGATCACGGGTCGGAACACGGAGGAGCGCGTCGGACGACTTCTCCGCGCGCTCCCGTGTGCCGTTGGGCTCACGGACGCCGAACGGAACCATACGGTCGGTCCCGCACAGGCCACACAGCATCCGCCCCACGGTGGGTCATTGGGTCAGCACTTCCAGGTCGCCCAGTAGAACTGGCCCTTCAGTTCGCCGTTGCCCTTCAGGTAGACGGGGGTGTCGACGTGCACGCCCGTGGAGCCCTGGCCGGGGTAGTACCAGAAGTAGCGGCCTTGCTTGCGCTTGCCGTAGTGGACCTCCAGCCAGCCCTGGGAGTGGTGGACGTACGGGGCGAACCACCAGGCGCCCCGCTGGCCGGCCGGGATGGTCGAGGTGTGGGTCTCGGTCGCGGTGCGGGTGCTGCCCACGGTCCAGGTCTCGGACTGCGAGGAGCTCGCCTTCACCCCCGCCACGAGCTTGTCCTCGAACCCGACGGACACCTCCACGGACGTCGACTGCTCGAAGGAGTACTGGGTGCTCATGGTGTTGGTGTTGGTGTTGGTGTCGGTGCGGGTGAGGGTCAGGTCCCGGTTGCTGGCGCAGTTGTTGATCACGTTGGAGACCTGGCGGCGCTTGCCTAGCGCGGTCCAGGCGTTCACCTCGTGGTACTGGCACATGTCGGTCTTGCCGTGGTCGCAGTCCCAGATCACGTCCGGCTTGTCGTCGCCCCAGCCGGGGCTGGTGTTGGCGCTCTCTTCTCGAAACCGCTGCCGCCCTTCCCCATGTGCCGGGCTCTCCCCGGCTCGGAGTACTACGGCGGCTCCGCCCCGTCCCGGCCCGATCGGCCGACGATGGCCCCAGCCCATCCGCCGTGCTGGAGGCGCGGTTTGAGGGCGGGACCGGGACGGTTCCCGTGTTCACTCGCTGTTCGATCGTCGAAGTAGGAGCCCGGCTATACCCCTGCGGCCTCGCCACGGCTACCCCGCAGCACTTCACCGTGGCCTCCCCGCACGACCGCAACAGATCGCTCGGGGAGTTCCCCGCCAGCCGAATATCCAGCAGGGACGCACCCGCATCCAGCCCAGATCCACCAGGTTCGAGCTGGCGTGCCTTAAGGAGGCGTAGACGCCGGTTCCTCGCGTACTCCTCTCCGTCTCGCTTGCCGGACCCGCACCATCTGGCAGTACTGGCACGTCCCGGCTTTGTCGGGGCTGCTTCCCGCCGCCCCCGGCACCTCCCGGTTCAGGCTGCCCCAGCTTCAACCGCCCTGCTGCGACAGGACGATGGTGGTGGTCTTTCACCTCCACTCGAACAACGAGCGCCTCACGGCGCACACTCAGGCAAGCACAAGGCTCATGGCCTGCTGTTTCTCGCGCTGACCGATGAGAAGGGCAACTTGATCTGGATCTCCGCGGCCAAGCCCGGCCGGTCCAGCGAGATCACCACCGCCCGTCACGGAAGACCGCCTGACCAGTGGTTTTGAAGATGGCGCATGTACATGGAACTGGCGATCCACGGGGGACGTGAACTCCAAGGTCTACCCCATCGAGCATCCACGCCTCCCGTTATGCGAGTCCTCAGTGGTTGTTGTCTTTCCGGTCTTGAGGGCGGCGTTTTCGCTGGTCGGGGGTGGGGTCGGTGATTCTGCGGGAGTGGTGACCTGTCGTGTCGTCGCTTGCCGGGAGGTTGCGGATGCCGTCGGTCGTCGGACTGCTGGAACAGCACGAGCTCGCTGCTCGCCGTCGGGTCGACGGGCTGCGTGAGGAGGCCGACCGTATCCAGGTTGAACTCGCCGTGGCCGAGGAGGAATGGCAGGAGTGGGCGATCGCCCGCAGGCGGGTCGACGCTGTCCTGGCTCCGGACAGCGCCGACACGGAGGCCACCGAGGATCGGCAGGATACGGACGCACAGTCGGCGCCCGGGGTTGTGGCGAAGCCGAGATCGCAGGTGCCGGTGTGGCGTGAAGGGCTGGCCTGGTCGGTGCTGTCGGTGGACTACCAGCGCATCCTGCAGTCGCTCGCGGAGCGGGTCCGGCTGCATCAAGGGCCGCTGACCTGCCAGAAGATGGCCGCTGTATTCGGCATGGAGGTGGTGCCGGCGCGGGTGGAGGCGCTGCGGTCGAAGGCGAAACGCCTGGTCGCGCGTGGCTGGCTGGCCGAGCCCGCGCCGGGCCGGTTCACCCTCGCGAAGGATTTGGGCGGGCCAGGCGGCGGGTCATGAGCCCGATCATCGACCAGTAGATCATCGCCTCGGCGCTGGCGGTGCGGCGCTCATAGTCGCGTGCCAGGCGGCGGGTGCGCATCAGGTGGGCGAAGAGGCGCTCGACGATCCACCGCTTGGGCAGCACCACGAAGCCGCGCATGTCGTCGCTGCGCTTGACGATCGCCAGGACCAGGGCGAGCGTGGCCAGGCAGTGGCCGATGAGGCTGCGGGTGTAGCCGCCGTCCGCCCAGACGAGGGCGAGGCGGTGGTGCGCGTCAGCGACTTGTCGCAGGAGGACCTGAGCGGCGGTGCGGTCGCCGGTGTCCGCGGCGGTGACCATCACGCCCAGCAGCAGGCCGAGCGTGTCGACCACGACGTGCCGCTTGCGCCCGTTGATCAGTTTGCCGCCGTCGTAGCCGCGGCTGTCGGCGCCGACGACGGCATCCGCTGTCACGGACTGCGAGTCGATCACTCCGGCTGTCGGCTCCGCGTCCCGCCCCGCCCGCATCCGGACCTTCGCGCGCAGTCGGTCGTGGAACTCCTTCACCAGCGCGTGATCACGCCAGCGGCGGAAGAACGCGTAGACACGGTCCCACGGCGGGAAGTCGCCCGGCATCGCACGCCACTTGACGCCGTTGTCCACGAGATAGCGGATCGCGTCCAACATCTGCCGGTGGCAGTACGCCTCCGGCTGTCCGCCGCGGCCACGCAGCCAGCCCGGCACCGGCAGCAGCGGGCGCACCACGGCCCACTCGGCGTCCGTCATGTCGGTCGGATACCGGCTCACACGCATCGGGTTGTCGACGGCGTTCCCGAACCGGTGAGCCAGGCAGTCGCACTCCCGGGTGACCAAGCTGGACTGCCGGGACACCGGCACGCAAGACTGCGACACCAGGGCCTCCTGCTACTCGGTGATTCGACACCAACGAGCTGTTCAGGAGGCCCTACTTGTATGCGCCGATCACCCCGCGATCACCCAATCAGGACTCCCGTTCGACCGACAAACCCCAAGATCGGTACGACAACAGCTACTCAGAGCAGTCGGTGGCGCATCTCCATTTTCATGTGGTTCCCCGCTGGCCGGATGACGGATTCTCGACTTGGCCGACGCAGCAATCCCAACATCAGGTCGACGGCGACCCCGTTGGGCAACTCGCCGCCGCCATGACGGCCAGCCACCACACAACCGGCAACTACTGAAGTCGCTGGTGCTCCTGATCGCCGGATTTGCTCGGACGGTGCCCATGATCACGCGGAATTGCTCACGAAGCTGCGGATCCTCGAGATCTATAGGGACCGCGTCTTCGTGAGCACTGGCTCCTGCGGAGATGACGTTTCCGCACGGCGCGGACACTGCTCGCGGGGGCCGATCATGAGCAGAAGGTCGCAGTGCGCTGCCTTCGGTGCTAGCCCTGCGTGACCTGTCAGTGGCCAGCGGATCTTCCCGGCTGGCGGCCAGTGCGGTGCGGGCTGGTGGCCACGACGGCTCCGGGTGGGCGGCCATCAGGTGACAGTGTGTGGTCGGTGTCGGTCGTCTCCGGGGCACCGGGCCGGGGGCGTTCGGGCTTCGTTATCGGCCTCCGGTTCGTCGGGCTCCGGAATCAGGCCGGTGGGTCCGGGCTGAGCCAGGACCGTGACCGGCGCAGGCGGCAGTCGTTCTGGATCATGGCCGTCCGGCCGGCTTCCTGAGCGAAAGGGCGGCCGGGCGATGCCGACACCGCCGAAGACCAGCCGCCCGCTCCGCCTGCCCTCGGCTCAGCTGGAGTCCGGTGGCGGCACCGGGCCGCTGACTGTGCACCCGAAGGTGTTCCGCGACGAACTGGCAGCCGCCGCGGACTGGGTCGCCGACTACCTTGGCCAGATCACACAGCGTCCGGTGGCCCGGCCCATCCCGCCGGCGCACCGGCAGGCCCTGGCAGCCGGGATACTCCGCAGGTGGGCCAAGACCTGGGCGCCCTGCTGGAGTTCGTCGACCAGGCGATCGCCCCGTACCCGACCGGCAACGGCCATCCCGCCTGCCGGGGTGATCGCCGAACTGCTGGCCACCGCGGTCAACGCGACCTGCGGCATGGGCGAGCACGCTCTGATCGTCGAGCTCGGCGGTGAGCTGGAGCTCCCAGCTACCCGTAACGGGCGCTTCAGGGGCGTGGTCATCCCAGAAGGCTGCGCGGTCAGCGCCGGCCGCCGCCGATGCGGCGGTCGTCGGCCAGTGCGGTAAGCGGGCCGAACTCGCGGGCAAGCTGGTTCCACGTCAGAACCTCGCCACAGCGGGCCGGGAAGTCCTTCGGGTTGAACTCGGGCATGGTCCAGGTGCCAGTGCCCCGGTCCCGCAGCCACAGATCCCCGTCACCGTCGACCACAGTCGGCGGGACCGGTACGGGCTCGGCCTCATCGGTGGGCTCCCAGGTGACCCGGCCCGGGTGGGAAACGCGGCGCAGCTCGGTGGTGGCCAGCCGCGCGGCCAAGTCACGGGTGGACTCTTCGGAGTCCTTGACCGACGCGAGTCGGAATGCGTCGTCAAGTACGGGCAGGGCTGGATTCTTGCTGCGCTTTGAACTCATACGCTGACTACCTCCGGTGGGGGGCGTCACATCCGTTATGGCACCCCGTAGAGGAACACGGTATCCGAGGCGGGAGCCGGGCCGGCTACGACCACTGTCCAGGTGGAGGTGCTGGCACACCGGGCGGTGGGGCTAGGTGGTGAGGTGGTCCTGGACGTGGCGCAACCCGTGGTGGTAGCGCTCAGATATGGCGGTCCGGGTCTGAGAAGGTAAGGCCGCCGGGGGCGAGCGGACGTCGGGCCGGGGCGGGTGCGGGCTCGGGTTCGCCGGGCGGCTGGCGGTTCACGCACCCCGAAGTCGACTCTGACGCCTGAGCACCCGCTGCCCCCTCGACAGGTCGTCCGGGGGATGCCGAGAGTGAGGAGCTGGCAAGCGGCGCGTTGGGCATCCCGGTACCATCACCGCGCTCGCTACCGAGCGTTACCGCTGCCCATGATCACGCGGAAGTGTCCAAACGGTGCCCATGATCACGCGGAAATGTCCACGGAATCGCGGAACCTACAAGATCTGGGCGGGTGAGAACAGCGCGCAGGCTGCGCCCGAAGTTCCAGGCATGCCGCCGAGCACGTGCTTCCAGGACGTCGTAGGAGTCCTGGCGGGTCATCTGGTCTCGGTGTTTGCGGTAGCGGTAGACCGGGACGGGCAGCAGGATGCCGGGCGCGAGGCAGGTGACGCCGATCGCGGCCATGTAGTCCTCGCCCTGGACGAGCCCGCCCATCGGGGCTGCGCGTACGAGATCGGTGCGCGCGAGGATCGTGGTCGGACCGATCGGGATGGTGTCCTCGGGCCGCTTCCAGTAGGTCCACACGTCTCCGGCCGCGTGCTGGCCGGGTGGTGTCGGGCAGTGCCACAGGGAGGTCGAACCGTCCGGGTGAAGATCCTGGCTGTGTCCCGCGCACCAGCCGACGCCCGTGGTCTCCAGGGTGTGCAGCCGTACGGTCATGGCGTCGTCGGTGAACTCGTCGTCATCGTCGGCCCAGTTGACGTACTCGGTGCGCACCTCGTTCAGGGCGAGGTTGCGGGCGCAGGCGGCTCCGACCGGCCGGGGCAGCGCGAGGACGCGGACGCGCGGGTCGTCGGCGAGCGGCGCCGGCAGACGCGCGGGATCCGCGCCGTCGAGCGCGATCACCGCCTCCCACGCGACGTTCTGGCGAGTGAGGCTGGAGTGCATGGCGGTCAGGCGGGCGAGGCGGTTGGTGTGCAGGCGGGTCGCGATGACGACCGTGATCAGGGGCGTGGGCAGGGCAGACTCCGTGGAGCGCGGGCGGGAGGGTTCAACGGCGCGGGGCTGTGAGGGACGTGCCCGGGCGGTGCGGGAGTCGGCGCTGACCGGTGCGTTGGCTGGGGCGGGCCAGTGCGCCGGGTGGTTGCTGAAGCGGGTGCGGGGGTCGGTGTCCCGGCCGACGAGGGGACCGGCACCGGCATGGGGCGCGCTGATCACTTCGATGCCGCTGTTGCGCAGGACGTAGCCCCATTGCACGTCCTGGTGGGCGGCGGTCTGCGCGGTGACGGTCATACGGACCGGCGGCGAGCGGTCCGGGGTGATCATGTCGTCCAGGGTTTGGCTGGGCCAGTGTTCGCCGCCGGTCAGCGCGGCGACGATCTCGGGTGGGGCGCCGTCGAGGAGGTCGGTGCCCAGCTCGTCCCAGCCGACGGTGACGCCGTCCACGAGATGCTGTGCCATGGTCTGGATGTCACGGGCGAACCGGTGCTGGAAGGCGGCGAGGAGCAGAGGGAGTTTCTCGCTCGGTCGGCCGTCGAGGTGGACGTATATGCCGTCGTAGCCGGTCTCGGTGGGGCGGGCGATGAAGGAGCGGGTCGACAGGAGGGTTCTCCGAGGAGTCGGGGTTACCGGCTGCAGGCAGGGCCGGTGGGCGGCTGCGGCGGCGAAGCGGGAGGAAGGCCGGACGCGGCTGGGGACGGGCCCGGCGGCGCAAGGGCCGGTGCAGGGGCGGGACCGTACTCGGCGCGCAGGATCGTCAGGTCGGCTTCGTCCGCGAGGGCCAGCACGGACAGACTGCGGCTGGCCGCCTCCATCAGCAGCTTGGAGGGGGAACCCTTCTCCGCTCCGCGGTGCTGGTCGCGCCAGCGGGCGGCGGCATCCAGGTAGTCGCTCACCGCTCTGAGCACGGGTTCGGCGGCATCCAGCAGACGCTGGGTGACGGCACTGGCCTGCGCGGGAGTCTCGGCGGCTGCGAGCGCGTCGAGGTACGGGGCCAGTTCCGGGTTCGGCAGGGGCCCGGTGGGCAGCGGGTGTTCGGTGAGGAACGGCTCGGCGTCCCGCCGTGCCCAGCGCAGCAGATCGCCTTTGGTGGCGAAGCCGTAGCGCGCGGCGGCGATCTGGTCGGCGTCGCGGCCGGCGTTGTCGCACAACTCGAAGTCGGCATGCTGCATGGAGGGTTCCTGGTCGGCGTGGTCGGAATCGGTGGTGAAGCTGCCGGCGACTGCCGTACGCAACACGTCGGCCGGGGTGGTCACGGTGCTGGTGGAGGTGGCGTCGACGGCGGTGGCACAGCCCCCGGCGGCGGGTGGCGGGCTTCGGGCTCAGGGGCGGCGGCGTACTGGGCGGGTACTGCTCTCGACGGCCCGCCGGGGCTGCTCGACGACAGCAGGCGCCGGGGCCGCCCCCTGGCCGGGCGGAGTGTCAGTGAGTCGGCCGGTGACGGCGGCCAGTGCACGCTTCAGGCTGCGCAGAGCGGCGGCGTGGCCGAGCGTGACGTTCAGCCGGGTCTCGGCCGGGGTGGCGATGCCGGGGCGGGGCGTGAGCCGGTGGGCGTCGGTGAGGCCGGTCACCGCCGTGCTCAGATGGGCGGCTGTCCGGTTGGTGTGTTCGAGCGCGGAGGCAAGCTGGACTAGGTAGGTGCGTCCTGCGTCGGTGGTGGCGAGGGGGCTGTCGGCTGACCGGCGTATCTCGCCCATCAGGCCGGAGGACAGGTTGTACACGGAGACGAGCTGCTGCAGCAGCGGCGCCAGAGCCGCCTGCGGGCTGCCGGTCTGGGGTGTGGCCAGGCCGGCGGCGGTCTGCTGGATACGGCGCTGCCAGGTGGGGAGCTGGGTGTGGATGTCGGCGTCGTCGGTGGGGCTCATCGGCCCCTCCCCTGGCGCGAGTTGACAGGTGGAAGGGGCGGGCGGGAGCGGGGGCCGTCGTCGGAGTGCACGGTGATGTGGAAACCGCGGTGCCGCAGGCCCTGCAGGCTCGTGACCAGTCGGCGCTTGGCCTGCTCGGGGGTGAGGGTGTCCGGCAGTGGCATTCGCCGGTGGCGGGGTCGAGTAGGAAGCCGCCGTGCGTGAGCAGGTCGATGAAGACGCCGATGTAGCCGGTGCGGATCCGCGGACGCTGCTGGGCGTCGAAGGCGACGTGGACCTGGACGGGGCCGAGGCTGCTGCGCCGGATCGGGGTCGGCGACGCGAAGCGGTAGTCGAGCAGCGCGGTTTTTGCACTGGGTGGGCCGAGAGGAAGGCGCCTGGCGGACAAAAGCCCAGCTCAGGCGCCTTTTTTCGGGCCCTTAGAAGAAGCCCAGCTTCTTCGGTGAGTACGACACCAGAAGGTTCTTCGTCTGTTGGTGGTACACGGTCAGATGTACTTCTGACCTGCGGAAATGAATGAAATCGCTTGGTGAGGAGCGGAGTTGGCCCGCGTCTGGTCCGGATCTTGCGAGGCGGATCGGGATGTCGGGCATCAATGGCGGGAGCGTCCCGGTGGTACGACTTGGCACAGGTTGTAGATCGCGTCTTATGCGGTCCAGGTGGCCCACGGCAAGGAGACATGCGCAGGGCAGGTGCCTGTATTTCCGGCGCGTTGCCCCTGTTTGTGAGAGGTGAGGAGCCCCTGTCGACATCAGGCTGATCCCGGCCTTCGTCTTCCTCTTGGTCGGCCAGCGCTACCTCGTCAAGGGAACCGCTACCACGGGAATGAAGTAGCCGCACGGCGGGCGATCACGGAACCGACCAACTGGGCGTCTCGTTGGAGTGGCCAATCATGCCGACCGCGTCCCGTACCGAACCGGCATGGTGTCAGTTTCACCATGCGCGCGTCCGGGGCGGGGCAACGGACCTGTGGGCGAGCCTCCGGTCCGGACGGCTGTACTCCCTGAGCCGATGGCTCCCGCGAGACGGCCTGCCTCACATCGAGTTCAACGGCCCTGCCCGGCTTCCGTCGGGACGGGGTCCGCGCTCTCCCGCAACTCGCCGAGTATGCGCGCCTGCTCGGCCTGGTAGCGTTCAATGGCCGCGAGTTTGACGCCTTCGTATCCACGGACCGCATCGGGCAGTTCCGCGAGTCGGCGGACTTCGGCCAGGTTTTCCTCGTTCAGGAGAGCGAGCGCGGTGTTGATCGACCCCCGGTACTCGGCGATGAGATCGCGCTCGATGCGTCGCATGTGCTGGAGTCCGAACACATCGAGGCGGGTTCCTCGAACGCGCCGCAGCCCACGCAGCAGTTTGAGGACCGGGCGGAACCAGCTTCCGAGAGCGACCTTCCTTTCCATGCCGAGGGTTCGCAGGACGGGCGGATGCAGACGGTAGGAGCGTCGGCTCCCGCTTCCGAATGCCGCGGTGATGCGGTCGTCCACGGCCGGGTCGATGGCGAGTCGTGCAACCTCGTACTCGTCCTTGTAGGCCATGAGCTTGTGGAGGCAGCGGGCGACAGCCTCGGTCAGCTCGGTCGAGCCGTCGGCGGCAGCGCGCTCCGTGGCCGCCACCGTCTGGACGAAGTCGACGTAGGCGCGGGCGTAGCGCCTGTCCTGGTAGTCGATGAGGTCGGCCACACGCACGGTGATGAGGCGATGCAGCTCCGATTCCTCATCATCGGTGACGAACGCCACGAGTTCGGTGGTCCCCGCGGGCAGCCGCAGTTCCACGTCCGGGAGCGTCGGGTCGGCCAGCGCGGCACTCAGGGCCTCGGGGTCGGCGACCGCCTGGCGGCCTCGCCGGAAGGCCTGCACATTGCGTTCCACGGCGACTGCGTTCAGGGTGATGGCCTCTTCGATGGCTGAAGCCGACATCGGCAGCAGCCCGATCTGGTAAGCGGCGCCCACCAGGAGCATGTTGGCGTACTGCTCGTCGCCGAACAGCTGCTCGGCCAGCGCGCCGGAGTCCAGAGCGATGAGCTGGCGCATCGCGTCGTGGACGGCATGACGTACGACATCGGGAGCCGGGAAGCTGACGGCGGTGTCGACCACCATCTGCCCGGTGGGTATCTCGGTCGTGGTCATGACGGCGACGGTGCGGTCCGCGGAGGCGACGGAGAGGTACTTCGGGTCGGTCGCGACGAGCGGATCGCACGCGAGGTAGAGGTCGCACTGCCCCTCGGCGATCTTGGCGCCCTGTTCGACGACACCCTCGGTGATCTTGATGTCGGAGACGACCGCGCCGCCCTTCTGGGCCAGTCCGGTCTGGTCGAGGCTGCGGGCGTGGCGGCCGTCGATGACGGCCGCGGTCGCCAGCACCTGCGAGATGGTGACGATGCCGGTTCCCCCGATCCCGGTGATCCGCATGCCGAAGGAGTCGGCGCCGGCCGCGCGGGCAGGGTCGGCGATGTCGGTGGCCCCCAGGGCGGGAAGCTCGGCGCGCTTCGGCTTGCCTGCGGGTGTGATGGTCATGAACGCCGGGCAGTCGCCGTCGAGGCACGAGTAGTCCAGGTTGCACGAGGACTGGTCGATCCTGGTCTTGCGGCCGAACTCGGTCGGGACCGGGTGAACCGACAGGCAGTTCGACTTGCGGCCGCAGTCACCGCAACCCTCGCAGATGCGCTCGTTGATCCACACGCGCGTCGTCGGCGCCTCGGCCTTGCCGCGCCGACGCGCACGCCGTTTCTCGGCGGCGCATTCCTGGTCATGGATGAGGACGGTGACACCGGCAGTGGCCTTCAGCTCCGCCAGCGCCTCCTCGATCTCGGCCCGGTCGAGAACCTTCACCGACTTCGGAAGCCGGGCCCGGGGGATGCGGGCCCTGTCCTCGGTCGTGATGATCACCTTGGCGACGCCTTCGTCGAGGAGCGTGGCGGCGAGCCGGTCGACCGGCAGGGCGCCGACGGCGTCCTGGCCGCCGGTCATGGCGACCGTTCCGTTGTAGAGCAGCTTGAACGTGACGTTCACCCCCGCGGCGATCGCCGCCCGCACGGCCAGGCTGCCCGAATGCATGAAAGTGCCGTCACCGATGTTCTGCACGAAGTGGTCGGCGTCGACGAACGGCTCCATCCCGATCCACTGAGCCCCTTCCCCGCCCATCTGGGTCATGCCGACGACCGAGCCGACCTGTGCGGGATCCATGAACACGACCATCGAGTGGCAGCCGATCCCAGCGCCGACCAGTGAGTCCCCGCCGGCGGTGGTCGAGGTGTTGTGCGGACACCCCGAGCAGTAGTAGGGGCTGCGTGCCAGGAGCGGCAGCGACAACGCCGTACGGGCCCTGGGCCGCTGACGCCAGGCGCGGGCGGCTTCGATGCCGAGTGGTGAGAGCACCCTGGACAGTCCGGTGGCGATGCTGTCCGCGTCGAGCTCTCCTGAGCGGCTGAACAGCGACTGCCCGTCCTGGTCCTGTTTGCCGTGGACGAACGGGGCGTTGGGGCGGCTGTAGAGGATCTCCTTGACGGCGGCTTCGAGGAAGGGCCGCTTCTCCTCGACGACGACCAGCTGGTCGAGGCCGTCCGCGAACTCGGTGACGGCGTCGCGTTCGAGGGGGAAGATCATGCCGAGCTTGAGGATCCTGATGCCGTACCGTGCGAGGTCCTTGTCGGTGAGACCGATGGTGCGGAGGGCCTCGCGGACGTCGAGATAGGTCTTGCCGGACGTCAGGATGCCGATCCTGTCCGACGGCCCGCGCTGGACCACGCGGTTGAGGCCGTTGAGCCGGGCGTATTCCACGGCGCGGGGGAGACGTATGTCGTGCAGGCTGCGCTCGAGGGCCATGAGGTTGGCGCCCAGGAGCAGCGAGCTCGGCTTGTGCGGGCTGGGGCCCGCGTCACCCTCGGTGATCGTGATGCGATCGCGCGCCACGACGGCTGTGGACGCCGCGTCCGCCACCGCGGTAGCGATCTTCAGGCCCGACCACAGGCCGCTGAACCGGGAGAGGAGCTGTGCGTGGAGCCCGAAGTCGAGGACATCCTGGGCGTCGGCCGGGTACAGCGTCGGGATCGCCAGGTCCGCGAGCGTCGCCTCGCTGGCACACGGCACGCTGGACGACTTGGCTCCCGGATCGTCGCCGACCAGCGCGACAGCGCCGCCGGAGGGGTCGGTGCCCACCAGGTTCGCGTGGCGGAGGGCGTCGGAGGCGCGGTCGAGGCCGGGGGACTTGCCGTACCAGATGCCCACGACGCCGTCGCACCGTGAGGTGCCGATCTGGCCGGCCAACTGGCTGCCCATGACGGCGGTCGCGGCGAGCTCCTCGTTCAGACCCGGTTTGTGGACGATGTCGTGCTCGTGCAACAACGCCCCGCGTCGGCCCAACTCGATGTCGTAGCCGGCGAGTGGTGATCCCTCGTACCCCGATACGAACGTCGCGGTGTGCAGCCCCTTCCGGCGGTCACGCCTGGACCGGTCCAGGAGAACACGGACGAGAGCCTGGACTCCGGAGAGGTGCACGATGCCGTCTTCGCGGCTATAGCGTTCGTCCAGATGGAAGCCTCGGTCGGCCGGCTGCTCGGTCTCGGTGGTGGATGCAGTCATCGTCCTCTCCCTGACAACAATCTGTGGCACGTATGTCGACCACGTCCGGCCGCGGACCTCAGGGCTGGGGCAGGTATGCTCCAGCCCGCTGATGATTTCCTCGCCGTCATACGGGTTCAGTCAGCCGCGCGGTCGCCCAGCCGAGCAGTGCGCCGCGGAACGCCGACACCAGTCGGTGCGTGATCTGCGCGGGCGACAGCGCGAGTGTGTCCCGGAGGTCGAAGATCTCCCGGGGGTCGAAGAGGACGTTCCACAGGAAGGCGGCCTCGTCCTCGACTCCGGCGAGCTCGTTGACTCCGAGGATCACGACGAGTTCGCGGATGGGGCGGGCGAGGGCCTCCGCCTGGCCTTCCAAGTACGGCTCCTGGGCCTCGTACCGCGCGAGGAACCCTTCCGAGGACCGGCGGTGCACCAGCGCCGCGCCTTCGGCGAGGATGAGGTCCACCCAGAAGCCGCAGACACTCTCGAGCAGGGCCAGACCGTTGCTCGGCTGCTCGAGACTGTGATCGCGGAACTTGCTCACGATGTCCCGTCGGTAGGCGCTGAGGGCGTCGTCTGCGGACTCGAAGTGCCGGTAAGCCGTCGCGACCGACACATCCGCCTGCCGAGCGATGTCGGCGAGGCTGATCGGCTGCTCGCAACGCTCGAAAAGCTGTGCGGCGGCCTGGATCAGCTTGGCGTTGTTCAACCGCTGATCCCTGCGCATGCGCGTCCTCTTCATCTACGCGGCTCATTTCGTGGGCGCTTGCTTGGCCTGCGTGCGCATGCCCTGCTCGGATTCCGCGATCCGCGCCAGCTCGGCGGCGATTTCATGCGCCTTCTTCAGGGGCACTGCGACGACGCCGTCGGCGTCGGCCACGACCACGTCACCGGGGTTGATGACGACACCACCGATGGCGACGGCCGTCCCGACGGCTCCCGGGCCGTGTTTCCAGGGCCCTGCCGGCGTGACCGAGCGCGACCAAACGGGGAACTGCTGCTGCCGGATCTCGTCGCGGTCCCTGACAGCTCCGTCGACGATCGCTCCCACGGCTCCCCGCGAGGAGAAGTACTGGCTGAGGATGTCGCCCATTACGGCCCGGCCCGGGTAACCGAATCCGTTGATGACGAGGAAGTCGCCGGGTTCGATGTGTGCGACGGCGTCGATCACGGCCAGATCGTCTCCGGCGACCGTCAGGACCGTCAGGGCGCTGCCCACGGCACGGCAGCCGTCCCAGAGAGGTGTGATGCCACCGTCGGGCATACCGAGGCGCCCGAGTGCGTCTCCGATGTTCGCGACCGAGTGCCGCTGGAACTGCGCGAGCAACTCCCCGTCAGGGCGCTGCCACTTCGGGCCGACCTCGATGTTGGGCGAGCCGGCCGATGTCGGCGCGTAGGTCATTTCTGTCCTTCCCCTGCCACGTGATGAATGGGTGCCCGGACGACGTCGATCTCGAGGGAGGCGTCCGGGAGTCCGTGTGCCCGGCCTGTGACGGTGATCCGTCCCGTTTCCCCGGTGGCCCGGACGATCGCCAGGGCACGTCCCTTGAACGACGTGGCGGAATCGTCGAGGAAGCTCTCCTCGGTGGCCGGAGCTCCCGTACCGAATCCCTGGAGGACCCCGGGACCGTCGACCCGGATCGTGATCTTCGTGTCCCGGGCCGGGTTGAGCACACCGTTGCCGTCGACCAGGGTGATGCTGATGTGAGCCAAACGCTGGGGATCGGCGGTGAGTTCGGAGCGGTCCGTCTCCAGGCTCAGGCGCGTGGGCTCGCCGGCGGTGCGCAGCGCCGAGCGTCCCACTTCCGCTCCGTCGCGGTACGCCACGACCTCCAGGACGCCGGGCTCGTAGGGCACGTCGGCTTCGGCGACGAAGTTCCGCTCGGTGCCGACGGGCACGGTCGCGACGGTGGTGCCGTTGAGCCGGAACTCGACCTCTTCGGCTGCCGCGTAGGCCTCGACATGGAGCGGCGAGCCGACGGGAACGTCGAAGGTCCAGCTGGGGGAGACATCGGTCCAGGTCCATGCCCTGGGCTTGATGACGTAGCCGTCGTCGCGGGGATGTCGCACGGCGAGGTAGGGCGTCTGTGTGAGCCCGTAGACGATCTCGCGGTAGTAGGAGATCGGGTGACGCTGCCCGATGATGTCGATGTCCCCGCATTCGGCGGTGAGCCACGGGTAGGGGGCGCGGTGTACCTGCTGGTCCTCGGGATAGACGTGCCGGCCGGTTCCGACCTCGCCGAGGAAGTCCCATGCGGTCCAGGTGAAGTCGCCGATGACGTGGGGGTTCTCGGTGACGAGCTGCCACAGCCGGTCGATCTTCGTCGGGAAGGTCTCCGAGCCCACGACGACGCGGTTGGGGTGGGCCTCCTTGTCCAGCACGTACCGGCTCTCGCCGTAGTTGAGCCCCACGACATCGAGAACGGAGGCGGGCTCGGCGAGTCGCTCTCCGACGACCGGCGAGGCCATGAGGGCGTCGATCAGATGTGTCACCTGGCCCAGGTAGTCGTTCAGGCCCCGGACAGGGGCGGCGTCCTGGCCCAGTTCGGCCTTCAGCGCGGGGATCTTGTCGCGGGCGATGTACATGCCCTGGAGTGCGTGGGTGACCAGGCGGGTGGAGTCCTGCTCGCGTGCCCGGTCGGCGATGCGGCGGCCCAGGCGCGTGCCGTGGGGGGTTCCGGCTTCGATGATCTCGTTGCCGATCGAGTACATGATCACGCTGGGGTGGTTGAAGTCCTTCGCCACGAGCGAGTCGACGTCGCGTTCCCACCACTGCGGGAATCTGCGCGAGTAGTCGTCACCGGACTTCGCGACCGTCCACACGTCGAACAGCTCGTCCATGACGAGCATGCCGAGGCGGTCGCACGCGTCGAGCAGGGCGACGCTCATCGGATTGTGCGCGGAGCGTACGGCGTTGAAGCCCGCGGCCTTCAGCATCCGCACCCGCCGCTCGGCGGCGTCGGCGAAGTCGGCGGCGCCGAGGATGCCGTTGTCGTGGTGGATCGCACCGCCCCGGAGCTTGACGGTCTTGCCGTTGATCCGCAGGCCGCGGATCGGGTCGGCGGTGACGGTGCGGATACCGAAGTGCGTGGCAGCCTCGTCGAGCGGGCCGCTGTCGTCGGAGAGGCGCACGGACGCGTGGTAGAGGTGGGGTGATTCGACGCTCCACAGTGACGGCCGCTGGACGTACGCCCGCTGGTGGGTGGTGATCCTGTCGCCCGCCAGGAGCGTGACCCGGGCCCGGTCGGACGTCACGACCTCGCCCCCGGCGTCCAGGATCTCGAGAAGCACTTCGACGACGCGAGTGGAGACGTCCTCGTTGACGATCTCGGTCGCCGCCACCACGGTGGCGAGATCGGCGTCGATGTCCGGCGTGGTGAGTCGCAGCCCGGTCGGGGTGATGTGGACGAGGTCGCCGACGAGGAGGTTGACGGGACGATTAATGCCGCCTCCCGAGTACCAGCGGGAGTCCTGGTGCGCCTGGGCGTCCACCCGGATCGTGTTGACCTGGCCGTACTTCAGGAAGGGGTCCGCGCTGACGTGGAAGCGGGAGTATCCGCCTGCCCACTGTCCGGCGAGAGCACCGTTGATGTAGACCATCGCGTCGCGGTAAACACCTTCGAACTCGAAGGTGACTCGCTTCGTCGCCCATTCCTCCGGCACGTCGAACTGCTTCTCGTAGGTCCACTTTCCGTCGCGGAAGTAGCCCGTCTGCGGTCCACCGGAGTTCTCCGCGGACCGCCCTCCCCCCAGCATGGCGTCGTGCGGCAGGGTGACTTCTTCCTCGCCGGCACCGGCGACCACGATCGCCTCGTGAACGGACACGAGAGGGCCGACGCGCCACGCGTCGTTGAACGGGATGCGGATCATTGAACTTCCTTGTTCGATCGTTCTAGAGGGTCGCGGCCGTGGGGTCCCAGTCCTCGTCCAGGGGAGCCGGCGATGCCACGGTGGATTCGAGGGTCAGCGGTGCCCCGGCCCGTGCCGCCTCCTCGACGGCGAGGAGCACGTCGAGAACGTGGCAGGCGAGAGCGCCGGAGGCGCGTTCCGATACGTCGTCGCGTATCGAGCGAGCGAGCTCCAGCACCCCCACTCCCCGGCCCCACGTGGACCCGACAGCGGGTACGTCTTCCGGCTCGGCGTGAAAGGGGACGAGCCTGCCCGTTCCCTCGAAACGGTTGGGGTTGGGCACCTCCAGTGACGCTTGCGTCCCGTGGAGTTCGAGGAGGTCGCGGCGGATGCCCGAATCGAAGCTCGTGACGAGGGTCGCCCGAGCGCCGGAGGCGAACTCGAGAAGGGCCATGTGCTGACTCGGTACGCGCACGTCGAACTCGGTCCCGGCGTCCGCACCGACGAGGACGCGCCTGACGGCCCGTGCGGTTGAGGAAACCGAACTCACGCGCCGGACGGCGCCCATGGTCTGCACGAGCGCGGTGACGTGGTAAGGCCCCATGTCCAGCAGCGGGCCGGCTCCCTGGTCGTAGTAGAAGGCGGGATTCGGGTGCGCGCCCTCCGGTCCTGGGGATTGCATGATCGCCAGTGCGCTCTTCGGTTCGCCGATGCGGCCCGCGAGGACCGCTCGTTGTGCCGTCTGCAGGGCACCACCGAGGAACGTGTCCGGCGCGCAGGCCACGCGAAGCCCTTGCCGGCCCGCCTCGTCCAGCAGTGTCCGTGCGTCGCTACGGCTGGTGGCGAGGGGCTTCTCGCTCCAGACGTGCTTGCCGCTCGCGAGGATCCGGGCCGACACGTCGAAGTGGGCGGCGGGGACGGTGAGGTTCAGCACGATCTCGATGTCGTCGCACGTCAGGAGCTCGTGGACGAGCATGGACCGCAGCCCGAACTTACCTGCAACAGCACCGGCGCGTTCCTGGTCGAGGTCGGCTACCGCGACAACGTTCAGATCAGGGAACCGCGTCATGTTCTCGAGGTAGTACCGGCTGATGACGCCGGCGCCGATGACACCGACCCCCACCCGCTTCGAGCTCATCGGTCGACCTCCATGAGATAACGCAAGCTCTGCCGCACGGCGTCGAACATGTCGCCCGCGTAGTCGTCCAGTTCCACGATGCGGACCGCTTCCGGTGCCGCCTTCAGGATGTCGGTCACCGGCATCGCACCCTGGCCGACCGGCTGCTGCTCCGAGAGGGTTGTGGTGTACGGGCCGTCCTTGACGTGCAGGAACTTGACGCGTGCTCCGAGCCGCGAGATCAACTCCACGGCGGAAGCACCACCGACCTCGGCCCAGAAAGTGTCGAGTTCCAGGACGACGTCGTCGTCCAGCGCCTCCGCGAAGACTTCGAGGCCGGTCCTGCCGTCGAAGTCGTGACGGACCTCGTGGTCGTGGTTGTGGTACCCGATGGTGACGCCCTCGTCCCGGGCACGCCTCGCGACGGCGTTCAGTCTCGCAGCCGCCGCTTCGATGTCCCCGCGCGTGGTCCATCGCTCGGCGCCGATCCGCGGTTCGATGAGCGTGCCGATCCCGAGCTCGGCCGCCGCGCGGACAACCGCGGAAGCGTCTCCGCCTCCGTCGACGAGATCGGCGTGTGCGCTCAGCGGGCGCAGCCGTGTCTCAGACAGCGCGCGCCGGTACTCGTCTCGGTACTGCTCGAACCTCCACAACTCCACGTTCTCGAATCCCATCGCGGCGACGCGCTCCAGCGTCCCCGGGAGATCCGTCGTGATGCCGTCGCGCAGCGTATAGAGCTGAACTGAGTACAGGCGCTCCGTCATTCGCGTTCTCCCTGGTCCGGCGCGAGTTCTCCCGCATGAGCCGTTGCCACCGTCTGGGCCAGGACGGCGAGCGCGTGGTCCACCGGTTCCAGGGAAGTGGGCAGATTGAGGAAGCCGTGCAGTACGCCGGGCACTGTGACCTGCCGCACGGGTACGCCCGACTTCACGAGTGCAGTCGCGAATGCCTCGCTGCTGGCGCGCAGATCGTCGTACTCGGCGTCGAGCACCAGGGTGGGACAGAGTCCGTCCAGGACGGTGCCCGCGGGGAAGGCGTAGCCGTGCGGATCCGGCGTGCCGCCCAGGTAGTTGGCCGTCATCTCGGCCACGTCCTCCGGCAGGATCCGGACCATGCGCGGCAATGGCGCGAATGCCTCGGCCAGCGCCGGCGCGAGGGGCGGCGAGACGGCGTGCATGGTCGCATAGGCCAGTACCAGCGTGGCGGGCAGCCAGTTGTCGTCGTCCCGCAGGCGAAGTACGGCTCCTGCGGCGAGGTTCGCCCCCGCGCTCGCGCCACCGACGGTGATCCGCGCCGGTTCGATGCCGAGCACCGCGGCGTTCTCGCGCACCCATCGGATGCCCGCCACGACGTCGTCGTGCGGCACTGGATACGTCACGCCGTCGACCGCGAGCCGGTAGTCCACGTTCACGACCACGACGTCGGCCCTGGCGCACACCTCGCGGGCGGTCCAGTCGGCCTCGTGCATGTCGAGATCGCCGAAGACCCATCCGCCGCCGTGTACCCAGACCAGGCCAGGGCGAGGCCGCTGCGGTGCTGACGGCGGCCGGTAGACGCGGACGGCTATCGGGCCGTGGGGGCCGGGAATGCTCACGTCGCTGGTTTCGACGGAGGGCAGTGCCGCTGCCGCCTTCCAGGTCCGGTATTCCTGCAGGCGAGGTTGCACGGCCGGATCGGCGAGTGCCTCGCGCCAGGACAGGAGGTCCTCGATCTGGCTGAGTCGCGCGGAGATGCTGGGATGCAGGGCCATCAGGGTCAGGTCTCCAGGGGTGCGAGGGGATCGGGTGCAGCGCGCGTAGGCGGGAGGCGGTGGGGGATATCCGCTCAGCCGCGTGGCCGGCCGGAATGCTGGGCGGGCAGGCCTACTTCACGCTCCCGGCGGCCAGTCCGGAGCGCCAGAACCGCTGCAGGACGAGAAACGCGACGATCAGAGGGATCACCGAGAGGAACGCGCCGGTGATGGTGATGTTGTAGGGGATGCCTTGGTTCACCCCTTCCCTCCAGTTGGCCAGCCCGACGGTGACCGGCTGAAGTTCGTCGCTGTTGAGCATGAGCAGGGGCAGCAGGTAGTTGTTCCAGATGCTGACGAACTGGAACAGGAAGATGGTGACCAGTGCGGGGGACATGATCGGCATGGCGACCCGCCAGAAGATCCGGGCCTCGCCAGCACCGTCGAGTCGCGCGGCTTCGATCAGTTCGTCCGGTACCGACGCTCCGGCGTAGATGCGCGACAGGTAGACCCCGAACGGGCTGACGACGCTGGGCAGGAAGACGGCCCAGTAGGTGTTGACGAGGTGGACCTGGCTGAACATCAGGTACAGGGGCAGCGCGAACATGACGTCCGGGATCAGGACGGCGCCGAGGATGACGTTGAAGGTCAGGTCGCGACCGCGGAAGGCGTACTTGGCCAGCGCGTACCCGGCCATGGCCGACAGTGTCGTGCTCACCGCCGCGCCGCCGAAGCTGTAGAGGGCGCTGTTCAGCAGCCACCGGGCGAAGATGCCGTCCTGTTCCTGGAAGACATCACGGATGTTGGTCCACAGGTCGAAGTGGGAGAACCACAGCCCGTTCGTGGTGAACAGGTAGCCCTTGTTCTTCGTCGCGGTGACCAGCAGCCACCAGACCGGGATGAGCGTGTACAGGGCGAAGAGCGCCATGACCGCGAACACGCCCGCCCGGCCGGCCAGCGATGACGTACGCAGTCGCCCGGGAGACCCGGCGGCGGCACGTGTTGCTGTGGGAGTGACGGTCGTCATGCGAAGGTGCCCTTCCGCTGGGTGAACTTGAGGAAGCCGAACGACAGCACGAAGGTCAGCAGGGCGAGGATGACCGACTGGGTGGCCGCGTAGTTATAGTTGTTGATGTCCGCCGACTGCTGTGTGGCCAGGATCGGCGTGTAGGTGGGGGAGACGGTCGGGGCGACCTGACTCAGCACCGCGGGCTCGTTGAACAGCTGGGCGGTGCCGATGATGGAGAACACCGTGGTGAGGATCAGCGCCGGCCGTACCGCGGGAATCTTCACGTGCCATGCGACCCGCCACCCGGAACAGCCGTCCATCACAGCGGCTTCGGTGAGTTCGCCGGGGATCGCCTGCAAGGCCGAGTAGATGATCAGCATGTTGAAGCCGGTCCAGGCCCACGTCATCATGTTGCCGATCGAGGCGAGCACGAGGTCGTCGGACAGGAAGTTCACTTCGAGCCCGACGTGCCGCAGGGCAGCGGTGAACGGGCTGACGCTCGGTGCGTACAGGAACGACCACATGATCGCGGCGATCACGCCCGGCAGCGCGTAGGGCAAGAAGTAGATCTGCCGGAAGACCTTCTTGAACACGGCGCCACGCGAGTCCAGCAGCAGCGCCAGGAGGAGCGCCAGGCCCAGCATCACCGGCACCTGCACGATGCCGAGTGTGAACACCCGCAGGAACGACGACATGAACCGGCTGTCGTGCAGAGCCGTCACGTAGTTGTCGAACCCGGCGAAGACAGTCGTCGACGGTCCCAGTCCGAGGCCGCTGCGGTGCGTCCTGAAGAAGCTCTGGTACACCGCGTAGCCGATCGGTGCGAGCAACATCGCCGTAAACAACAGCCCGAACGGTGCCAGGAAGAGCACCGCGGAACGAGTGTGGCCACGGCCGGGGATACGCTTTGCTGCCGAGCCGGCGATGGGGTGGGCGAGAGCGTCGCCAGGCGTTCTTGTCGCCATGTCTGCTCCTTGCTCGAGAAGTGGTCCCGTGAAGGGAGGGACCGGCTGGTCGTTGGTGCTGGTCGGGCTGGTCGTCGCCCTGCGGGGGCGCGGGCGGTGGTGGCACGGGGGAGGACGGACCCCCGCATGTCGGGGCCGAGGGTGTGAAGTTGCGGCGCCGGCGCCCGGCAGGTCAGGAAGGCCGCCGGGCGCCCGCCGTCGTTCTCCGCGCGCGTCACTTCCCGACGCTCAGCCCCTGGCTCTTCATGGCCGCGACGGTGCTGTCCTGGACGGAGGTCACGGTCTTCGGGATGGTGCCCTGTCCGGCTCCGGCCTTCTTGAGCCCGTCCTTCATGTCGGACTGAACCTGGCTCATCGTCGGGCCCCACACCCAGCCCGTGCTCGTGTTCGCGGCCGCTGTCTTGAACACGTCGTAGATGTTCTGTCCGCCGAAGTACTTCGACGGCTGGTCCACGGCAGGCAGCTGCTGTCCGCTCGTCGCGGCCGGGTAGATTCCCGTGTTCTTGATTAGATTGGTGACACTGTCGCTGTCGGTGCTCATCCAGGTCGCGAACTCCGTGGCTTCCTTCGGGTGTTCGCAGCCCTTGAGCACCACGGTCGCCGAGCCTCCGCGGTTACCGGCCGTCTGCTGCCCGGCGGACCACTGGGGCATGGGCGCCACGGCCCACTTGCCGGACAGCTCGGGCAGGTTCTTGGAGATCAGCGGAGCCGCCCACACGGCGCTGACGAGCGACAGCAGCTGCCCGTCCTGCACCTTCTTGAACCAGGCCGTGTCCAGCATCGGGTCACTGGTGACCAGCTTCTTGTCCAGCAGGCCCTGCCAGTACTGCGCGACCTTGCTCGTCTGCGGGTTGTCGATGGTCACCTGCCACCGGTCGTTCGCGGTACCGAACCACTTGCCTCCGGCCTGCCAGGTCAGCGCCCCCAGGTCATAGGCGTCCTGCGGCGTGGTCGTCAGGTAGGCCGAGGGGTTGGCGCTGTGCACCTTCTGCGCGGCCGCGGCGAAATCGTCCCAGGTCTTCGGTGGCGAGATCTTGTACTTCTTGAACAGGTCGGTGCGGTAGTACATCGCCATGGGCCCGGTGTCGACCGGGATGCCGAACACCCTGTCGCCGACGCTGGACATCTGCCAGGTCCACGGCACGAACTTGTCCTTGCCGGCGTCGGCGTACTGGGAGATGTCCTCCAGCGCGCCGGTGGCGATGAAGTTCGAGAGGGTGTCGTAGCCCACCTGTCCGAGACAGGGTGCGTTGCCGGCCTTCACCGCGTTCTGCATCTTGGCGTAGCCGCCGATGCTGCCCGCCGGGATCTGGCTGTACTTGACCTTGATGTCGGGGTGCGACTTGTTCCACAGCGCCACGGACTTGTCGAGGCCGACCGCCGCCCCCCAGAACTCCACCGTCACCGACTTGCCGCCGGAACTCGAACCGCCCGAGTCGCCGGACCCGCTACAGGCGCTGAGCGTGACGAGCGAGCCAACGGCCAACATGGCCCCAGCCCCCTTCACCCACCGTGAAGCCATGGGAACTCCTTCCGTCGGCCGTCCGCCTAGCGGAGCCTGCCGGTTGATCTGCGAGCGGCGTGTCGCGCACGGAGTCGTTGAGAGCTTCCCGTCATCGGGGACTCATCCCTACGAACACTGCCGAACGGCTTGCGATTGGGGTTTCACTTGAGGTGTGCGCCAGCCCTTGTTGGCCCGTCTGGCCTACGTGATGCGCTGGCCCCGCGGAGCAGGGTCCGAGGCTGGGAGTGCTTGCGTTCGAACAGAGCGGCTCACTCTGAAGTGCGAAGCGAATCTCAGTTGCGTCGACTATGGGGCCGGGTGTGCCGCCTGTCAACGCTTTCTCGTCGACTTTTGGTAAAGAGCTTGGCTCTTCACTGGAAGGGGTGCTGGGTAGCACGGACTTCGGGACCTCTGTGACGCACTCGAGATCTCCGGGGTCCATGTGTATGCGCGCTGTCGGCCGAGCTGATATGTGATCGAAATCGAGGGGGCAGGTGCTAAAGCGCGTTGATGACGTGCGTAAAGCGGCGCAGCCCCTCTTCGAGTACAGCCTCGTCCGTGGCGAAGGACAGGCGTACGTGCCCCTCGCCCGACGGGCCGAATTCGGACCCGGCGCGTACGAGCACGCCTCCGACGGCGAACCGTTGCGCGAGTTCGACGGAGGACAGGGCGCTGTCGATACGAGGGAATGCGTAGAACGCTCCGAGAGGCCGAACGACGCTCACCGCGTCGAGTCCGTCGAGGTGCCGCATGATGAGATCTCGTCGCCGCTGGAAGCGCGCCGAGAGTGCGTGCAGATCTTTGTCGGGAATGCGTAGCGCCTCGACGGCCGCGTCCTGGACGAAGGTGTTCAGAGGGCCGTTGATCGTCCGATGAACGAGGTTGATCTTTTCGGCGACAGCGGCTGCGGCGCAGATGAAACCGATGCGCCAGCCGGTCATCGAGTACGACTTGGAGAACGTGCCGGAGAGCACCACCCGGTCCCGCACGGAGATCAGTTCAGATGCCGAGGTGAACGCGATCTCGTCGAAGACGATGTCGCTGTATGCCTCGTCCGACAGGAGGTAGAGGTCGGGGTGATCGCGGAGAATGGCGCCGACTCCTTCGATATCGGCTTTGGAGAACACCATTCCGGTGGGGTTCACGGGATTGCACAGGATGAGCATGCGGGCTCCCGCTGCGGCCGCCGCGAGTCTGTTCAGGTCGATGGAGCCGTCAGGCCGCGTGGAGATCCACTCGACCTTGGCCCCTGCCATGGCCGCGTGGTCCGCGTACAGGGAGTAGGTCGGTTCGGGGAGCAGCACTCGATCGCCCGGGTTCAGCAAAGCGAGGGCGGTGGCTGCGAGGCCGGCGCTGCCTCCGTGAGTGACGACGACATTCGCCGGGTCGACCCCGAGGCCCTGGAAACGCGCCAGGTGGGAGGCGATCTCCTGCCGGAGATCCGGCGACCCTGTGATCTGCGAGTAACGAGTGCGACCGGCGCGCAACGCCCGGACGGCAGCTTCCACCACTGGCTGCGGCGTGTTGCTGTCCGGTTCACCCATGGCCAGAGAGATGGCGCCCGGCACCGCACCGCCCAGTGTTTTGGGCCGCCTCGAAGCTGCTCTGATGCGTTCCGGGAGAGAACTGGCCGTTTGGGAGGGGAGGGCGCTCATCCGATCTCCAGGGGTCACGACGGATGTAAAGTGCGAGAACGTTCTCACATCGTGGTGAGCGGTTCAAGGGTGGGGACGCGGCTGGATCGGCCGGAGGTAGGTGGTTGCGCATGCCCGAGCGGGTGCGCGGTGGGCGCGCTGCATGCGCGCTGCCGGTGGGCATGCCTGAAGCCCACCGCAGACGCCGTGGGTGGTTGGTTCCTGGTACTGAGGGGGCGGCTCCCCCGCGGGGGAGCCGCCCCCACCGGCTGCCGATCGTGTACCTCAGGCGCCTGCCCAGCCCTGGAGAGCCCCGTAGTAGGCCGCCGTCAAACGGCTGATCGCTACCTCCTCCGGGAGGCCGGTGCTGATCAGGTCCAGGATCTCGCGTGGATCGAACATGGCGTTGTACAGGAACAACGCGTGATCGAAATGCTCATCCGGCACGTCCAGGTGCCGCATCACACTGCGAATGGGGCGCTCCCAGGCGTCCCGGACCGGGGTGATCACCTCGTCGTTGTCGCGCAGGCGGGTGAGGAAGCCCGTGCGCGACCGGATCTGGACCATGGCGGGGCCGTAGCTGCGGACCAGACGAGCCCATTCCCGCACCACGTCCTCGAACAGGGCCGGGCCGGTCTTGGGGCAGTCGTGGCTGTAGTTGCGCAGCTGGACGATCACGCCGAGCAGATAGGCCTTGAGGAGCTCCTCGACCGACGGGAAGTACCGGTAGGCCGTGGCCAGCGACAGGTTGGCCCGCTCCGCGACGACGGCCATGGTCATCGCGCCGGGCTCGGTCCTGAGTGCTTCCCCCACGGCTTCCAGGAGCTTGCGGCGGTTGCGGACCGCGTCGCGGCGCATGCCGCGCCCAGCACCCTGTTCCTCGTTCTTGACCGTCAGGGGGAGCCTCCCGGGATGCCTCATCGCAGAGAGGTGTCTCACCTCTGGGCAAGACGATAGTGACGTCCGTCCGAGTCGCTCAAGCGGCGGGGCCTCGCCCGGTGCCGGGATGTGCATGAATGGCTCTGCTGATCTTCCTCGGTGTCCCCTTCATGGTGGCGCCGTGGAAGCCTCCGGCGCCGAATGCCTCGACGCAGGCGTCGAGGATCTTCTGCCGCACCTCCGCGGTCTTCGCATAGGACCCCCGGGGGCCGCGGGCCCCGCTGCTCGCTGCCTTCGCCTGCTTTGTCACGGATCGAGCAGAGCGGTGCCTTGCCCCTGACTTAATTCATCAACGTTCTTCTGTTTTAGTGTGGCGAGGCGGCGAGGTCGCCGCCCGGACGACCTCCTAGTAGGTGACCACCGCGCGGAAGCGGACGGCGCCCTTGGCGACCTTGTCGACCACCGTGGCCACCTCCTCCTTCGGGAACGTCTCGACCATGGGGGTGACCTTTCCCGCGGCGGCGAGGTCGAGGGCCTCCCGGAGGTACTGCGGCCCGTTGTGGGTGGAACCGATCACCTGCATGCGAGTGCCGATGAACGGAAGGCCCCTGCCGGCGGGCGGGACGGTGAAGGGGGCGGTGGGGTCGATGCCCGACAGGACCAGTCGCCCGCCGGGCCGCAGGCCCGTCAGCGCCTCCGCCGCGGCCGGATACGACTTGCCGGTCGCCAAGATGACGTCGGCGCCGCCCGCTGCGCGCAATTCGACGCCGTTCGCCACGACCTCGTCCGCGCCCAGCCGCCGTGCCACGTCATGTTTGTCCGGCGAGCTTGTCATCGCGATCGTCTCAAGGCCGCAGGCGTGCGCGAACTGCACCGCCAGATGGCCCACCGCGCCGATGCCGAGCACGGCGACCCGCTCGTGCGGCTGAGGCTCCCCGGCGCGCAGGGCGGACCAGCCCGTGTAGCCCGCGCACAGCATGGGCGCGGCCAACTCGAAGGGGAGTCCGTCGGGCAGGAGTACGGTCTCGTCGGCGCCCACGACCATGTACTCGGCATGTCCGCCCTGCACGCTGAAACCGGTCGTGGTGGGTGCCGCGCACGCGAAGGCGGCCTGCCCGGTAACAGGCAGGCCCAGACGGCAGTAATCGCACCGTCCGCAGGCGGCCCGTACCCAGTGGGTTCCCACCCGGTCACCGACGCGGCGCGTGGTGACCCCCGGCCCGACCGCGACGACCTCGCCCGCCGGCTCGTGTCCGGTGATCGCAGGGTCGACCGAGGGGAACCGGATCGCCCCGGTGGTGGCCAGGACGTCGTTGACGCATACGCCGGAGGCGCGCACCCGCATCAGCACCTCGCCGGGCCCTGGCTGCGGAGTAGGCACCTCGCGCAGTTCCCACCTGCCATTGACCTCGGGTATCACGGCTGCCTTCACGGAGTTCACCTTTCTTGTGCGACGGATGAAAGGAGGGCGCGGATGTCGTCGACCACCGACGGCGCAGGAGGGACGCGCGCGTCACGACATGGTCACAGCGTGCTGACGTCGGTGCGACGGCGGTCCTCCTTCATGGGCAGGGAGGTGACGGTGGCGCGGAGCTCGCGCTGGGCGGTGCCGGGGTTCCCCCACAGCACCGACACCTCGGTGCCCGGTGCCGCCAGGTCGCGATCGATGACGCAGAGGGAGATGGTGCGGCGCAGGTGCGTGCTGTACGTGCGGGAGGTCGAGACGCCTACCGGGTTTCCGTTGACCAGCACCTGGTCGAGGCTGGCGCCGATCTTGCGGGGCATCTCCATGGGATCGGGCAACGGGCCGTCGCCGAACTGGGAGGCGAACAGGGCGATCACGTCCTCGTTGTTCCAGTGCAGGCCTGCCAGGTGGCGCGCCGGGCCGCCTTCGGTCGCCTCCGCTGCCAGCGCGTCGCGTCCGATGAAGTCGTGGGAGGTGAGGGCTCCGCGACGGCCCCAGCCGAGCTCACCGGGGCGGCGGAAGTACTCCGTCACGTCGGTTGGGATGAAACTGCCGTCCGGCATCCCGCGGGGAAAGAGCTTGGGCGCCCCTGGCGTGATGATCGACGAAGGCAGGTAGTCGATGCCGACGGTCGCGATGCCCGCCTCGATGTGGGCCACGAGTTGGGAGCGCATCCCCAGTTGGCGGATGCCGTGCTCGGCCCCGGCCTCGACGACCGCCGTCCAGACCGCGTTGGCGTCGTCGGCGGACCCGTGCAGTTCGTACCCCAGCTCCCCGGAGATCCCCGAGCGCAGAATCCGCACGGGGATGCCGCTGATACTGGTCATGCGGCTCCGGTTGAAGCCGATGTCGCGCAGGCTCTTGCCGGTCGCGGCCTCGAGTGCGAACAGCGACGTCGGCCCCTGGATCTCGAAGATGAACATGTCGGGGCTGATCACCTCGCTCCTGGCGTCCCAGCCGCCCTGGTCGATCTGCCAGGCGGTCCAGTCGACGCCGCCGCCGCTGTAGACGAACTCTTCCTCGGCCACCCGGTACAGCAGGCCCTCGGAGGCGATGTGGCCGCGTTCGTCCAGCTGGACGTGATGCTTGATCTGGCCGGGCTCGAAGCGTGACAGGTTGTTCATGCCGATGCGGGTGAGCGCGGTCAGGGCCTCGGTCCCGTGGACGCGGAGCTTGCCGATGGCCGACCAGTCGCCGATGTAGCACGACTGCACATGGGCCAGGCTCTCCTCGCCCCAGTTGGTGTACTCGTACGGGATGAAAACGGGCGTCCACCGGAAGAGCAGACCCTTGACGTTCGCCTCGTCCTGGGCGGCGGCCGCCGGGCTGAACACCGCCGGCCGCTCCACATCGAAGGGACGGTCGGCCAGTTCCAGCAAAGCCTGGTAGCGGTCGCGCTGCCGGTCGATCAGATGCTCCATGGAATTCCTCCGGCGGTGATGGTGGTACGGCATTTCTGACCCGGAGTTGTTTCGCCGGGAAGCCGTCATTTCGCTGAGCGACATACTCACGAGAAAGCTGGACGGCGCGGCCTGTGCCGCTGCGTCGGCAGGCGACGGCTGCTTGGCCGGGTTCGGCGGCCGAGGGGTCTCGCCGTCGATACACCGCACTGGTCGCGCGGTCACGTCGTCACGTCGCCGACTTCCAGACCCTTCAGCTGCTCCAGGTAGGACGCCATCCACTCCAGGGAAAAGCCGCCGTTCAGCCGGAGGGCGAAGTTGTAGAGCAGGAAGGGGTGGACACCGAGCTGGAACAACTCGCGGATGTCGGTCCTGGCCAACGCCTCGCGCTCCTGGTCGGTCAGGTCGCGGTCGGCGAGGGCGGCCTCCGGGACTTCCTTCAGCTGCTGCGCCAGGTCGCCGTCGGCGGCGACCTCCCACAGCACTCGGTTGGTGGCGTACCGGCTCATGGGGCCACCACCTCCGATGCGGGGGCGGACGCATGGTCACCCCAGGCCAGGAAACCGGTCGGTGGGGCGAAGGTGCTGGCTACCTTCTCGGCGTAGTCCGGGGTGACTCCGCCCACAGCGCCGAGCGCGAAGAGGAAGTCGAGGAATCCAGGGGTGCCGCTGCCGATCGCTGCCAGCGACTCGTAGGTGGTCTCCTTGATCAGCGACTCGGTGTCACCGGCGGTGATCTGCCCCC
Source organism: Streptomyces sp. B21-083 (assembly GCF_036898825.1). GTDB lineage: Bacteria > Actinomycetota > Actinomycetes > Streptomycetales > Streptomycetaceae > Streptomyces. Next base: position 1,104,231 of record NZ_JARUND010000002.1, on the reverse strand, counting down.
ATACACGTTTGTCCCACTCTGTCTCCGGCTCGGTCTGGAACCGTGCCATGGCCGGGTTGCCGATCGCGTTGGACAGGTGCCCGCTGGCGATGATCGCCACCCGCAGGTCGGCGGGGTGCGCCTCCACCATCTCGACGATGGCGGCGCCGAGGTCGTAGAAACGACGCCCGGTGGCCACCGGCGGAGCCATCACGTTGGTGAAGATCGGAACGACCGGTAGGTCCTGCTCGGGCCTGAGGAAGCTCAACGGGACGGTGAACCCGTGGTCGAGCAGGAAGTCATCGCTGTAGGAGAAGTCGATCCCGCGCTCGAAGCCACCGCGCAGCAGGTGCCGCGCGATGTCCCCTTCCAGGGCGGTGTCGTAGGACCCGATGCCGAACAGCTCCTGCTCGTGCGGGAACGGGCCACGCGCCCGGACCGCCTTGCCGATCAGGAAGGTCGGCATGTTGTCGTAGAACCACTGGTTGAAGTGGTCCCCGGAAACCACCACCAGCACGTCGGGCCGCGCGGCGGCGAGCCGTGCCCGCAGTTCCGCGAAATGGGCTATTGATCGCCGCAGCGGCTCGGGAGCCGCCGATCCGCCGGCGGCAACGCCGGGGAGCAGCGGGTCATGGGGAGTGCACAGCACTTGGACGACGCTGGCCATCGCTCACCTTTCAGCATGGAACCCTCCAGGCAGACCAGCCGTACAGAGGGGGTCTCCACATTCGGTGGTAACAGCGTGAGCGGTGCGACGTCCTTGTGGAATAGCGGAACCGGTATGCGCACTATCCGCGGAGCGTATGGTCCGACACGTTCGTCATGTGGGAGGGTGCGCCGAAAGTTCGTGGCAGCTGAGGCCGCCCGGTGGAGCATGCCCACCAGCAGCTCGTCACCGAACCGGGGCGCAGCCCGGCCAGGGCATTGCTGGTGGCCGACTGGATGAGCCCGACGACCTCGCCGGCCCGTGTGACGCACCGTTTTCCGGAGCAGCGCCACCAGCACCGGAGGGGACACCAGATCCTTTGATGCCGGCCCGTGACGCGAGCTGCCCCGAAGGGCAGACACGGCGTGCGGCCGGGTATTCATCTGGTCCATGGCTGCGATATGAAAGCACGTATTGGACGTGGCCCAGGCCACCCACAAGATGGTGCTGCACCACGGGAGTTCAGGGTATCCGCAGCGGAGCCGCCGGGTCTCCCGGTGCTCACCGTCGCTCGTTGGTATTCGGCCCGGACGTCTCTCATCGCCCTGCACCGATCTCCTCAACCTGCCCTGACGCACTCGGGAGTCCTGCCATGACCAGCATCCAGAACGCGCTCATCGTCGGCGGGGGCATCGCCGGCCTGACCACCGCGACTGCCCTGTCCCGTACCGGAATCTCCTGCGACGTCGTCGACCTGGCAGACGGTCCGGCCGGGGCCGCCATCTCACTGCTCAACCGGGCCGTCGACGGTCTCGCCGAGATTGGAGTCCTGGATCAGTGCCTGGACGAGGGGCTGGCGGTGTCCCCGCAGGACATCTTCGCCTACTTCGATGCGGCGGGGAAACCGGTGTCTACGCCGCCCATGCCTCCCGCGCCGACGTCCGCTCTGCCGCACGGCATCCTCATCTACCGGCCGACCCTGGCGAACATCCTCCGGCGAGCCGCGGAGCAGGCCGGCGCGAGCGTCCGGAACGGCGTGGGTCTGGCCGGGCTGCGGCAGACGGAAGACTCCGTCACCGCCACCCTCACCGACGGCTCGGAGCGGTCGTACGACCTGGTCATCGGCGCGGACGGCATCCGGTCGAAGACGCGTTCGCTCATCCTGGGGGACCAGGTGACCCCGACCTACTCCGGCCTCACGATGTTCCGATGGGTCGCCGACGGGGTGCCGGACGTCGGCCCGATCGGGCACTACGAGTCGGAGTACCTCTGCGTGACCCGGCGGCAGCGGGACGGCGGCCTCTACCTCGCAACCGGCCGCGAGTTCCCGGAGCGCCCGCGCATCGATGCGGAACAGGCCCGCCAGATCGTCCGGGAGAACCTCCGCGCTTTCACTGCGCCGCTGATGCGCGCGCTGGAGGAGCGGCTCACGGACGACACGAAGATCATCGTCAACGACTACGACTGGCTGCTCGTGTCCGAGCCCTGGTGCCGGGGCCGGGTCCTGTTGATCGGCGACGCCGCGCACGCCACCACCGCCCACCTCGGTGCCGGAGGGGGGATGGCGATCGAGGACGGCGTGGTTCTCGGTCAGGAATGCGCGGCCGGCGGCCCGCTCGAGGACGTGTTCAAGCGCTTCATGACGCGGCGCTTCGAGCGGGCTCGCCTGGTCGTGCAGACCAGCGTCGAACTGGACCGCATGCAGCAGCGGGGAGAGCCGATCGCCGCCCAGAACAAGGTGCGGGGGCGGGCGATGGAGGCTCTCTCCAGCCCCTACTAAGCCCCGTGCCCGGCACATGCGGACCGACGACCACGGGAGCCGGCGAGCATGACGACGCACGACCACCGGACCGGGCGCCGCCCCTGACGACGGCGCCCGGCGGTGCGATCATCGACGCGCGCCTTCGCGCTCCCCGGACTTCGACCCCCGTCGAAGCACCACGCTCGCGTCACCGCCCGCTCACGACAGCCGCGTTCTCGCCCGTGGCCGTGTCCGGGCGGCGCGGACCGGCGGCAGCAGGAGGCCGGGGACGACCCGGTTGCGGATGGTACCGATGCCCTCGACGGTCATCTCCACGACGTCGCCGGGCCGCAGCGGCGGCGGGTCCGGGCGGCCACGGAGGCCCCACAGCTCCGCCAGGCAACCGCCGTTCCCGCAGGTGCCCGAGCCGAGGACGTCCCCGGCGCGGACCTCGCTGCCGCGGGATGCGTAGGAGACCAGTTCCTCGAACGGCCAGCCCATGTTGGACAGCAGGTCATGCCCGATCTCGGTGCCGTTCACGGAGACCCGCATCTCGAGGGACAGGAAGCCCTCGCCGTCCCGGTACGGCTCCAGTTCGTCGGCGGTGACCAGCCACGGGCCCAGGGTGCCGGCGAAGTCCTTGCCCTTGGCCGGGCCCAGGCCGACCTTCATCTCCCGGCGCTGCAGGTCGCGCGCAGACCAGTCGTTGAGCACCGTGTAGCCGAAGACGGCATCACGGGCTTGCTCCGGACTCAGCGACGCGCCGCCCCTGCCGACGACGGCGGCGACCTCGAGCTCGAAGTCGAGCAGCTGTGAGCCGGGCGGGACGGCGACGTCGTCATGGGCACCGACGAGCGCGTAGGGGTTGGTGAAGTAGAAGGTGGGCGCCTCGTACCACTCCGACATCACTCCGCCGTCGGTCATGCTCCGTACCACCCCCTCCACATGCTCCTCGAAGGCCACGAAGTCCCGCATGGTGGGCGGGGCGAGCGGCGGCAGCAGCCGGACGCCGTCCGCCGGCACGGCCCGCGTCTCCAGCGCCGTGCCGCCCGTCTCCAGCGCGGCCGGCAGCCCCGCACGTACGAGGTCGAGCACTGTCGTCCCCTCCGGGAGGGCGTGCAGCCCTGCCTGGGAGACGACACCCGAAAACGTTCTGCCCTGGGACTCCCAGGTCGCGAACTTCATCGACCTGGACCGGCGAGGTGGAGGGGCGGCGGAGTGAGCGTGTTCGACGGACGTCGGTCGACGATGACGTCGTGCACCACGGGCACGGTGGGCTCCTTACCCGTCATTTGACGGCGAGGGGGTTGACCGGTGCGCCGACGGCGCCGGTCACGGGTAGGGGGGCTGCCACGAGAAGGAACTCGTAGACGCCGTCGGCGGCGCAGTCGGCCGCCAGGGTGTCGAGGTCCCACAGCTCTCCGATGAACAGGCCGATGTGCGGGATGGCGACCTGATGCAGCGGTTGGAAGGCGACATCGAACTCGTTGGGGCGAACCTCGAAGCCCCAGGTGTCGGTGGCGATCCCGGCGATCTCGGAGGAGTGCAGCCAGTCGGCCGTGGCGAACGACAGACCGGGGGCGGGGCCGCCCGCGTAGTCGCCCCAGCCGTCGCCCGCGGCGATGCCGCGCCGAACGCGGGTGAGCTGGCCGGTCCGGACCAGCAGCAGGTCGCCGCGGCCGACCCGGGCGGTCTCACCTTGCGCGGTGATGGTCGCCTCGAGGTGTTCGGCGGTGATGGCGAAGCCGTCCGGCAGATCGCCCTCGGCACCGATCGCCCTGCCGACGTCGAGCAGCACGCCCCGGCCGGCGATCCTGTCGGCCACGGTCTCGATGCCGGTGAGCCTGTCTCCCTCGCTGGTCACCACCTGTGAGGCGCGGCGTCCGTTGTAGGCCGTGCCGTGGTCGAAGATGTGGCCGAGGCCGTCCCACTGGGTGGAGGCCTGCAGCGGCATGAACACCACGTCGTCCGCGCCGCCGAGCCCGTGCGGGAACTCCGCCGGGCCGAATTCTGCGTCCAGGCCGGAAGAGAGCATGGTGTGCACCGGGTTGGTGCGCCGCCGCCACCCCTTCTGCGGACCTTCCGCGTCGAAGCGCTGGGCCAGCGAGAAGCTCACGCCGCGGCGGGCCAGCCGCGCGCCCTGTGCCCGTTTGGCCTCGTCGAGGAAGTTCAGCGTGCCGAGGACGTCATCGGCGCCCCAGCGGCCCCAGTTGGAGACGCGCTTGGCCGCGGCCGCGATGGCCCCTTCGGGATCGGAGCGGTCGAACGTGGTCACAGGTCTTCCTCCGTGGAGTTCCGATCAAGGATCGACAGCAAGGTCATCGGGGCTTCGTCATGAGTGCGCGGTTCCACCGTCGGGATCGGACCCAGGAGGCGGGCGGCGTTGCCACCGCGGATGGCGTCAGTCGTGGCCTGGTCGAAGCCGGCCGCCTCCAGGCGGTCGACCGGGTCGACCACGCCCATGTCGAAGGGGTAGTCGCTGCCGAGGGTCACCTGACTCGCGCCCATCGAGCCGACCAGGTGCCGCAGCTGCTCAGTGGTGTAGACCAGCGAGTCGACGAAGGTGCGGCGCAGCAGCGCGGACGGCGGCTCGACGGTGGTGTGCGCGTCGGAGCGGGCCGCCCAGGCGTGGTCGGCGCGGACCATGTAACTGGCCAGGTAGCCACCGCCGTGCGCGGACCAGATCTTCAGCCGGGGGTGCCGCTCGAGCAGTCCGGAGAACACGATCCGGGACAGCGCGAGAGCGGTTTCGGTCGGGTTACCCACGCTGTTGAACAGGTAGTAGGCATTCAGCCGCTCGCCGAGGGTGCAGCCCCAGGGGTGGATGAGCACGGCGGCGCCCAGTTCCTCGGCGGCGGCCCAGAAGCCGGTCAGCGACGGGTCGTCGAGCTCCCGGCCCGGGCCGGCGGAGGTCGAGATCTGCACCCCCCGCATACCGAGGTCGCGGACCGCTGTCACCAGCTGCCCGACCGCCAGGTCGGGGTGCTGCAGCGCTACGGCTCCGATCGGAAGCAGCCGAGTCGGTTCCTTCGCGCACAACGCGGCGATGCCCTCGTTGCCCACCGCGATGATGCGGGTGGCCAGCTCCCGGTCGGCCCACGCATGGGGCAGCGGTACTGTGCTGACCGCCTGCACCTGCACACGCGCGGCGTCCATCGCGGCCAGCCGCAGCTCGAGGTCGACCAGCTTCGGCCCGAGCTCGGCGATCTGCTTCAGGTTCACCGCCAGGGACGCCCGGCCGAGGGTGGCCGCGTCGATCTCCCGCTGCCGTGCCAGGCCCGGCTGCCCCTCGATCAGCGCGTCGACGGCCGGTACGCCCGCATGGGCGTGCACATCGACGGTGGGCACGCTCACGGCGCCACCACCTCATCCGTCCGTGCCGACTGGAAGCGCTGATCCCAGCCGATCAACCTGTCCAGGGACACGGGCCCGGGGCCAGCGAGCAGCACGAGGATGAAGCCCGCCATGATGAGGAATGGAACCTGCGCGCCGATGCTCTCCGCCGTGTTCTCCGGCGCGAGCCCGAACTGCACCTCCCACGAGAGGGCGAGCGCCATGTGCACGATCGCCGGGATCGCGACGATCCGCGACAGCAGGCCGAGGACGAACATGCCGCCTCCGACCACTTGCAGCAGGATCGCCGCCCAGCCGATGAGGCCGGGGAACGGCAAGCCGAAAGCCTGGCGGGCGAGTTGGCCGAACTCTGCGGGAGAGTAGTGGAAGCCGTGCGCGATCAGGATGACCCCGGCGGCCACGCGTACGACGAGTGGTGCCAGAGGTCTGAGGCGCTGGACAGGTGGCAGGGAAACGATCGCCATGTCTGTTTCTCTTCCCGTGGGGTGACGGAGTGGATGAGCGTTGGGGAAAGCCGCGCTCGTGGATCGGCGACCGGATCAAGCAGTCGCTCGCGAGCCGCGGCCGCCCACGGGCCGCACAAGAAAGGCGGGTCGGACGAGGGGTCAGTTGTCGTGGTCGGCCGCGCTCCGGAGACGGACCGGCGCCCTCTCGAAGCCCCCGCCCAGCAGGCCCACGTCGTTCTGGGGCTCACCGGCGAGCTCGGTGGACGTCGTCCTGGCCAGGATCTCCTCCAACACGACCCTCATCTCCAAGCGGGCCAGCGGGGCACCGACGCACTTGTGGACGCCGTGGCCGAAGCCGAGGTGGCGGTTCTGGCTCCGGTCGAGGACGAACTCGTCGGGGTTGTCGAAGGCCTCGGGGTCGCGGTTGGCGGCGGCGATGTTGAGCCCAACGGGGCAGCCCCGCGGGATGGTGCGGCCGTGCAGTTCGACGTCGGGGGCGGCCATCAGGCCGAGTTCGTGGAGGGGCAGGGCGAGGCTGATCATCTCCTCCACTGCCGTCGGTATGAGGTCGGGCCGCGACCGTAGCGTCTCCTGCAGCCCGGGGACGGTGGCCACCCGGTGGATCGCCGACCCGAGTGTCTCCGCAGTCGTGAAGTGCCCGGCGGCGATCATCGCTATGGCGATTTTGATGACCTGGTCGTCGGTGAGTTTGGTGCCGTTGATCTCGGTGGCCGGGGAGCCGCTGATCATGTCGTTGTCGGGATCGAGCGGTGCGGCCCGTCGCTGCGCGACGACGACACCGGCGTACTGGGCGGAGACGCCGAACATGACGTCGTTGAATTTCTCGACGTCGTATTCCGTGTCCAGCACGATCTGCCAGTGGTCGAGCAGCTCCCGCGCGGCCTCTTCGGGAAGGTTGAGCAGCGCCGCCAGGCCTGGGACGAGACATGCCTGCAGAGCGTGGGATTCACGTCGGCCTCCCCGGCGGCGAGGAGCGTCTCGATGTGCTCGACGGCGTAGCGCCGGATGAGCGGCTCGAGCGCGGCCATGCGGTCCGGCCTGAAGTAGCGGTTGAGCATGCGCCGGAACAGGCCGTGCTCGGCGAGTTCAAGGTGATGGGGATCTGGTCGCCGAGCGGCATCCCGATGAACGGGGTGGTCGAGGGGTCGCTGCGGAAGCGTGCTGTGTCCAGGGCGGCGGCGCTGACGTCCGTGTACCGGGTCAGGGCCGCGTGCGTTTCGGAGGTGTCGCCGAAGGCGACCGGGCACTCGCGGCGCAGACGGTTGTACTTGGCGTACCGCTCGGGTGAGCGGATCCCACCACCGAGGGAACGGCCCCCTAGGTCCTCCTCTGGGTACCAGTCCGGTTCGACATGTGTCTCGGCGGTGGACGACATGGTGCACCTCGCTCTCCGGTGGATCAGAAATCGCTTGGGTGGGGCCGACCAGGTTGGCCGACCGAGCTCAGTCGGTCGGGAAGCGGCCGAAGTGGGGCGTGCGGCCCTGCAGGACCTCGGCGACGCAGCGGTTGCGCTGCCGTCCGAGGTAGGTGATCTCACTGTCGATGACGTCTCCGTCGTGCAGGAAGCGACCGTGGTGCTTGCCGTTCCCGGGCGGAGAGCCCATGAAGATGATGTCCCCGGGCGTCAGCCGGACGTGCTCGGAGGCGTACGCCACGAACTGCGCCGGGTCGAAGATCATGTCGCCGGTCGGCCAGTCCTGCATGACCTGGCCGTTGACCTTCAATGTGGTCCGGATGGTGTCGTCGAGCGTGAAGAACTGTGCGGGCACGACGAACGGCCCCGCCGGCTTGAACGCAGGCTGGTGCTTGCCCATCCAGTCGAAGCCCCAAGGGATGTCGGTGCGGCGGAACTGGTCGACTGTGCCTAGGTCGTTGACGATCGTGTAGCCGGCGATCAGCCCTGTCGCCTCGTCCGGGGTGAGGAACCGACCGGTGCCGCCGACGACGACCCCGAGTTCGAGCTCCCAGTCGGGCTCGTCGCCCAGGGCTGGCAGCACAACGTCGTCGGTCGCCCCCACGAGCGAGGAGTGCATCCCGACCCAGGCGAAGGGAATCCCCTCTCGCGACCGGCGCTCCATGAACGCGAGATTGCGCTGGAAGAACTCCTCGTCGGTCTCGCCCGCTCGGCGGTTGTGCTGGTTGAAGGCGTTCTTCGTCAGCATCTGCGCCGAATGCGTCTTGTAGTTGGCGCCGGCGCCCAGGAGATTGGGATGGCTGAGCGGCGGCAGCGCACGCAGCTCCGCCAACGGCCGCGTCGGTCGGGAGGAGTCGGTCGACACCTCTTCGAGGAACTGGAGGTTCGTCGTCCAGTCGGCGAAGACCTCGTGCAGGTCGTGGAACCGGTCGGACAGGTCGGTGACCATGCCGTCGGCGGTCACGAGGGCCGGGAAGGCACGCGTCTCGCCGGCGAAGGTACCGAGCGCGAAGGTTCCCGCGCGCAGTCCGGTCGCCGGGTCGACCGGGTGTTCCGGAGCGCGCGTGACAGGGGTGGTCTCAGTCATGGGTCACGTTTCCGTTTCGGTGACGCTGGGTCGTGCGGGACGCACGACACCTGGACGGCGGAAAGTCATGGATCACCTTTCGCCATTGGTCTGTCCGACCGTTCCGGCGGACGACAAGGAGCCCGGAGGACGGGCCGGCCGGAGGATGATCTGATTGTGAACCGGGCCACGAGGCCTGGGATATGCTCAGCCTTGTATGTGACCCATCGACGGAGCGGATGCTCAGCATCAACCGGCCGGTGCGGGTCGTTCGGCGAAGGCCTCGGAGCCGCACTGCTGTGCTGGTGGGCTCGCCGAACGGCGCCTGAAACAGAAGCCGGGGGAGGACACCGCGGTGACGTACGACTCGACTCCAAGCCCGACGGCGGGTGGACGCACCCCAGAGCCGTCAGGCCGGATACTGCGCAACCAGGACGTGGCGACCCTGCCCGTGCTGCGTGCCCTGCTGGTCGAGCGCAACGTCACCCGGGCCGGCGAGTCCCTCGGCCTGAGCCAGCCCGCCACCAGCGCGGTGCTGGCCCGCCTTCGTCGCCGGTTCGGCGACCAGCTGCTGATCCGGGTGGGCCGGGACTACGAGCTCACGCCGCTGGCCGCCAGCCTGCTGTCACGGATCGAGTCGGCCACCGAAGCGCTGGAGCGCGTGTTCGGCGACGACTTCGACCCCGCGACGACCAACCGGCAGTTCTCCCTCGCGCTCTCCGACTACACCGTCGCCATCCTGTTCGAGGAACTCAACCGGATTCTGGCCGAGGAGGCCCCCGGCGCCGGACTCGACCTTCGCCCCCTCACCACCAGCTCCCACCTCGACGCCGACGCCCTGATCCGGCACACCGACGGGGTGGTCCTGCCGCACGAGCTGGTGCAGGGCTATCCCGGCCGGCTCCTGCTGCGCGACCGCTGGGTGTGCGTCGTGGCCGACAGCAACACCGTGATCAGCAGCGAGCCGACCCTGGCCGAACTCGCCCTCCTGCCGTGGGTGAGCCAGTTCACCCACTCCGACCCGGCCAGCTTCCCGGCGCTGCGCCACCTGCGGTCGAACGGCATTGAGCCGCACGTGGAGGTGGTGACCGACAGCTTCCTCTCGGTCCCGTTCCTGCTCGCCGGCAGCAACCGCGTCGCCTTCCTTCAGGAGAGACTCGCGCGACGCCTGGCACCCGTGGCGCCCGTGCGGATCGTGCCGAGCCCGGTGGACATCGGGCCTCTCAACCTGTCGCTGCGATGGCACCCGACCATGAGCGACGATCCCGGCCACCGATGGTTCCGTGATGCGCTGGGGCGTGCGGCGGAACGCGTCGCCTAGCGAATTCCGGTATCCGACGCATCCGAACGGCGAGCGCGGCCGGACCAGCAGAGTGGCGGCGAACGACGTGAGCTCGTAGGCGCGGTCGACGCGGGCGAGCAGGTCCTCACCGAAGCGCCGCCGCAACCGGGTCGGCGCCGCACTCGTCGCGGGTCGGCGCCTCACGGCGCACGTGGACCGAGGCTTGGAGCTGGTCCGCTGGCTGGGGTCCGGTAGGCGGCTCAGTGGAGGACGTCGGTGGCTCGCCATCCGTCCTGTGGATTGGTGGCATACCAGTTCGACCATTCCGCATCGGTGCGGCTGTTGTCACTATCAACGACGTCGGCGGGACGAGCAGGCACCGAAAGCCCGGCGCGTCGCCGGCGGCCCCACCCCACCTCCTGCCGCCCGGCCGAGAGTCGGACGGCAGCCCGCCCCAGGAGAAGACGACGATGGTGGTATCCGAAGGGATCCCTGTGCCTCCCGCGCAGGTCGCCGCTGACGCGAGCGGGTCACAACGGCCGCGCAGCCGGCCCGCCGGGACGGCCGCTGGGACCTGGACCGCCCGGCAACCTTCGGTCCACCCGCGGAGGGAATCCTGTACCGGACTTGGGGTGACAGCTACGACGTCAACACCGTCCGGGCCGCCCCGACGGCCGCCTGTGCCGAGCACGGGATGCGGCTCCTCGGTGTTCCCGACCAGCCCGGCGAACCAGCGCGGACCGCCGTCAGCCGCCTGGGTGGGAAGCGCGTCGCGGCGGAGGCAGTCGCGGCTGTGCAGGTCGACGCCACGGGACCAGCCCAGTTCCCCAGGGGGGCGGAGCAGGTCGCCGATGCCGCCGATGGGGATGAAGCTGCCGCTCGGCTTCGTCGCCGGAAACAGCATTCACGTCGCTCGCCGCTCAGTTCGGCGACGGACCGGTGCCTGAAACCCTTACATGCTGCGCCGAGCCGTTCGGGCCATTCGTCGTGTCGGCGCCCTTGGGCGACCGCGACGCCGTGCGGATCGTCCTACGGGTCAACGGCGAGGTGATGCAGGACTGGCCGCCGACGAGATGGTCCTTCACGGGTGCGGCTCCAGGACCTCGTCCCCGAGGATCTCCGGCCGGGAAACGGTGCCCACCATGGCGGCCGCTCCTTCTCTGCCGTCGACGTCGCCGACAGCTCCATCATCGGCCCCGGCCGTCAGCGCAACTGCTGCGTGAACGAGGACCTCCGGGGCCGGTGACCAGTGAAACGGAGTCGCCCCGAGCATGCCAGGCCCGGGCGGTGCCCTCTCCGCGCGCTCCAGCGCGACGCACTGCCCGGCATCTCGTCGCAGCGACCCCGGCGCCCCGCCGACCACCACCCACCCAGGAGGCACCCCGTGACCGACCAACCGCACGTCGAGACCCTGCAGCAGCGCATCGACCGCAGCGGGGGCCCGCTGGCGATGCTGCGGACCAATCCCGCCACGCACTACCCGTTCACCTACGCCCAGGAGTACACGAGCTGGCACAACGAGCAGTGGGCCTGGAAGAACGCTTGCGTCCTGTTCGACCAGTCCCACCACATGACCGAGGTGCACATCACTGGGCCCGACGTGAAGCGCTTGATCAGCGACACCGGCGTCAACAGCCCGGCGACCCTCGCCCGCGACCGCGCCAAGCAGTTCGTCGCCGTCGGGCCGGACGGCCGCTACATCGGCGACTGCATCCTGTTCGGCCTCGAGGAGGACCACCTGAGCTTGGTCGGTGTCCCCCAGGCGGCCAACTGGGTGCAGTTCCAAGCTCAACAGGGCGACTACGACGTCGAGTTCAGCGTGGACCCGGCGTCGGTCTACAACCCGCTGGGCCGCCGACAGCACTACCGATACCAGCTCAACGGCCCTCGCACCCAGGAGATCCTGGAACGCGCCGTCGGCGGCCCGATCGACCGCATTCCGTTCTTCCGCATGGGCTCCTTCGAGATCGCGGGGACCTCGGTTCGCGCCCTGAACCACACGATGGCGGGCGTGCCGGGCGAGGAGTACACCGGCCTGGAGCTCTTCGGCCCGGTGGAGCACGGCCCCCGCGTCCTGGAGACGCTGTTGTACGCCGGCGCGCAGAGCGGCCTGCGCCAGGGCGGGGCCGTGTCCTACCTGTCCTCGACGGTCGAGTCCGGGTGGATCCCCGCCGTCCCGTCCGCCGTCTACAGCTCCCCGGAGACGGCCGCCTACCGGCAGCACCTGCCCGGTTTCGGGATGGAGGGCATGATCACCATCGAGGGCAGTTACGTCTCGGACGACATCCAGGACTACTACTTCTACCCCTGGGAGCTGGGCTACGGCTCCATCGTCAAGCTCGACCACGACTTCATCGGCCGCACAGCCCTCGAGCAGGCGGCCCAGGGACCCAAGCGCCTCAAGCGCTGGCTGGAGTGGGACACCGACGACGTCATGGAGGTGGTCCGGGCCGGCTTCTTCGGAGACGGTCCCCGACCCAAGCTGCTCAGCCTGCCCAACCTGAACCCCGCCACGATCTACCTGGACAGCGTGATGCAGGGCGATCGCCTCGTGGGCCTGTCCACCTGGGGTGGCTACACCGTCAACGTCGGGCGCGTGGTGACCATCGCCATCCTCGACGAGTCCTTGACCGACGGCGACCGCGTCGAGGTCCTGTGGGGCGAGCCCGACGGCGGAGCCGGCCGGCCGCTCAGCGAACCCCACCACGTGCAGACCACCATCCGGGCCACGGTACGGACCCGGCCGCCGGCTCAGCACTGATGTGCCGGACCACTCGCCCCCCATCCGAGAGGCCGACCGTGAACCGACTCCACTCCCAGCACGACGTGATCGCGCGTGCTGACCTTGTCCGGGCCGTGAGGGGTCTCGGCTACGAGGTCATCCCGTTCGCCAAGACCGAGCAGGCCGTCCGCGACCACGTCCCGACCGACGTTCCGCTCACCGTGACCGCCTCACCGGCCAAGGGACAGGACGCGACCATCGACCTGGCGGTCGCGCTCGCGGGCCACGGTTATGCCGTGTCACCGCACCTGTCGGCCCAGCAAGTGAGGGACCACCAGCACCTGGCCGGTCTCGTCGGCAGGTGCCGCGACGCCGGTATCACCGGCGTGTTCGTGGTCGGAGGCGACCGTACCGCCACGACGACGGCGTTCGCCGACGCTCTGGCGCTGCTACGGGCGGTGCACGAACTGGACCACGGCTTCACCGACATCGGGATCGGCGGTCATCCCGAGGGCCATCCGGACGTATCGGAGCAGGTGCTGATGCAGGCGCTGGCGGACAAGGCGCCGCTCGCCACGCACATCACGACGCAGATCGTCTTCGATCCCCGAGCCATCCTGGCGTGGATCCACCGGGTCCGCGCCTACGACGTCAACCTGCCGGTCCACGTCGGCCTCCCCGGTGCCGTCCACCGGCAGAAGCTGTTGCGCGTCGCAGGCGGACTGGGCCTCGGGGAGTCGGCGAAGTTCCTGAAGAAGCAGCAGACCCTGCTCCGGCGCTTCTTCCTCCCCGGCGGCTATCGGCCGGACGCCTTGCTCTCGGGGCTCGCGCCCCATCTCGGGGAGGCCGACGACGCCGTCGCCGGGTTCCACGTCTTCACCTTCAACGATCTCGCGCCCACCGAAGCGTGGCGCCGGCGTCTTCTCTCGGACCTGACATGACCGACGCCGCGACCAGCACTGTGCCGGCGCGTACTCACCCTGCCCATCAAACCGGAGTCGCCATGTCCGCACCCACCACGTCCGCACGAACCGCGTCCGCGCCCACCACGTCCCAAGGGAGCACTTCGCGTGAGGGCGGGATCCCTGAGGACCGAGCCGACCACGGGCGTCTGCTGATCCAGTGCCCCGACCGGCCGGGCGTGGTCTCGGCAGTGAGCACGTTCCTGGCCGAGGCCGGTGCGAACATCACGAGCCTGGACCAGTTCTCGACGACTGCCGTCGGCGGCACCTTTTTCCAGCGCACCGGGTTCCACCTGCCCGGCCTGTCCGCAGCCCGGGACGGATTGGACCGTGCATTCGAAACCGGCGTCGCTCAGCGCTGGGGCATGACTCACCGCCTCACCGAGGCCGCCCGGCCCAAACGTGTGGCCATCATGGTGTCCAAGACCGACCACTGCGTGCTCGACCTGCTCTGGCGTCACCGTCGCGGCCAACTGGACATGAACGTGGTCATGGTCGTGTCCAACCACCCCGACCTCGCCGACGAGGTCCGGCCCTTCGGGGTGCCTTACATCCACGTCCCCGCCACCCGGGACAACCGCGCCGAGGCGGAGAGCCGCATCCTCGACCTGCTGCGCGGCAACGTCGACCTCGTCGTGCTGGCGCGGTACATGCAGATCATCACGCCCTCCTTCCTCGAAGCGGTCGGCTGTCCGCTGATCAACATCCACCACAGCTTCCTGCCCGCCTTCATCGGGGCCGGCCCGTACCAGAAGGCCAAGGACCGCGGCGTGAAGCTGGTCGGTGCGACCGCCCACTACGTCACCGCCGATCTGGACGAGGGCCCGATCATCGACCAGGACGTCGTCCGGGTCGACCACCGGCACACCACTGCCGACCTCGTACGCCTCGGCGCCGATGTCGAGCGCGCTGTTCTCTCGCGCGCCGTGCGCGCGCACCTGGAGGACCGGCTCGCCGTCCACGGCAACTCCACCATCGTCTTCTGAATCGTCTTCCAAGGGATTCTCGTGACCGCGCAGCTCATCGACGGCACCACCGTTGCTCGGCAGGTCCGTTCCGACGTCGCCTCCGGCGTCGCCGCACTCGTGGACGCTGGGGGGAACGCGCCCGGCCTGGCCACCGTCCTCATAGGCGACGACCCGGCGAGCGAGGTGTACGTCCGGAACAAGCGCCGCGCCTGCACCGCGGCCGGCATGACCGACCTGCACCGGCATCTTCCAGCCGAGACAACTCAGGATGACGCTGCCGCGCTCATCGACGAACTAGCGGCCGACCCGGCGGTCTCAGGGATCCTCCTGCAGCTGCCGACACCGGCCCACCTGGACGCCGCCGCCCTGCTCGCGCGCATCCCGGCGCACAAGGACGTCGACGGCCTGACCACCGTGAACGCCGGATTGCTCGCCCAGGGCAGCCCCGGCCTGCGACCTTGCACTCCCTCTGGGGTGATGGCCCTGCTCGACGCCCACCGGATTCCTCTCGAGGGGGCCGAAGCCGTCGTCGTCGGCCGCAGCACCTTGGTCGGGAAGCCGATGGGCCAGCTGCTGTTGGAGAGGAACGCGACCGTCACGATCTGCCACTCACGCACCCGCGGCCTGGCCGCCGTGTGCCGCCGCGCCGACGTCCTGGTCGTGGCGGCCGGCATCCCGGGTCTCATCGGCATCGACGCTGTCAAGCCCGGCGCCACCGTGATCGACGTCGGCATCCACCGCTCCACGGCGGGTCTGTGCGGGGACGTGGACACCGACGCCGTCGTCGGCACCGCGGCCTTCGTCACTCCCGTCCCCGGCGGCGTGGGCCCGATGACCATCGCCATGCTCCTGGCCAACACACTCATTGCCGCGCGAGCACAGCAGGCGGATCGGTGTGGCCATCCTGGGGTCAGCTCCCTGCGCGGCCGGCGAGCAGACGTCCTCGGCGACGGCGCCGGCACGACGCCGTGACGAGATGGCGCGACGGGACGGCCGCGGCCACGAGACGGGCCGTGGGGTCACCGCCGACGGCGCCACCGTCCTCGCCGGGTACGATCACCCGTACTTCGGCCGGTGGCCTGCCGCCACCACGCGCCAGGTCGACGCAGGTCGCCTCAGGAGCGGGCCCTCGTCCGGTTGCCCGCAGCACTGAGGGGCATCGCCGGCTCTGGGCGGTACGCGGCTGGGGACGAGCTGGAACTGCACCGCTGGGACGTGCGGGTGCTCGCCGAGGGCGCGGCCGTCACCCTGGGTGAGGTGACGGTGTCCCGGCACCCGACGGCCCGGTCCTCGCCTCCTCAGCCCAGCCGCGGGTCGACATGGACCTTGGGCCCGGCCCGGCGTCGGCCGGACGTTCACCGGCGAGCACGAAACCGGCCTGTTCCAGGCCTGCGGTCGCGGCGACGAGCGGCCTGGGGTCGACCGATCCGCCGGCATAGGCCCGGATGGTGTCGTCGAGGCCGGGGGAGGCCGACAGGATGCAGACCGCCGTCACGTCCTCGAGTGCCAGCGTGCGGGTGTCGATGCTGCTGGGTTCCCCGGCCAGTCCCACGTACACGACGCGGCCGGCTCGACCAAGTCCAGTGCCGGTCGGGTAGATGGGTGGCGTTCGACGCCTCGACGACAGCGTCGAACGGCAGGTCCGGAACGGATTCCTCCGTCCATACGTGTGCGAAGCCCAGCTCGCGGGCGAAGGCGAGCGAGCGTTGGGTGCGGCCCATCAGATGCACTTCCGTACCGGCGGCACGGAGGAACATCGCGACCAGCAGCCGATGGTTCCCGGGCCCAGGATCAGGGCGCGGTCTCCGGGTTGCCGGGCGGTGGCCCGGACGGCGCGCATGGCGTTACCGCCCGGGCCACCAGCGCGCCCAGTACGGCGTCGACGGAGTCAGGCATATGAGCAACGAGGAGGCTGGCACCGCGAGTTGCTCCGCGAGGGCACCTGCCCGCTCCCCTCGTATGCCGAGTTCCTGCCGCATCTCGCACACGTGCTGGTGGCCGCGTAGGCAGCGGCGGCAGGTGCGACAGCCGAGCATGGTGTCGCCCATGATCCGTCGGCCCACCCACGCGGGGTCGACCCCGGCGCCGACCGCCGCCACGCGACCGGTCCACTCGTGGCCCAGCCTTATCGGGAAGGCGGAGTGCCCTTGGTGGAGGTAGGCCATCTCGCCGGTGAAGAACTCCACGTCGGTGCCGCACACGCCGAGACGACTGGTTCGCCGGGGGGCGGCCACCGGTGCAGGGACCTGCTGCACCCCGTACTCCCCAGGGGCAGTCAGCACGAAGGCGCGCATGGGGCGGGTGCTCGCTGTGGCCCGAGCACGCGCTGACGCTGCGTGCCGAGATACTTGATACCCAGTTCCATCACGTCACCTGGCCGCAGCCACACCTACGGGGTCAAGCCCATACCGACGCCGGGTGGGGTGCCCGTGTTGATCAGGCCGCCGGGTTCCAGGACGAGGAACTGGCTCAGGTAGTGCACGATGAAGTACGGGTCGAAGATCATCGTTTTGGTGTTGCCGGTCTGACGGCGGACACCGTTGACGTCCAGCCACATGCCGAGCGCGAGGACGTCGTCGATCTCGTCGGTGGTGGCCAGCCAGGGTCCGGCAGGGTCGAAGGTGCCTTCCAGCTGTAACGCGGCGGACAGTGGGCCAAGGACGTATCCCTGCGCACGCTCGGGCGGCGGGCGTGAAGGCTGCACACCCCTTGGTCAGTCGCGAAGGACCTTCGGCGCCATGTAGGGACACCGCCCACCCTGTTGCCCGAGCGGTGCCCCGACAGGTCCCGGTCAGACGCGGCGGCGGGTGAAGCGCTGGTTGGGGTTGCCGCTGTAGGTGTACTGGGCGATGCGGGCGCCGTCGGCGGTCGAGTACTCCCAGACATCCATCGCCAGGCCGGACTCCCGGTTGACGAGGCTGATCACGCCACCACCGTGATCGACCACGCGCCACTGCTGGTTGGTGGCGCTGGTGTCGGCCTGCTGGACGATGTCCGCGCCGGTCGCGGTGCCCGTGGGTTGGAGGAACAGGCCACTGTGCAGTGCCTTGACGCGGACGTGGCCGTCGCCGGCGTCCACGAACTCGAATTGCTGGTTGGGGCGACTGGTGGTGGTCCGCTGGACGAGTAGTGCGCCGGCGGCGGTGGAGGCCCCGTTGATCTCGGCGGCCTTGCCGCTGTGCTGGGCCAGCAGGGTGTAGAGGCCCGGGCCGCCGGGGGAGTCGCCCAGCTGCGCTTCCCACCGGGTGTTCGACCCGGACGCGTCAGCCGGGAGGCGGTCCCGTGCGGCGGTGTCGCCGTACATGGTCCAGCGGGCCCAGTCGACGACGGTCCTCGGGAAGCGCTGGTCACTCCAGAAGCTGGTGTGGCTGCCGCCGACGAAGGTGAGGAACGCCTTGGGCCAGGTGATCTCCGAGTATGCCTGCCGGGCCGAGGAGTACTGCGTGGTCGAGTCCCGGTCGCCGTGGACGAACAGGACCTTGGCCGAGACCGAACGGGACGGGTTGCCCATGTCCACGCAGGACTGGGGGTTGGCGGACTTGATCCGGCTGTCGGGCCAGGAGGTCAGCAGACCGTGTGTGGCCATGCCGCCCAGGGAGTGGCCCGAGACGCCGACGCCGATGCCGGTGTTGATGTGCCCGGCCAGCGGTCCGCTCGCGTTGAGCGCGAGGGTGTTGGTGATGATCTGCGAGACGTCCTTGGAGGTGTTGCCGTTGTTGACGTCGCTGAAGTTGTGGTTGAAGTGCGGGGCGGGGACGATGAAGCCCGCCGAGGCCAGGGCCCGGATGATGAACAGGGAGTTCTGCGGGCTGCTCCCGTAGCCGTGGGTGAAGTTGTAGACGGGGAAGACACCGGCGGCGACCGGGGCGTCCGTCACCGGACTGCCGCCGGCCGTGCCGGTGGCCGGGTAGTAGACGTACGTGGTGCACGGGCGGCTGCCGCGGGTCCAGTTGTACCGGCGCACGCCGACCGCGAACGGCGTGGTCGGTGCGGTGTCCAGTGGCCCGGCGGTGGCCGGTGCCTGTCCTGCGCCGAGCAGGGACAGGCCCACGCCCGTCGCTCCGGCGGCGCTCATGCCGAGGAATGTCCGTCGTCGCATGGTCATGGATGACTCCTTGGGTGCGGGGATGGGTGGAGGGTCCGGCGTTCGGCCGGGCCCGTTGCCGTGCGCGTCCCGTCGGCGACAGAGGTCGACAGATCGACGGGTCGCGCGGCGCGACAGCGGGTCTCGGTGCTCCTGCCGCCGGCGAGGTGCGGCAGGAGCGGCATGCGGTTGGTCGGGTGCACCGGATGCCGGGGTGAGTGTGGCCGTTCCGGTCGAACACGGCCTGGTTCCCCCAGGTGCTGCCGCGGTTGTCGCTGTCGGCCACCGAGTGAGCGAAGCACTGCTGTGAAGCGGTGATGACGCGCCGGTGCCGTCGTGGTCTCGGTGGTGCGACGTCGGTGAAGCAGGCTATGAGGTGGTCACGTCGTGTTCGCCGTGGCTGGGCATGACGTCGATGACCGCCGTGACCGGTCCTGTGCCGGTCGTCCCGGTGACTGTCACCTCACCCGGCCTGTCCGTCGCGCCAGGTGGCAACGGCTGCCAGCGGACTGGGACAGCGGTGATCTTGTTGTTGGCTGTGGTGAGCATGCGGATGGAGGAGGGCAGCTTTGGGGCGGCGTTCACCATCGTGCTGGTGTAGATGGTGTCCTGGAGGATGTGCTTGGCGCGGCTGGCGTTGAAGACGTTGATGGACGCGTGCGGCTCCCACGTGTTCGCGAGTCCGGGCACGGCCCGGAACATCGGCTGGTAGCCGGCCGGTTCCCACACAAGTGCCCCTGAACCTCGGTTGTCGACCACGTCGTTGGCGGCCTCGAACACCCTCCGGATCGCGTCCGCCTGCCCCTGAACGGTTCGCGGGTACGGCGAGTTGGGCAACGGCGATCCGTCGCCGCCCGAAGCGGGGTAGGCGGTTTCGGCGATGTCGATTTCGTAGCCGGGGTAGGCGGTGGCCATGGTGTTCAGGTTGAGATCCAGCGCCTCGGGCGTACCGTGCCATTCCGGGTAGTACGAGATGGCCAGCACATCGGGGTTCTGGCCCTTTGCCTTCACCCGGGTGAGGAACTGGTGCCAGAACTCCATGGTTTTGGCGAGCTTGTCCTTGTCGACGATCACGTGTATCTCGACCTTGGACGTCGGTGACGCGTCGCGGACGGCCTTGATCCCGGCCGCAGCCAGGGTGGTGAACCGGTCCCACGACTGGTCGTAGAGCTGCCGCTCCACCGGGTCGGTCGACCGCCAGTACTTCCACAGCAGGCCCCCGCCGGGCTTGGACTGGTAGATGTCGGCCTGGTCGACGAAATACGGCGGATTCGTCGTGCCGATGTCTGCCGCCTCACTGCCGTACATGAAGCCATTGATGATCTCGTTGCCGACCGCCACCTTCTCCGGCGTGGTGCCCTGCCGGATCAACCGCTTCAGATAGTCGGCGGTGAAGTCGTACACGGCATGGGACAGGTCAGCGAACTCCAACTCGGCCCAGGCGCGTGGTTTTGGTTGCTTGCTCGGGTCTGCCCACGAGTCCGCGTAGTGGAAGTCGATCCCCAGGCCCATGCCCCGCTGCTTGATCCGCTTGGCTGAGACCAGTGAGCGCTCCGGGCCCTGGCGCGGTATCGGCGTCGGTTGGCCGGTGCTCTCGCTGCGCGGCTCGTTGAATATCCGCAGCCGGCTGTACTCGATGCCACGGTCCTTGGCCACGTCGAGCAGGTGTGGCCCGGCGCCGCGGTCTTCGACCAGGGGGTCGACCCAGTACTGCTGGTCCTGGACGTCGTCCATCCAGGACAGATCGGCGCCGAGGGTGAGGTCGTCGCGGAGGTAGTTGAAGACCTGGAGCTCGCTGACACCAGCCCGGGCACGGCCCGGCCCACCGGTGAAGGTCAGCCGGACGAAGCGCGTTGCCGGCCGGGTGAACAGGTGCACCTCCCCCCGCGAAACGGCTCGGTGGTGGGATCTGTCGGCGATGGTCTTCCACCGGCGACCGTCGGATGAAGCCTCGACGACGTACCGGTGGGCCACGCCACGGTCCGGGAAGAGCACCTTGACCTTGCGAAGGTTGTCGTAGGTTCCACCGAGGTCGACGGTGAGCCACTGCCGGGCGCCGGCACTACCGGGTTGCCAGGACGTCGTCGGGTCGCCGTCGATGGCCAGACGGGCGCTGGACGAGCCGGAGGCGGCCATCGCCGAGGCCCAGGGCTTGGCAGCGATATTGCTCTCGATCGGCTTGATGTCCGCGGTTCCGAAGGTCGCGTGGGCCGGCTGGGGCACCATGAGTAGGTTCGCGGACACCATGGTGGCCAACGTCGCCGTGACCGCGATGGCGCGGGGCAGACGCGTTCTGCTCATGTCCTTCTCCTGACGATGTCACGTACGGGCGGCATGGGCTGTTCCCTACGCTCTGCCGGTCGCAGAGACCGGCAGAGCGCGGGATGTCAGTCAGCCGACATCGAGGTAGTCGACGTTGGGCAGTCCGGCTGCCGTGGTCGGATCCAGCCGGATGGTGTTGCTGCCGGCGTTCAGCGGGACCGTCACGGTCTTGGTCGTCCACGTCGTCCACGCACCGGTGGACTCGAACGAGAGCGCCCCTGCCGTGGCTCCGTTGACGACAAGGTTCGCGGGCCTCGCACCGGTGGTGGCGCCATTGGCGAACCGGATCCCCAGCGTCGCCGTACGGGCGGTCTCGGAGTTCACGGTGAACTCCGCGACGGCCCCCACAGCGGGGTCGCCGTTGCAGAACCCGCTGCCGGAATAGCCGGCTTGATTCGAGTCGATCGTGCCCCGGCACTGCGCCGGAGCGGACTCCGCCTCGTAACGCCCCGGAGGCGCTGGTGTGCCGGCAGAGGTCTTGACGAGTGAGAGCTGGTCGACGGTGACGCCGCCCGAACCCGACGCCCGCACGGTGACGGTGGCGGCCCCGCCGGGCAGCTCGATGCCGGTGAGCTCGCGCTTGGCCCAGCCGCTCGACGACGGGATGCCGAGGGTGCGTTGGCTGCCGTTGGCGCCGGTGATCACGACCTGTCCGGCGCTGCCCCGAGCGTGCAGGGACAGGGTGTAGGTGCCTGCGGGCACCGACTCGACCCGCTGCTCGACGCCGCCGCTGTTGCTCACCTGGAGGGCGAAGCGAGACCCGTTCACACCACCGTTGACGTTGGTCACCGAACCGCCGAGGTTCCGCCATCCCCGTACGCCGGAGACGATGACGCGGTCGGCCTGGATGTCGGGGTTGAGGATGTAGTTGTTCGCCGGCCCGACGCGCCACTCCCCGGTCGTGGCGTTGAACTGCCACTGGCTCACCGAGTGGAACTGCGGCCGTGCGCCGGTCTTGGTGATCGGCACCCACTGGTTGTACCCGATGCCGTTCCAGGCGAAGTCGGCCCAGCGGTCGCCGGCGTAGAGCACCGTGTTCTGCTTGGTGCCCTTGACCGTCACGAAGAACCCGGTCTGGGTCACGTGGCTGTAGTCCATCTCGGTGCCGGCAAGGACGTACTCGCTGCTGTAGGAGCCCTGGACATTGCTGCTGGTCGACTCATTGACGTAGTTGACAGAGGTGTTCCAGCCGTGCAGGTCCGACGCCGCGTGGTAGTACCTGCCGTCGAGCTTGAACATCGCGTTGCCCTCGCGACCGGCGCCGCTGCGGATCTGCACGGCTGGCTCGATCCGCAGCGAGTCGGACTCCCGGAACTTGGCCACGAAGCCGCGCGACCGTCCTTCGCGGTTGGAGAAGATCAGGTAGTCCTTGCCGTCCTCGTCGGTGAAGACGGTCTGGTCCCCGGTGCCGGTCGTCGGCGAGTTGGTGATCTGGGTCTGGAAGTAGCCGTAGTCGAAGGTGTCGGTGGGTGAGTCACCCTGCAGCAGCAGGACACCGTGCCCGCCTCCGACGTAGGCCTGGGTGGCGAGCACGTACTTGCCGGTGTTCTCGTTGTACGAGACCCCGAGCCGCCCGACCCACCCTGCCTGACCGAGGGTGGCCCCGTTGTTGATCTTGGTCGAGCGCGTCGCGACGTTGTTCTCGAACTTCCAGTTCACCAGGTCCTTGGAGGAGTACACGGGGACCGAGACGAAGCTGACGTTGCCGTCGTACTTCTTCGTCGGATTGGCCCGGTAGAGCTCGGCGCCGCTGTAGTGCACGCCGTACCAGTAGTAGGTGTCACCGAACTTGAAGACCCCGCCGCCCTGCGAGTAGATGGGGTTGCCGCTGGTGTCGTTCCAGAAGGTGTTGTTCGTGATGGTCTGGAACGTGCCCTCGTCGGCGGCCTTCAGATCGGCGGCGGCGCTCATCAGGGCTGTCTTCGCGTCGGCTACGTCCGATGTGGTGGCCGACGTGTCGCCGGCGACCTCGGCCGCGGCGGTCAACGCCTTGGCGAAGGGCTTCCAGGAGTCAGCCGTGTACTTGGTCGGAGTGCGCGTCTGGTAGTCGGACAGCAGGTATTCGAGGCCGCGATCCACCACCGGTCCAGCGGCGGCCCTCTGGTCTTGGAGCTTCGTTGCCTGTGTCTGCGTTGCAGGTGTCTCCGCCGCGGCGGTGCTCGCCGAGAGCGGCGCCGCCAACGCCACGGACAACACGGTGGCGGCGGCCAACTTCCAGTTGGCGGCTGACTTCCAGTACTTGGAGACGACACGCGGTCTTTGCCTCAAGAGGTCACCTTCCGTCATTCTCAAAGGCGCCGAGATCCGGCGCACTTCCGCTGAAGGGCAGTCCCACGTCGACGCCCTTGTCGATCAGGGCACTGTTCGCCGCGAGACGGAGGTGGGGCAGCACGGGCAGGTTCCCGTCCGGCTGGCGGGGCGCGTCCCAGCCGGACATCGACACACTGCGGAACTGGGAGTCCGACAGGGGGACGCCGAGGTTCCAGGAGTTGTACGCGGCGTTCGTGCCGCTCATGTTCGACGTCGCCGTTCCGGTGTAGGCGATGTTGTTGCGCAGGGTGCCCCGGCCGACGGCGGCGCCGCGCGAGTCGATTCCCAGCATGTTGAAGTTGGGGTGGTTTCCGTAGCCGGTGTTGTTGAAGAAGTCGTTGGCCACCGGGTGGTGGTTGGCGTAGAAGCCGGCCGCCTTGTTGAGGAACGCCACCGAGGAGCGGACGGTGTGCTTCGGCGCGTTGGCCTCGTAGTCGCCCCCGTAGCCGCCGGACTTGAAGCCGGCTCCGTTGCCCGAGGGCGTCGTCGTCCCCGGCACGTACCCGTTGCGCCAGGCCCACGAGTTCTCGATGATCACTGGCGAGTAGGTGGAGATGAGGTCGAACCCGTCATCGGCGTTCCACCACGATCGGCAACTCCGGAACACGTTCGCGGGGCGGCCGGCCGGCGTGTAGTGCGAACCGAACCCGTCGGCGTTCTCGCCGGGCCCGTCGTTGCTGCGCGGGTCGTAGTTGTCATGCGCGTCCGAGTTGAGGACGAGGTTGCCGCCCCCACCGCTGATGAACAGGCCGGTACCCATGTGGTGGTGGGTGTTGATCTGCTCGAAGACGTCGTTGCTGCCGGAAACCCAGATCCCCCAGGACTCGGCGTTGCGGTTGTTGTTCTGGGGAACGCCTTTGACTTCCAGTCCTTTGAGGTGGATCCAGCTGCCGGTGACGTCAAAGCCCTTGATGCGGCAGTCGTCTGTCATCCGAGAGAAGTCGAAAACCGGTTTCTCGCCCGGCTGGGCCCAGTACCGGATCGGGCTGCCGGAGCTGCCGCTCTTGTTGAGGGTGATCGCGTCGACCTTGGCGGTCTGGCTCGAACACGCGCTGTTCGCGCGGGTGTAGGCGTAGGTGCCGCCCCGGAAGTAGACCGTGTCGCCCGCCTTGGCGACGGCCTGTGCACGGGCGATCGATGCCCACGGAGCGGCCTGCGTACCTGCCGCGCTGTCGTTCCCGCTCGGGGCGACGTAGTAGGTGTTTCCGGCCGCCGCGGCGCTCGCGGACGCCGAACCGGGGGTCATGGCGACGGAACTCGCCGCGACCACCGAGAGCAGGAGGGCAGGGGTGCCGAACTTCGCGGTTCTCACAGCGTCATCTCCCCAGTCAGGTGATTTCCCGTGCGGCAGTAGGGCTCGTGCCTGCCTGAAGAACTCAGCGCAGGTGCGAAAGCTGCTTTTAGAAGGGGGAGACCGCCGTGTACATCCGCCAGTAGCGGCGCCGGCGGGCAGTGGCGTGGACCCGTCCGGTGGTGGCTTGGCGGCCCTCCCGCGCCGCTCGACGGTCTTCCCGCATGGCGCATCGGCGAGGCCCATTCAGATCGCCCCTTGCGGGTGAGTTCACGCTCGATGGCGTTCTGGGCGTCCCTCCATGCCGTGTCGACGTTCTTGCCGGACTCCACGTCGGCGAGCTCGGCGGCGACGCGGGGTCCATCACCCGGTCGTACGGGCTCTGGTGAACGGTCCTGGCCTGCCGCGCCGCCGGTCCGAACACCTCGATGGTGCGCTGTCCCGCCGTAGAAGGGCCGGGACTCACGCATCTCCGGCCTCATGAAGGATTGCGAGGAGGCAGGGAACACGTCGCACGCCGCGGCCCGGTCGGAGCCGAGCCACGTCCACACGCCACCGTCACGTAGGGACGACTGCGTCCCCGGTTCGCGCCCAACGCCGCGTGCTACGTGAGATATGCGGCGAGCGGGAGGTTCTGGCGGCGCACGTCACCAGCGACGAGCCCTGCGATCCGCTGGGCGCCGTAGGTGTCGAAGTGGGTGTGGTCGTTGCAGAAGAAGGTGCCCAGGGGACCGCTGCCTCCGTAGTCGCCGTTGTTCGGGCAGAAGCGCAGGCTGTTGTAGAGCGAGACACTGAGCGTCTGCAGGTCGATGACGGGCGCCCTGGTGGCGGTGCCGGCGGCGAAGGTCTCGCCCACGAAGCCGCGGTTCTTGGTCGCTGTGCCGCCGGAGCAGGTGATGGCGGCGACCGGGGTGAGCAGTACCGGGTGTGCGCCCCGGGCCAGGGCGGCCTGCGCCATCATGGTCATCAGCTGTTGGTACCGGGCCGGGCCGACGTGCCGGGGGCAGGTCGAGGAGGAGTCGTTGATGCCGAACTGGATGAACAGGTAGTCACCGGCCTTCATTTCGGTGGTCGAGTTCAGCATCGCCTGCCAGCGGGACGAGTACGTGTTGGACGTGAGGCGGCACTCACCGTCCGAGCCCTTGGTGCTGCTCACGTTCCCCTCATACAGCCAGGTCTGGATGCTGCGGCCTCCCACGGCCTGGTTCTTGACGGTCACGTCGCTGTTGAACAGGGCGTCGAACTGGCTGCCCCAGCCGACCGGACAACGGCCGGAGCTCGGGTTGGCCATGGTGGAGTCGCCGGCCAGCCACACGGTGACCGGCGCGGCGACCGCCCGTGTGGCCGAGGTCTGGGTGCCGGAGGCACTGGTGCAGTCCGTGGCGACGCGGTCCGCCGCGGATGCGGCGCTGACACCGAGGCTCGACAAGGCGATCACGAGCGCGGTCGTGATGAGAATCCGTAAGTTCCTCAACGGGTCCCTCCTTGGGACGGGCGCCGCCGCGCGTCGGTCAGCGCAGGTACGCGGCCAGGGGCAGGTGCTGCTCGCGGATGCTCTGGAGCACCAGTCCGCTCATCTGGCTCGCGCCGTACTGCGAGAAGTGGGTGTTGTCCGTGACACCGTCGACGGATGAGCGCAGGAAGAGCTGTGCGGAGGCGGACGGGCCGAGGGACTCGACCAGCGTCTTGCTCTTGGTGGTCAGGTCGATCACCGGCACGTTCTGCGCCGTGCCGACCGAGCGCATCTCGGCGGGCAGGTTCACTCCGAGGCCGTTGACGTGCAGTGCTGTGGGCGTGAGACGGCTGCCGTTGAACTGCCGGCGGACCGGCGGGGTCATCAGAACGGGGACGCCGCCCTTCGCACGGACCTGCGTGATCATGGAGGTGAGGTTGCTCCGGAAGGCCGACGCGCTGGTCTGCTTGTCGTTGTGGCCGAACTGGATGAAGACCGCGTCGTTTGCCTTGACCTTCGGCAGCAGCGCCGGGAAGAGCGCCGAGTTCCTCAGGAAGCTGCCGGAACTCTCCCCCGAGTCGGCGTAGTTGGCGACGGACGCTCCGGGACCCACCGCCGGCGTGATCATCTGGCCCCAACCCGTGTACGGGGCCACGGGCTGGTCGCATACGGTCGAGTCACCGGCCAGGTAGGCGACCAGCGGCTGGGGCGCCGGTTTCACGGAGACGGCCGACACCTGCGGGTTGGTCCCGGCGAACCGGATGTCCAGACCGGGGTTTCCGGTGCCTCCCTGGCCGGTCGGCTGTCCTTCCGGCTGTCGCACGTTGACCGTGAAGGAGTACGTGGCGGCGGCACCGGCCGCCGTCGTGGTCGCCGGAAGTATCAGGCGCCGGGCCTCCACCCACATGTCGGTCTCGGCGCCGGTGGCACCACCGATGGAGACTGTCACGTCGTAGTTGCCGGGTGAGACCGCGTAGTGACACTTGATCGGCGAGGTGCCTGAACAGCCGGCAGGCAGCGCCCGGGTGGCGGCATCGGCATGTGCCGTGCCGGTGCCGACCAGCGTCGCAAGGGTCAGCAGACCCACCACTCCCAGCCTGACTCCATGCCCTTCGAGACGCGACGTCATGCCCATTACAATCACCAATCCCCATCCTTGACCGGAGAGTTGCCCGGGTTGCGGTCCATGGCCCGTCGCTCAGGCCTGGGTGAAGCCGTTCATGATGGTGGTGGGCCGCTTGGTGGAGGAGTCCCAGGCGCCCATGTTGTAGCCGGTGAACGGCGACATGCACTCCGGCTCCCAGTAGAAGATCCCCTGCCCGCCGTTGGCCTTGAGCGCCTTGATGTAGGCGACCAGCGAGGCCTGGGTGGAGGAGGCGCGGTCCACCCGGCCACCGAACTCGCTCTGCAGGAACGGCTTGCCGTAGGCGGCGGAGATCTTCTTCATGTTCGCCACGATGCCGGGGACGAGGTCGGCACTGCCGTAGGAGGAGAACACCGACATGTCCCACTTGCCGCCGCTCGCCGCGAAGCGGCTGAAGAACGTCGTCATCACGTCGTACTTCTGCGGCTGGGCCAGGTGGATGCACACCGTCGAGGCCGGCGACACCGCCTTGACCTGGTCGTAGGCGGCGTTGAGCAGTCCGGTCATCTGCGCGCCGTTGGAGACGCTGCCGACGGGGCGGCAGATCCCGCTGTTGATCTCGTTGCCGATCTGGACCCAGGTGGGCAGCACGTCGTTGCTCTTCATGACCGTCATCGTCTGCTTCACGTACGTACTCATCGCGGAGCGCACCTGGCTGTAGCTCATGTTCCGCCAGGCGGCGGGCGGGTTCTGCACGCCGACGGAGTTCCAGGTGTCGCCGAACATGTAGTCGAGCATGATCGACATCCCGGCGGCCTTGACCCGCTTGGCGAAGGCGGCGACCTCGTTGATGCTGCAGTGCCCGTCGGTCGCGCTGCTGGACGGGTTGACGAACGTGCGCAGGCGTACGGCGGTGATGCCGTACCCCTTGAGGATCGTCAGCAGGTCCTGGGTCTGCCCGCTCGCGTTCTTCCAGGAGTAGCCGCGCGCCTCCATCTGCGGTGCCCAGCTGATGTCGACGCCCTTGACGAAACCCGCGGCGGCTGCGGCAGGCGTCTCGAGTTCGGCGAACGCGGCTGCCGTGGCGATCGCCCCGGCGGTGGCGGTGGTGGCCTTGAGCAGGGTTCGCCGGCTGATACGCCCGGCAACTGGTGTGGGGGGTTGCGGGGACATGGTCGGTCCTTTCGTTCCGTCGGCCGTGGGGTGAGGCGTCGCGGTCGGCGGAGAGCGGGTCAGTGAGAGAAACGTCCAGGAACGAGGGGCGGGTCATGTGGGGGCAACTGACGCTCAGTTCAAGGAGTTGGTGCAGCCGCGTGCGATCCAGCCGATGCTGCCTCCCTCGGTGTGGCGACAACTAAGGCAGGAGTGCTTGCGAGTGGCACGGGTCGAAGAGTGCGGTCTTGGCACGCCAAGGCCGCTCCTTCAGGTCGGAACTGTGAGCGATCACAGAGGTGTTGCGACGTAAGTGCGCAATCGCATCACAACGAACCGGAGGTGCATCACGCAGCTTCTCGATCGGGCACCAAGCTGTCAACCATTGTTCCCCGATCCATGGAAGAAGCAGTGCGATCCTGTGGGGCGGATGCTCGCCGCGCCTTGGCCGTGAGTTGTCTGAAACGGCGGGAGTCAGCCCAGTTCAAGTGCCCTTTGTGTGGAATGCGGCGACGGAGACGAGGCTGCACACGGGACATCTCGTCGGCTCGCACTCGAACATGCTCGAACAGAAAAGGCCAACAGGATGCTTGACGGGCTATCGGTGAGTTCCTACCCTCGCAGCGAATGGGAGCGTTCCCACATTGTGGTCAGATCGCCGTCGCCGCGATCTTCACATCACCCCCCACATCGGAGGTCATCGTGACCGACCCGTACCGTCATCCGCACACCGCATCGCCCCCATGGCGAATCCAACGCCGGTCGAGCAAGCGGGTGTTCGGCGGATTGACGGCCGCCACCGCCCTGGCCCTCTCCACACTCACCGGTCTGCCGCAGACCGCGCACGCCGCGACCGCGCGGCAGGTGGAACGCCTCGACCGGGGCCTGACCAGCGTCCACACCGGCAGCGGGAACCTGGTCTCGTGGCGGTGGCTGGCCACTGACCCGAACGACGTGGCCTTCAACGTCTACCGTGGCGGCACGAGACTCAACTCCTCGCCCCTGACCACCTCGACGAACTACTTGGACGCCGGCGCCCCGGACTCAGCCGACTACACGGTGCGCGCGGTGGTGAACGGCATCGAGCAGGCGCCGTCCGAACACGCGCTTCAGTTCCGCACCGGGTACAAGGACGTGCCGATCTCCCCGCCGCCCGGCGGCACCTCCCCGGGCAACTCGCCGTACGCCTACGAGGCCAACGACGCCTCCGTCGGCGACCTCGACGGCGACGGCGCCATGGACCTCGTGCTGAAGTGGCAGCCGACGAACGCCAAGGACAACTCCCAGTCCGGCTACACCGGCAACACGATCGTCGACGGCATCAAGCTCGACGGCACCCGGCTGTGGCGTATCGACATGGGCCGCAACATCCGCTCCGGCGCGCACTACACCCAGTTCCAGGTGTACGACTACGACGGCGACGGCAAGGCCGAGGTCGCCATGAAGACCGCCGACGGCACGAAGGACGGAACCGGCGCGGTCATAGGCAGTTCCTCGTCCGATCACCGCAATTCCTCGGGTTACGTGCTGTCCGGCCCCGAGTACCTGACGATGTTCAACGGGCAGACGGGCAAGGCGATGCAGTCCGTCGACTACGTCCCAGCCCGAGGCACGGTGTCGTCCTGGGGGGACTCCTACGGCAACCGAGTGGACCGGTTCCTGGCGGGCACGGCCTATCTGGACGGTTCCCGACCCTCGGTGATCATGGCTCGTGGCTACTACACCCGCGCGGTGATCGCGGCCTGGGACTGGCGGAACGGACAGTTCACCCGCCGGTGGACCTTCGACTCCAACGCCAACAGCGGCTACGCCGGCCAGGGCAACCACCAACTGTCGGTCGCGGACGTGGACGGAGACGGCAAGGACGAGGTCGTCTACGGCGCGATGGCCGTCGACGACAACGGCAACGGCCTGTGGACGACGCGGAACGGCCACGGGGACGCCATGCACGTGGGCGACCTCGACCCGTCCCGGCCGGGTCTGGAGGAGTTCAAGGTCGACGAGGACAGCTCCAAGCCGTCCTCCTGGATGGCGGACGCGAGGACCGGCCAGATCCTCTGGTCCACTCCGGCCGCCGGTGACAACGGCCGGGGTGTGTCCGGTGACATCTGGTCCGGCAGCGCGGGCGCCGAGTCGTGGTCGTCGCTCGTGAGTGGCGTCCGCAACCCCAAGGGCGCGGTGGTCGCCAGCCGTAAGCCCGGGTCCAGCAACTTCCTGGCGTGGTGGGACGGCGACACCACGCGCGAACTCCTCGACGGCACCCACATCGACAAGTACGGCACCTCCGGCGACACCCGCCTGCTCACCGGCTCCGGGGTCCACTCCAACAACGGCACCAAGTCGACGCCGTCCTTGTCCGGCGACATCCTCGGCGACTGGCGCGAGGAGGTCATCTGGCCGACGTCCAACAACACGGCCCTACGGATCTACGCCACGCCGTACCAGACCAGTACGCGGATCACGACCCTCCTCCACGACACCCAGTACCGCACGGCCCTGGCCTGGCAGAACACCGCCTACAACCAGCCCCCGCACCCCAGCTTCTTCATCGGCAGCAACATGGGCACTCCGCCACGCCCCACGGTCGCCCTCCCGAACCGCCTCTGAGCTGGATGGCCGACTTCCCTGATGCTTGAGCGGTTTCAAACATCAGGGAAGCGACGTTCGTTGAACGAGTGAAACCGGGCCGGGTACCCGAGCACCGGAATCATGTCCGGCGTCGGCGGCGTCGACGAGGCCTCGTGCGCGCGGTCGAGCAGACCGTCCGCGGGAAATGAGGCCGGCCCCCATGCATCGCTTCTCCTGCACCAGGACCGACCGCCGCCACGCGGCAGGCGGCGCGCAGTTGGACGAGATCGACACCGTGCGGCAAGCTCCCCCCGGCCGAACTGCGCGCCCACCGAGTTCTGTACCCGTTGCCGAGTCTGCGCTCCTGCTGTGCGTCAGGCGGAAGGGCCCTGGCCGGTCACAGGGACACCGGCGCCGCTCATGATGCCGTTGATGATGCCCTGCTGGGTCACCGTGAGGGAGCGCCGGTCGAACAGCCCGAACCCGTACCGTCCGGTCGCACCGTTGTCCCAGTAGACGCTTGCGGCCCCGTACTTCTTGGCAGTGGCCGCGACGGCCCGGGCGAAGTCCGCGCGATACCTGTTGTTCGATGAATCGAACGATGACTTGTCGATGGCACCGTACTCGCCCACCACCACCGGATATCCCTTCGTGACGAACACGTCGTGCATCGTCTTGAGCTGGGCGTCCAGATAGTCCTCCTGTCCCCAGGTCGACTTCCTCGACGGATTGGTCGCTGCTCGTCCCCACTGCGTTATGGTGCCGCTTTCCTCTCCGGCGAAGTCCCACGGACTGTAGTGATGAACGGAGATCATGATCCGCCGCTCACTGGCGGGAATGGAGGGGGAGCGATACTGGTCGGACGGAAGCTGGAAGCCGTAATTCCCCGCAGTGTAGTCGATGTTCGTGTTCCAGCCGGCCACGAGCAGCCACCTTGAACTGTTGTTTCCGCCCGTTTTCCGTACGGTGTCCACGAAGATCTGGTTGTAGCTGTTGATGTTGGAGTAGCACGGTTGGGTCGGACGGCCGTACTGCCCGTCGAACTCCTCGTTCATGGACTCCATGATCAGGCGCTGGTCGTAGTTCTTGAACCTGTTCGCGATCTGCTGCCAGGCTTTCTCGTACTTGGCCTTGATCGTCGTTTGGGAGGACGAATCGCAGATCAGCCAGGAGCCGCTCACGTTCTTGTAGCCGTCACCGTGCATGTTGATCAGCACATGCAGGCCCCTGTTGTAGGCGTAGTTGACGACTTCCTGGATTCTGTTCAGCCAGGAGGCGTTGATCGTGTAGTTCGGGCCGGGTCCTATGTATCCCAGGTAGGAGACAGGGATCCGGATCGTCTTGAACCCTGCCGCCCGCACCTTGTCGATGAGGGCCTGCGTCACGGCCGGCTGGCCCCATGCCGTTTCGCTGGGATATCCGTTGGTGGTGGCTTCGAGTTGGTTCCCCAGATTCCATCCCGCGCCCATGTCGGCAACGATCTGTGAAGCGCTCGACTGTGCCACGGTATCGGCCGACGCCTGATGCGCCGTGCCGTACACAGATGCGGCAACCGCCAACAGGACGGCAAGGAGAATGACTCTGATCTTCCCTGCTAGTGAAGCCATGGGCTTTCCTCCCTTGCGGTCTTGAGGGTGTTGAACCCTCAAGTGGACCTTTCTGCCCGAGCGCGAGCGGCCGGAGCCGCCCGGCTGTTCGGGGGTGTCATTTCTGGGGCGCGGGCCTGCGAACGTACACAGCCAGTGGGCGCTGCGGCTGACTCGCAGGAGTCCCGGAAAGTGGTCGGAGCAGCGAAGCGCTCGTGCTGTGACGAGGGCCGGGCTGCCCCGACTGGTGCGCGTCCGTGGACGGTCACGCATCCTGGACGGCCAGGCCCGGGTGCGCCGCGGTCACGGCCACTGCGCGCGTCCGGAGCCGCACGTAGCTGCTCCTCAGCTCAGGGCGGATTCCCAGGTGGTGGTGCTGGAGGTGGCGTCGTTGCGAAGGCGGCCGCGGGCCGCGGTGTCGCCGTACAGACTCCACCGCATCCAGTCCACGAAGGTGTTGACGGTGCGGGAGTCGCCGAAGTAGTTGCTGTGGCCTGCGCCGCGGAAAGTGAGGAACGCCTTGGCGGCGGGCAGTTCCCGGTACGCCTGACGGGCGGAGGAGATCGGGCACGTTCCGTCCCGGTCGCCGTGCGTGAACAGCACCTTGGCGCGGACCGACGGGCTCGGGTTGCCCATGTCCACACACGACATGGGGATCGCGGCGGTGATCCGCGCGTCCGGCCAGGCCGTGAGTAGGCCGTGGGTGGTCATGCCGCCCATCGAGTGGCCGGAGACGCCGACTCCGACCGCTGTGTTGATGTGGCCGGCCAGCGGGTCCCCGGCGGTGTTGAGGGCGAGGGTCCGTGTGATGACCTCGGAGACGTCCTTGGACTGGTTGCCGTTGTAGACGTCCTGCCCGCTCAGGTTGGCGAAGTGGGGGGCGGGGACGATGAAGCCGGCCTCCGCCAGGGGGCGGATGATCGCCAGAGAATTCTGTGGGCTGCTGCTGAAGCCGTGCATGAACTCGCAGACCGGGAAGACGCCTTGGGCGACGGGCGCGTTGGTGACCGGGGCGCCACCGGGGGCGCCGGTGGCGGGGTAGTAGACGTAGGTGGTCCACCGGCGGCTGCCGCGGCTCCAGGCATACGGGCGCACGCCGACCGCGAACCGCTGGGTCGGAGCTCCCGCCCGTGCGGTGGCACCCGCTCGTCCCGTGCCGAGCAGGGACAAGCCCACGCCCGCGGCTCCGGCCGCGCTCAGGGTCAGGAAACTACGCCGTTGCATGGTCATGAAGACTCCTGGTGTGGGGGGTTCGCAACGCTGCTCGGTCAGGTGCCGGGAGGAGGCATCGGCGATGCCGGGGCGGTCGTACTGACCGAGCTGGTGGGGGTCGTAGCCGTGGGAGTGGTCAGGTGGGCGTATCGCGCCGGTGGAGGATGTTCCGGTCCTGCCCATGACAGCGACCGTGGTGGTGATCGATGTGGCGTTGCCTTGCGGGCAGAGACAGGGCGAGCCGGTGAACACCTGCCGACCTCCGCGGAAGCGTGGCAGAGAGTGCCTCTCCTTCCACTGGTCCTGTGCTGCGCCTCTGGGAGCGTTCCCACATCAGGTTGCAACAGTCAGAGTCCCGATCGGGCGCTGGTCTGTCAATCATTGGCGCCCAACTCTGTTGTCTTCGACGCGCATTCGACAGATCGAGGCGCGGGTGGCGCGGGTGCGTCTCCGCACACCGCCCGGTCACGCTGGCGACGGTCCGCCGTCAGCCGTGGCCGATACCCGCACTCATGCCGGCGATCGTATGGGCCTTGATGTCGAGGTGCGGTCCCTCCGCGAATCGGGTCACCACGGCGCGGACATGGTCCTGGGCGGGCTGGAGCAGCCCGTCGTACACCGCGACGCAGACTTCCCGCGCCCGTGACCGGGGCCAGTCGGATGGCAGCAGCCCGATGGGGAGCAACGGGTCCAGGATGGGGAAGTGCCGGTAGGCGTTCATGACTTCGGTGCGGGCGCGCACCGCGTCGGCTCCGGTGACGCCGTCGGCGCTGATGTGCGGGAGCAAGCCGCTCCAACGACTGACGAAGGCCTGGTAATGCTCGGCGATGCCGGTCAGGTCCCATGCCTCGACCGGGCTGCGGTCGACCTCCGTGTCCAGTTCCTCCTGCCGCGCGCGGAACACGGTCACCGCTCCCCGCGCCAGGTCGGCCACCTCGACCCGCCCCTTGGGGGTCAGAGGGTGCGGCGACACCCAGAGCGCGTCGTACAGCGGCGCGAATCCGCGCCAACGCAGCGCGGTGCGCAGCGCCCGCCGCCGCGTGCTCTCCTGTTCCGGGACGGAGAAGGCGATCAGTGTCCACCGTCCGTCCCATGAGTCGGGTTGGGTGGTGAACGTGGCGATCGAACTGGCGCCGCTCCACAGGTCGCCGGCGGCCTGAGACGTCAGCCGGTAGGAGCTGTGCCGCCCTTGCCGGCTGCCCTCCAGCACCCCACGGCGCATCAGCCTGCTGATCGTCGTACGGGCGGCGCCGGAGGTCACGTGGAACTCGCCGAGCAGCGCCACGATCGCCGCAGACGGCAACCAGGACCGGACGGGGAACGTGTAGTCGGCGATCAAGGTCACCGCGAGGCCCTGTGGCGAGACAGTGCTCTGCCAGCCGGGCGACCGCACGGGGCCGGCGGCGCCGTCACCCTCGTCGGAGAAGAGCTCCTCAAGGTGGGACAGGTTGGGCAAGATCGGCTCCGACGCGGTGGACAGGGGCGGCACCACTTTAACGGTTGGGAGATCACCGGGTGGAGCTCCACCGGGATCGGCCCACCCGGCGGGACCTCCGCGCACCGGTGAAGGCGCCCGGACAGTGGCCGGTGCGCTACACCGGCGTACTCGGAGGGGGTGGCGGCGAACCGTCATCCTGGCCCGATGATGACCTGGCGGCGCAGGAAGGGGTTCATGGCGCTCATGGCAAGCACTGTCCGGCCGTGCTGGTTGATCACCTCAATGCCGGTGGCGGGCTCGGCACCCCTGCCTCCCGCTGCGCCTCGCGCTCCCGCGCCGCCCACGTACTGCCCTGGACGTCGCGCTCCGGGCTGCGTACCGGCCGGTCCCGGTCGTCCATCAGGAGGCGACCAGGACTGCTTTTCGCAGGTCGCGGCTGGGAGTCCGTCCGGAGGGCGGAGGCGACGGGGCGCTACGGCCTCAGCGAAGCCGGCAATGGATGGGAAGGGTTTGGTATCGCATGGTTGGCGGGCGCAGCCGTCACCGCCGGGTGAGGGCGGACGGCGCCCCGGCGGACTGGTCACCCTCGTCGCTCAGGCTCAGGGTGTCTCGGCCGGTCATCGTGACGACGTAGACATTGCCGTTGGGGCAGGCCACTTCGCCCGACGGGTCGGTGGGTTGGCTGGTGACAGCCTTCAGGACCATTGAGGCCTTGCGTACCTCCCGCAAGGGTCTCGGTGCATCCCAGCTCAAGGCTGGTGTTCACTTCGATCACGTTGCTGACCTGCTTGCCCGCCAATTCACCCCGTTGTGCCGGGTGGAGAGTCAGAGCGAAGGTGAACCGGTTGGTTCGGCGCTGATTATCATCGTCAGGGGTGGGATTGCCCGGCCCGGTGCCGACCCATACACCTGCCCAGGCCGCGGGAAGCGATGTGGCCGCGGGTGACGGCGAAGGCGTTCCGCGGACGCGTCATCGCCGGAGAAACGCTGCACCACGAACGTGCCTGCCGTGGCCATCAAGGCCGCCGTGGTCCCGACGACCACCCGGCCGGTACGGCTTGACACCCACCGTCGCACAGCGTCGGAAGGCGGAAGGACGGCGGTCCCCGCGTCGGCCGCAGCCGGGCCGTGTTCGGGCTCACGTGGCACAGCCGGCACGGATGGCGATCGCACTGTCGTGGAGATCAACGCGTGCGCCTCCTTCTCCCGCACGGCGAGATCTTTTTCCAGCGCCTCGGGCAGCAACTGCGGCCAAGTACCGCACCGACCGCCCAGGCGTTCCAACGGAACGCTGACAGTGCCGGGCGTGGGCCGTTGCTCGGGGTCCTTGGCCAGACAGGACCGCAAGAACGGGATCAGGGCCGTCGGAACGCCGTCGAGGTTCGGCTCCTGATGCACGATGCGGTAGAGCTGCACGGCGGGCGAGAACTCTTCGGGACTGGCCTCTTGCTGCGCTCGCTTGCAGTGGCTACAGGCAGGGATTGGCCGACAGCCATCAACAGGTACGAGAACTCAGCCACGGCCACCTCGTCCGGTTCGAGGCGAGCAGGAATTGAGCAGCGCCGGGACGCCCGCCGTCTCACGCGAGGAATGGCGTGCACTCCCTGGTGAGCGGGGAGTGCACGCCGGGGGGTTGCACAGCGAGCAGGGGCGGATCACTCCGTCCCGAAGCGCCCTGCAGAGGATTCTGCGGCGTGTGCGGACGGCGTGTCCGACGGTGTGAGCACCCGGCGTACCTCGTCGGCGAGTGCGGGAGCCGCGTTCGCGTCGGCGTCGGCGATCCCGACGCCGTAGCGGAACCGCACGGTCGCGCCGTCCTCGACGGTCAGCTCCTCGCTGAAGAACGGTGCCGGGTTGAGGCAGGCGAACTCCTCGGTCCTGGCGAACCATTGCGGCGGGTGACTCGGGTTGGCCGCGTCGTCGACCATGAGGACGAGCGACTCTGCGTCCGTCTCGTCGTGGCGGCCCGCGAAGCCCATCCACTCCATGCGCCGCCCACGGACCTCGTCGCCACCCAGGCCTTCCTCGGTCACGAACTGTCCGCCGGTGAACGACCGGGGGCCCCGCCAGAACAGGCCGCCGTAGCCGGCGTTCTCCCGTCCCTTTGTGGTCGGCGATCCCATGGCGACGTCCGTTCCGGAGACGTTGGTCATCCGAGTCTCGAACGTCAATGCCCAGGCGTGGGTGGAGATCAGGCTCGCTCGCAGCGTCCTGCGCTCGGTGAAGAACAGCGCACCGGACTGGGTGGTCCAGTCCAGGTCGTGGGCGAACGTCGCCGTCCCGTCGGCCCTGTCCAGGTCGACGACCCGGCGGTGGGCCTGGGTTCCGTTGTTCTGCAGCTGGACGTAGAAGCGTCCGTGGATGTAGGTGGGACCGCCCCAGAAGTTCTCCTCGCCCACGTGGGGCAGGGACCATGCGATGCCCTTGTGCCACACGTGGTCGTGGGGACGGAACAGGCTGACCACCTTGCCGGCCCGGGTGCGCAGGGGGTGGATGTAGGGCTTGGGCGACTCCAGTTGGACGGTGTCCGGCTGGTACACGTAGCGGAACAGCTCGGTGTCGCCGTCCCTGACGGTGACCGAGGTACCGAGGTCGTGGTGGATCTCAAGAGCGTTCATACGCGGGCCTCCTTGACCGGCTCCCACGGCACGGCGCCGCCGTCCATGCTGACCGCGAACGGGTCGTCGTCGGTCAGTTCGCCCGCTGCGACGCGGACACCGCGGAAGGCGGAGGCGTACGTCGCCGCCGCGAACTCCAGCGTGCGGCGCGCGTCCTGCAGACAGACGCCGGGTTCCTGTCCGGTCTCCCAGGCGTCGAACACGGCCTCGATCTGGAGTCTGTGGCCGCTCGTGATGTCCGGCTCGTCACCGTCGGTCCAGAGGTCCGATAGACCCTCGTGGCCGGGGGCCGGGGTGAAGCGCCAGTGTTCCTCTCGGTAGCCGTAGAGGTGTTCGAGTTCGACCGTGACGTATTCGAAGTCGAAGCGCAGGCGTGAGGTCTCCCGGGGGGACAGCAGGGAGTTGACCACCGTGGCGAGGGCTCCGCCCGCGAACCGGACGGCGGCGATCGAGACGTCCTCGGTGTCGGTGGGCCGGGCCTGGCGCTCGGCGAGTGCAGCGATCTGGGACCAGGGGCCG
Source organism: Streptomyces sp. B21-083 (assembly GCF_036898825.1). Taxonomy (GTDB): domain Bacteria; phylum Actinomycetota; class Actinomycetes; order Streptomycetales; family Streptomycetaceae; genus Streptomyces. The sequence goes on along the minus strand of NZ_JARUND010000002.1, from coordinate 1,065,993 downwards.
AGAACCGACAGCATCAGGTCGAACTGGTGGATGCCGTGTCCCATCGTGGGGCCGCCGCCCTCGACGTCCCAGCGTCCCCGCCACGGCACGTCGAAGTACGCGTCCGGCCGGTACCAGAGGGTCTCGCAGGTGGCGACCAGTGGCCGGCCCAGTGCGCCGGAGCGGGCCAGCCGGCGCAGGCGTACCGCCGCCGCGCCGTAGCGGTGCTGGAAGACGGTCAGGACCTTGGAGCCTGTCTGCTCCTGCACCGTGGCCAGTTGGTCCATCTCGCGCAGGCTCAGTGCCGTCGGCTTCTCCACCAAAGCGGTGACGCCGGCCCGCATCACCATGGATGCCAGCGGTACGTGGGTCTGCGGGGGTGTACAGACGTGTACGAGATCGAGATTTTCGGTCTCCAGCAGAGCCTGCGGGTCGTTGAAGACCTGCGGCACGGAGAATCGGTCGGCGAATTCGGCGGCACGGCTGGGGTCGAGGTCGGCGACGGCGACCAGCCGGGCACGTTCGGAGAGTTCGGCGAGGGCTTCGGCATGAGCGTGGGCGATACCGCCGGTGCCGATGATGGCCACGCGGTACGGCGGCCGGGGGCTGGGCATGGGTGTTTTCTCTCTCTTGGTTCCTGACCCACTTCTCGTGGGGCTACCGGGGGCCGTGGGCAGCGGCGACGGCCCCCGGAAGGAGGTCACTTGGCAGCGTCGATCTCGCCCTGAAGCTCCTTGATGAAGGCCTTCGCGGCGGCTTCGGGCGAGGTCTTCTTGAAGTAGACCTCCTGGCTGTAGCGCTGCAGCTCCGGCTCGATGCCGCTTCCGCCGTTGGGCGTCACGACCGGCGACTCACCCGGGGTCACGGCGTTCATGTAGTCGGCTGCCGCCTTGTCGGTCCCGGCCAGAGTCGGCTGGAGGTGCTTCAGCATCTCCTTGTTGGCGGGGATTCCGCGCTCCGTCTTGAGGATGTCGGCGGCCTTGGGGTCGTTGAGCATGAAGTTGATGAACGCGGCCGCCTCGGCCGGATGCGCGCTCTGGCTCGAGACCGCCCAGTACATGGAGGGCTTGAAGAAGTTCGCCTTGGTGCTGCCGACACGAGGCATCTGCAGCAGTTGCACATGGGCGCCCGCGGCCTGCTGGATGGCGGTGATCTGGGTGTTGTAGGCCCCCATCATGGCCGCCTTGCCGGTGGCGAAGCTGCCGGCGGTGACACCGGCGGTCAGGTCCTCGACCATCGTCGACGTATTGACGCTGGCCCCGGAGGAGAGCAGGTCCAGACCGTACTTCCACATGCCGGCGAGCGTCTCGGGCTTCAGCGAGACGTTGCCGTCCTTGTCGAAGAGGTTCTCACCGTGCTGACGAGCCCAGTACTTGACATCGCCGGCGGAGAAGCCGGGCGCGCCGGCCGCACCATGGATCTTGCCGCCGCTCTTGTCCGTCAGCTCCTTGGCGATCTTGGCGTAGTCGTCCCACGTCCAGGTCTTGTCGTCGGGAACCTTCACGCCGTACTTCTTGAACATGTCGGTGTTCACGAGGATGGACATGACGCCGACGCCGACGGGAAGCGCGTACTGCGTTCCGTCGATCTGTCCGGTGGCCAGGGCCTGGTCGTCGTACTGCGAGGTGCTGAGGATCTTCTTGGCCTTGCCGAGGTCGTACAGCGCTCCGCGGTCGGCGTACGAGGCGAGGTACAGCTCGTCCATCTGGACGACGTCGGGCGAGTCCTTCGCCGCGGTCGTCGTGGCGAGCGCGTCCCAGTAGCCGTTCCAGTCCTTGTACTGGCCCTTGACCGTGATGTTGGGGTACTTCTTCTCGAACGCCTTGATGACCTCGTCGGTGAGCTGGGCGCGGGCGTCCGCACCCCACCAGGTGGCGCGGATGGTGACCGGCTTGTCGCCGAGCTCGGGAGCGGATCCGGTGCTGCTGCCGCTACAAGCGGTCAGTACGAGCGAGAGTGAGGCGACCGCCCCGATCGCGACGCGTCTGAAGGGGCTGGGGTTCATGTGGTTCTCCTGTGGCTGATAAGTGGGTCGGATCGGTGGCTGCGGTGCTTCCGAACGGCCATGACTCGGTCGCCTCCGCGTGTCCGGCAGTAGCCCCCGCGGTTACTTGCCGCCGGTGGTCGCGATGCCTCGCAGCAGGAAGCGCTGCCCGGCGAGGAAGACGAGGAAGACGGGAACGAGCGACACGACGCTCATGGCGAACACCGAGCCCCAGTCCGTCGCGCTCTGCTGATCCACGAAGGTGCGCAGCGCGAGAGGAGTGGTGTACATGTCCGGGTCGGTCAGGTAAATGAGCTGGGTGTAGAAGTCGTTCCAGGTCCAGATGAAGGTGAAGATCGCGGTGGTCGCCAGGGCCGGGACCATCAGCGGCAGGATGACGTGGAAGAAGATCCGCGCGTGCCCGGCGCCGTCGATCCGAGCCGCCTCGTCGATCTCGCGGGGGATACCCCGGATGAACTGCACCATCAGGAAGATGAAGAAGGCGTCGGTGGCCAGGAACTTCGGCACGATCAGGGGCAGGAACGTGTTGACCCAGCCGAGTTCCGAGTACAGGACGTACTGCGGCACGATGATCACGTGGATCGGCAGCATGATGGTGACGAGCATGATGGCGAACAGCACGCGCTTCGCCCGGAATTCCAGTCTGGCGAACGCGTACGCGGCCAGGGAGCAGGCGAGGAGGTTCCCGAGGATCGCGCCGGTGACGACGATCGCCGAGTTGATCATGTAGTGACTGAACGGTTGGGAGAAGGCGTTCCAGCCGTTGCTGTAGTTCTCGAAGCGCGGGTGCGTCAGGGCGAGTCCCGCACTGCGGAAGATCTGACTGTTGGGACGCAGCGAGCTGACCACCATCCACAGGACGGGGTACAGCATCGTCAGGGCGCAGAGGGTCAACAGGCAGTGCTTGAGAGGGGCGCGCACGGCGCGTCTGACCCGGCGTATCGCGTGAGGGCGGGGGGCGGGCAGCGAGCGGGGTACGGCTTCGGTGCGGTCAGTCATCGTAGAACACCCAGTACTTTGAGGCCCAGAAGTTGACGGCGGTGAAGGCCGCGACGATGAGGAGCAGTAGCCACGCGAGCGCGGACGCGTACCCCATGTCGAAGTGGCCGAATCCGCGCTGGTACAGGTACAGCGAGAAGAAGAGGGTGGAGTCGGCGGGCCCTCCGGTACCGCCGGAGACCACGAAGGCCTGGGTGAAGGTCTGGAAGGCGTGGATGATCTGCAGCACGAGGTTGAAGAAGATGATGGGTGTCAGCAGCGGAATGGTGATGCTGCGGAACTGGCGCCAGCGCTTCGCGCCGTCGACGGAGGCCGCCTCGTAGAGGGAGGTCGGAATCTGCCGCAGCCCGGCGAGGAAGATCACCATGGGTGAGCCGAAGGTCCATACGTTCAGGACGACGAGGGTCGACAGCGCCGTTGACGGCTCCGAGATCCAGCCCTGCCCCTGGACACCGACGAGGGCCAGGGCCTCGTTGACCAGGCCGTTGGTCCCGAACATCGCGCGCCACAGCACGGCGATCGCCACGCTGCCGCCGATCAGTGACGGCAGGTAGAAGACGGAGCGGTAGAAGGCGAGGCCACGCACTCCCTTGTCCAGCACCAGGGCGAGCCCGAGGGCCATCGCCAGCTGTAGCGGGACGGAGACGAGGACGTAGCTGAACGTCACTTCGAGCGACTTGTGCAGACGCTCGTCATCGAGCATGCGCGTCCAGTTCTCGACTCCGTTGAACTGCGGCGGCTGCAACAGGTTGTACTTGGTGAAGCTGAGGTAGAGCGAGGCCAGCATCGGACCGAGAGTGATCCCGAAGAGCCCGACGAACCATGGCAGTAGGAAGAAGAACGCCGCCTTGTTCTGCTGGCGCGCGCCCCGTTGGGACCCGCGCAGCCGGCGTAGTTCGTTGATGGAGCTCACGGCACTGCTCCCTTGAGCGGCGGCATCGGAAACACAGTGGTGCGGGCCCGTCCCGGACCCCGCGTCACCCGAAAAGTGATCGTTCACTTTGTGGGTTGCGAGGACAATAGTGAACGATCACTTTTTACGTCAAGAGTGTGTAGTCTCTGACTTCACCGAACGTTGGCGGAAGGGTGGGGGAAGCGGATGGATGGCGCTGACACGGCGCGACGACGGCCTACGATCACCGATGTGGCGCGGCTCGCCGGTGTGTCACCCCAGACGGTGTCGCGGTATCTGCGGTTCAACGGGGGGCTGAAGCCGGCGACCCTGGAACGCGTGGAGAAGGCCATACGGGAACTGGACTACCGTCCCAACCTGGTGGCGCGGTCGATGCGCACGCGGAAGACCGGCCGACTGGCCATCCTCATGCCTGCCATGGCCTTCAACCCCTCACGCATGCTGGCGGGTGCCGGCGCGACGGCGCAGGACGCAGGGTTCTTCGTGGATGTCGTGAGTGCCGGGGGCGGCGTACGCGCGAGGAGCGACCGCCTGCTGGAGCTCGCCGATTCGGGACAGTACGAGGGCATCCTCTCCCTCGCCCCCGTGCTTCCCGCCGTGGAGAGCAAACTGCACCAGAGGACGGCCGTGGTGATCTCGGCCGACTTCGACGACGAGATGCGCGGCATCGGGCAGCTGGCCGACGCCACGCCCCTGGTGCGGATGATCGAGCACTTGGCGGCGCTCGGTCACTCCCGGTTCCTCCACGTGGCGGGCGACGCGCAGTTCGCCTCCGCGAGGGCGCGCAAGCAGAGCTATCTGGAGACCGTCGAACGCCTCGGGGTCGAGTCCGTCGGGGTCTTCGACGGAGACTGGTCGGGAGAGTCCGGCATCGAGGCGATACGGGCGCTCCCGAGCCATGCGCGGCCGACCGCGGTGATCGCGGCCAACGACCTTGTCGCAGCCGGCGTCGTCCGAGGCGCCCGGGAGCGCGGCTGGGACGTGCCCGGAGACCTCAGCGTGACCGGTTGGGACAACGCCGGGGTCGGGCAGTTCATGACCCCGTCACTGACCACCGTCGACGTGGAGCTCGAACAACTGGGCAGTACGGCCATGGCCAAGCTGATCGCGGGCCTGAGGGACAGCGCGCCCGAGACGGCTGAGGGCTCCTTGTTCCGGATCGTCTGGCGGGAGTCGACGGCCGAGCCGCCTGCGGCAGGGCGTCTCAGCCGCAGGCGGTGACCAGCGCCGCTGCCGGGGTGGGCGCGGAGCAGACGGACCGGGTCCGTCCCCTGCGCCTGCACCGCCCATCCGGCCTGGCCGTGGGTGCGGGCCGAACCGGCCGCGCACGCCGCGCGTCCTCAGGTGCGCATCGCCCTCAGTTCGCGTAGACGTCAAGCCGGCCGCACATCCCGAACTTCCCACGGGCAGCGGGCTGTTCAGACCTCACGGCGGCATCTGCGAGGTGAGGGGAATCCCCGCGCTCCAGCCAGTCGAGCTGCACCCCGGTGGCCGCGGCGGAGGCCTCGGCACCGTGTCGCCACCGCTCACGCCACTCGGCGATGCGGGGCCGTACGAGCGCGGCGGCGGCACGGTGGAACGCGGCCAGGGCCTGTGGCCCGTCGGCCTCCCGAAGTGCCCGGTAGCCCTCCAGAGCGAGGTCCCGCCGGGCCCGGGCGACGCGCTCCCGCTCCTCCTCGGGCGCGTCGGCCGGGATGGCGGTGGCGCGGGCGTACGTCTCCGGATCTGTCAGGTACTCCGGGGGCAGCGTGAGGACCGCGTCCCCCGCCTCCGGCAGTCCGCTGTTCTGCATCAGAACGGTGATCCGCAGATCGCCCTCATTGACCAGCCGGTGGATGGTGCCCGGCGTGAACCAGGCGACCGTGCCGGCCTGGAGCGGAGTGACCTCGTACCCGGAAGAGGTCAGCGTCTGCACGGCCCCGCGTCCGCCGGTGACGACATAAGCCTCTGAACACGCCAGGTGCATGTGAGGCGTGCCGCCGCACGCCCCGTCGGCGGCAGGCCAGTCGTACACCGACAGATGCGAGATGGCGACGCCCCCGGGCAATCCGGTGTTGGTTGTGTTCATGTGTGTCAACACTCCAGTTCCATTCAGTAAGCGCTTTCTATCCTTCTTAATTTACGTTCCGATCGCCCAACCGGTCAATGTTCTGTCTAAAATCAGACCCGAATAGCGAAGCCGCAAGGAGGACGATGTGAACAATGGCTTGGTAGGTAAGAGCGTCTATGCCTTCGGCGACAGCATTGTGTACGGACATGTGTACCCGCACAGTTTCGTGGACGTAGTTGCGGAGCGCGAGGGTATGGCCCTCACCAAGTTCGCCCGGAACGGCGCGACCATAGGCGCCGACCCGCATGCTTCCGGAGGACAGATACTCACGCAGGTCGAGCAAGTGACCGAAATCGCGCCGGACTTCGTCGTCTTCGACGGAGGCACCAACGACGCGCAGTCCATTTTCCGGGACCGCGCGTACACGGTCGGCACCTACGCCGAAGAGTTGGAGAAGACGCTGCACGCCATGGCGCGGAAGTGGCCGACCGCCCGTATCGTGTACGTCGCCGCCCACAAGCTCGGTTCGCGGGACTGGGACACTCAGGTGGCGCTGCGCGAGGCGACCCTGAAAGCCTGCCGCAAGTGGGACATCGCCGTCGCCGACGTCTTCGGAGAGACCACGTTCGACACGCGCGACGACACCCAGCGTGCGAAATACACGTTCGACGACCTGGTCAACGGTTTCCCTGGCACAGAGGGGTCGGGAACACATCCCAACGAGGCGGGTATCACCACTTTCTATGTGCCGGTGGTGAGCGCCACGCTGCAGCAGATTTCATCCCATTGATCAGTAGGCAATCGGATCTGCCTGACCGATATCGGTCAGGTAGATCCTTCTTCATATTGATGAAGTCAGCCTGAGCTGAGCATCATGGCAGTCGAGGAATCGCTTACTAGATCGGTACACTTACCGAAATGCGCACGCCACCAGACTGGCCCTGGCTTTCACTGGCCGAATCCGGTGCCGCGCGAGATCCGGACGTCGTCCACGTGCACCGCCCCGCGCTCACCCCCGTTCGAGTACCACGCGACTTTCGCGATCCCCGGCATCGAGGTGCGGAACGCCGCGTCGTTCAGCACGCGATGGCCGTCGATGTCCAGGTCGAATCGCTGGTTCACGGTGTCCACGGTGAGCGTGACCCGGTACCACTTGCCGTTGGTGTACGTACCGATCACCGTGTCCGTGGTTCCCTTGTACGCGTGGATCTGGCCGCGGGCGAAGGCGACGCTGACGGCTGGGGCACCGCTGGCGTTGTACACGTAGGGCAGCCCGAACCAGCCGGCCTGAGTGTCGTTGCGCATTACCTGCGTGTCGATGGTCACCACGCCCTGCATCGGGGTGCTGAAGAGCCGGGCGAGGTTGGTTCCGTCGGTCCCGCCGCCTTCGATGGTGCGGGTCAGCCGGACGCTCTTGTCGGTGGCGGACGGCGTCTCCACCACGGAGACGTCGTTGTTGGTCGAGATGACTCGCCATCCGTTGGTCCCATTGGCGAGCGCGCCGGTCGCCAGGCCGTCGAACGTGTCCGTGAACGCGATGTCGGGCGCGCCGCGTTCGAAGGCGCCGATCTCCGGACCGTTCCCGATCGGCACAGTTGCCCCGGCGTAGTCGAGGCCCCCGTTGCCGGTGACTGTGGCTCCGGCGTCGACGAACACTGATCCCGACTGGAGCGCGAAGTTCGCCGCCGTGTCGAGCCTCGGACCGTTCTCGTCGCCGTACGGCCCCGTGACGGAGGCATTCACGAACGGCGGCGCGCCGACCACGGCGTTCGCGTCCGACGCCGGCCGAGTAGTCAGGTTGGACGAGTATCCGTTGTTGTTGTAGGTGATGCTCGACGGTTGTATGAACTGGGGGGCGGACTGACCGGAGACGAACAGGTTGTTGGTGAACGTCGCCTTGCCGGAGACACCGCCGGTCACCATGTTCTGCGAATTGGTGTTGGCAATGGTGTTGTTGTAGATGTTCGCCACCGTGCCGCTCTGCTGCGACATGTGGATGTTCCACCGCGTGCTGCCGGTGATGACGTTGTAGCGGAGCACCACGCTGCCGAACTTGACCGCGGAGTTGCACGCACACAGCAGGATGCCGTCGCCGTTGTCGTGAAGGTAGTTGTACTGGAACACCTGGTTGGTGGTGCCGATGTCGGGGTCCAGGGCGTTCTGGTCGGCACCGCCCGAGGAGAGGTGGGTGCCCATGATCTCGTTGTGCTGGACCGTGACGCTGTCGGCCATGTTGGTCTCGACGCCGGAGACACCGACCCGGTCGATCACGTTGCCCTCGACGAGTCCGCCGCGGACGCCGGTGAGGTAGATGCCATTGCAGCCGTAGGGCGTGTTCGCCTGCGTGATGTAGTTGCCGCGGAACGTGACGTTGGTGTACGGCGTGTAGGCGGGGTCGGTGGCCGTGGCGCGCTTGCCCCAGCCGGTGAAGACGGCACCGGGCGCGTCACCGGCGTACTGCTTCGTGACGATCCCGCTGAACGAGGTGTTCTTGATGGTGGAGTTCTCCACGGTGATGCCGTCGAGAACCGTCGGGGCACCGGGCGCGGTGATGTCCTGGACCCCGGTGAGGAAGGCGATGCCGCCGGTGTCCTTGGAGCGGTCCCAGCCCTGCTGGAAGGTGATGCCCGGCTTGTTGTCGGCGGTGCTGCCGCCGACCCACTTGACCTCGCCGGTGACGTCGTGCACATCCACCGAGTCGATCACGAAGTGGTGCAGGGTCTGGCCGTTGTCACCGTGCACGCCAATGCCGCGGAAGTCGCCGAGCTTCGAACCGTCTGTCGTCCCGGTGGGTACCGCATTCGACACGTCGAGGTTGCGGATCTCCCAGTACTGCTGGTTGTTCAGTCGCACCGCGTCGCCGACTGTGCCCTGGCCTGCGATCTTCGGCTTGGCGCCCGTTCCGTAGCTGTCGATGGCGATCGGGGCGTCGTCGGCACCGGACCCCTTCGGCCAGAGCTGGCCGGTCCAGCTGTCACCGGCCTCGAAGCGAATCGTGTCGCCGGGCTGGAACGTGGTTGCGTTCACCTTGCTCAGCGAGCGCCAGGGCGCGCTGCTGCTGGTTCCGACGTTGCTGTCGCTGCCGTTCGCGCTCACGAAGTACGTGGTGCCCGCGGCGGCGAAGGCCCGCTGCGCGGGTATGAGCACGATCGACGCGAGCACGACTGCCAGCGCGCAGAGTGCGGCGGCGGTTGCTTGTGACACAAGTCTTCGATTGACGGTCATGGTCCTCTTCTTGTCGTCTGCGGTGGTGAGGTACTGGCTCCTGTCATGACGCTTCCAGTCGAGGCGTCGCGTAACGACCCAGGGCGGGGACAGTTCGGGACCGTGCGGTGGATGCACCGACGGATGCTCGACGGCATGGGAACCGGGCCGGCCGGACATGCCCCGTCGGGAGCGGAGATCGCCGACGGCTCCAGGCGTCTTGATAGCGGTGTCACAGTGCCCTCCCGGATGTGAAGCCGACCGTTTGGAAGCCTCGTGCTTGTCCTGGCGGGCGTGGTGGGAAAACGTATTCCGCGCAGTGTGCCCAGTTGACCGCGAGTGCGTCAAGGTTTCGAGCAGATGAACGCGGCAACGCTGTGGGGCTCCGCCGGAAGTCGGCGGCACCATTCGAAAGCGGGTCGTGCGGCAGCCCGGTCTGTCTGCCGTCGAATGGTGCTGCGCACTGGCCGCTCGAGTACCCGTCGCCCGGCGGGCGCGGGAGCGCAGGCCGAACTCAGGGTTCCTGGCGCATGGGCGGGGAGGCCGGCGATGGGGACCTGCCCCGCCCATGGGATCGGTCGGGTGCTCAGTCGGTCACGAGACCTTGACCAGCTTCCATCGCTGGTTGGTGCTGCGTTGGTGAACCACTGGTAGATCGGTGTGCCGTCGGTGGTCTGAGCCTTGTACACGTCGGTTTGTACCCGTTCGAACGGGACTCGATGGTGTACGTGCCGCTGCCGGCAGGGGAGATCAGCCACTGCTGGCTGACGCTCCCGCTGGAACTCCCCAGCTGCAACTGGGTGCCGGGCCAGGTGGAAGCCGCGTTGATGTCAAGGACCTTGCCACTGGTGACACCTGTGATGGTGAGGTAGCCGCCGCTGGTGTAAGTCAGCTTCCATTGCTGGCTGCCGCTGTTCTGGTCGGTCTGGACGATGGGAGTGCCGTCGCTGGTTCCACCGTTGGAGGCGGTGAGCGCCTTGCCGCTGCCGACGCTGATGATCTTGTAGGTGTCGGAGAGGTCCGGGACGGTTTCGTGGGTGACGGGCAGGTTGGAGTGCTCGACGGGGTAGTAGCCGGCCGTGCCCAGGCCGACCAGGCCCGCGCCGTAGCTCGTGTCGGTGACCGTGCCGACGGTGGCCCCGTCGATCTTAACGGTGATCGTGCTGTCCTGGAAGGTCAGGGCCAGCTTGTGCCAGGTGCCCGTGCCGGGCGCGATGACCGAACCACTGGCCAGGGTGGTCCAGTTCCACGAGTTGGTGCCGGTGGTGCCGGTCTTCAGCAACGCCCAGGATCCGGTGTCGGACAGGCGCAGGTGGTAGGCGTTCAGCCCGGTGCTGAACTTCGACGGACTGCCCACGCGGCCGAGAATCTCCGCGGAGCTGCCGCTCTTCTCCAGCAGTACGCCGGAGCTGACCGTGTAATTGCTCCAGCCCACGTCGCCCATGAGGGTGTAGGGCCGGACGTCGTTCGAGGCCGGCGCCCACCAGATGATCGGCTTCATCGGAGCGGTCTGGCGCAGGCACTGGCCGCTGCGGCCCCCGGTGCAGGGGGCGGCCTGGAAGGCGCCGTTCATCGAGGCGAAGTACTTGGCCTCCGGGTCGGCGCTGTATCCGGCGAAGGAGTCCGAGTACGGCATGGAGCCGGTTGCGGGCGGGCGGGGTGGTCGTTCCGGCACCCTGACCGGTGGTGGTCACGGTGTAGACCCGACCGGGTTCCAGGGTGAGGGTGTACGTGCCGCCGACGGCGGTCAGGTCGCTGCCCCGCAGCATGCGTGGAGTGGCGCCGCCGGGCTGCGACAGGTCGGTGGACCACACGTGCAGGGCCCCGCCGGACAGCCCGCCGGCGACGTCGAAGGTGACTGTCTGGGACGCGGTGGCGTCCAGGGTCTCGTAGACGGTGCTCCAGGCGCCCTTGTCGGGCGCGGCCTAGCTGGTGCGGGGCCTGTCGCGTGGATCGCAGAGGGGCCCGCCCGGTGGAGGAGTTTTTTCTCAGTGGGAAATCGTATTCCGCACAGTGTGCCCGTTCGTGATCGCAGGCGTCAAGCGTCGGTCAACGGGCATGAAATGCGGCTATGACGTGGCAGGTTCTGGTGCCCGAAGGCGCTGTGCGCGTCGGCCGGAGTGATCGGCTCAGGGCGGTTCAGACGACGCGGATCGCCGTGCTGGCGCGCACCACGACCTGCCCACGCATCATCAGATGCTCTGCTTCCGCTTCCGCACGATCCGCGAGTGCCAGGCGGACCGCCTCGGCACCTGCCTGCGCCAGCGGCAACGACACGGTCGTCAGCCGCGGTGTCACGTCGGTCGCGAGCTCGATGTCGTCGAAACCGGTCACCGAGACGTCGTCCGGCACTGCCACCCCGGCAGTACGGAAGGCGGACATCGCACCGATGGCGATGGTGTCGTTGGCTGCGAGCACCGCATGGGGCGGCTCCAGCCCCTCGGCGACCAGCCGCCGCGCCGCGTCGAACCCCCCTTGGCGGCTCACCGCGCAGTGCGAGATCCGGATGTGCCGCTCCTCGACGCCGCCGTCGCGGAGCCCGGCCATGAAGCCCGCGGTGCGGGCGGATACGTTCCCCTGCCCGCGCGCGCCGGCGAGGATCGTCACGTGCCGGTGCCCCGCCCCGGCGACGTAGCTGGCCAGTTCCTTTGCGGGGCCGTGATTGTCGAAGCTGATGGAGTCGAACGGCATGTCGGTGTCGCCGACGATCACTACCCGGCCGCCCTCGCGTTCGTAGCCGAGCAACTCGTCGAGCAGGCGCCCGCCGAGGGCGTTCGTGTCGAGGCGGCTCGAGGTCAGAATGAGCGCACGCGGTCGCAGAGCACGCTGCACCCGGACGGTTTCGAGCTGCCGCTCGGCGGTGCCGTGGGTCGACGAGACGGTCACGAACGCCCCGGCGTCGCGTGCCCGCCGTTCCATCGCCGCGGCGACCATTCCCATCGACGGGGTCGTGAGGTCGTCGCCGACGACCGCGATCGAGTCGTTCGCGCGCCGCATCGCCCGGGCCGAGGCGTCCGCGGTGTAGCGCAACGCGGCCGCGGCGGAGAGGACCCGCTGCCGGTATTCCTCCGCGACCGTCCGGGAACTGCCGCCCAGCACGCGTGACGCGGTCGGGACCGACACACCGGCGGCCGCCGCCACGTCACGCAGCGTGACGGTCGGCCTCGCTGAATGGGGCATCGTGCCGTCCCTCCCGCACCACGAAAAGAGCCGCCGCCGACGCTACCCGAGGATATCCCCGGCCAGGTCGCCGAGGTGCGGACGAAAGTGCCGCTGACCGACTCGGGATACGGCCCCCGGCTCGAAGGTGGTCGCGTCGGCCCGGTTGGATTCCGCAAGGCATGTGCGGCGCAGTAAGCGCACCGGCCTACGGAGTGACCCTCGGTAGTGATTCCGCGACTTCCAGGCGCTGGGCGGCTCGGTGCACAATGTGCGGCATGGAAGAGGGAGCGGCAGCGCCTGTACGGCGTCGCGGGGAGGCCGTATCCGAGGGGCGCCAGGTGACCCTGCATGATGTGGCGCGGACAGCGGGCGTCTCACAGGCGACGGCGTCGCGGGTGCTCAACGGCAGCGTCCGCAACGTCCGGCAGGAGAACGTCGACCGTGTGCTCACCGCGGCCGCGGAACTGGACTACGCACCGCACCTGTCCGCCCAGGCGATCGCGCGGGGTTCGACGAACATCGCCGCGCTGGTCGTCAGCGGTGTCGACGACCCGTACTTCTCCTCCATCGCGGCAGGTGTGACGCAGGCAGCCGAGGCCGCCGGACTCATCGTGACCATGGCGGTCGCGGACCGCTCCCCGGAACGGGAACTCCAGATCGTCGGGACCCTGCGCGGCATGCGCCCCCGCGTCATCATCATGACCGGCAGCCGCGTCGACGGCGCCGATGCCCGCGCACTCGTCGAGGAGCTCCACGCCTACCGGGAAGCGGGCGGCAGCGTAGTCCTGATCAGCCAGCACGACCTGCCGTTCCACACCGTCAGCATCGACAACTACGGTGGAGCGCGGCAGCTTGCCCGCGCGCTGGTAGGGCTCGGCTACCGGCGGCTCGCGGTGGTCCGGGCGGGGACCGGCCTCAGGACGTCCCGTGACCGGTGCAGCGGTTTCGTGGAGGGACTGCGCGAGTTCGGCATCGACGTCGACGAGCGGCTGGTGGTCGAAGCCGAGTTCAGTCGCCGAGGGGGGCGTGCTGCGGCCCGGGAGCTCCTCCAGCAGGGACTGGACGGCACGGAACTCGTCTTCGCGGTCAGCGACGTCATGGCGATCGGTGTGATGACCGCATTGCGCGACGCCGGGCTTGTCCCCGGCCGGGACATCGCCGTCGCCGGCTTCGACGACATCGGCCCGGCGGTGGACGTCGTCCCGGAGCTGACGTCCGTGAACGTTCCTCTGCAGCAGGTCGGGCTCCGTGCGATGGAACTCGCGCTCTCCGACGATGACGCCCCGCGGATCGTACCGGTCGCCACGAACGTCGTTCTGCGGGCAAGCACACCCCCTCGATGACCGTCCCGGCTGATCGCGTGATGAGCGTCGACTGTCCGCCCTGAGCTGCTCCGCGGCCCGGCCGACGCCCTCGTGGCGGCCGACGGTCTTCCGGCCTGCCGAGCGCGCCGTAGCCGATGAGTGCGGTGCCGTCCTCGGGAGAAGCTCTGCTCAGATCAGGGCAAGACGCCGAGCCGAGCCGGGCGGCGGACCATGACCAGGCCCGGAGCGGGCTCACGGTGATAGCCGGGAGCGAGCCGCCAACGGGGCCAGTGGTGCGGACGCAGTGGGCGCCGTAGGACTCCATCAGCTTGGCCTGGCGGGCCAGTTCGGCGGTTCGGCCAGTGGGACATCATCAGGAAGCCCGCCACATCCATGCCCAGCCCGCGGGTCGCGGCGATGTGCTGGGTGGAGATGCCGGCTTCGGGCCAGTGGGTGGCCACGCGCACGGAGCGGATGCCCGGCGAGTGAGCGCGTTGCAGGTCGTGCAGGGTGCCGACGCAGGGCAGCAGCGGGTGGTCGAGAGCCGGATCGCTACTTCGGTCGCCTCCGCCTGAGACATCGCTCGCATGTGCCACGCAGGCTCGATGGCTGGGCCGGGAGCTGTGCCGAAGCGTAGTTACTCATGCTCAAGAATCTACAGAGGAACTACTTGATACTGAGTATCAATCAGGGCTAGAGTCTCGCCTTGCAAGTTCGTTTCGAACGGGAGTGTCCTTATGAGCAAGATCTGGTTCGTCACCGGTTCCTCGCGTGGCTTCGGTCGTCAGTTCGTCCAGGCGGCCCTGGAGCGTGGTGACAAGGTCGCGGCCACCGCCCGCAACACCGACTCCCTGGCGGATCTGGTGGCCGCCCACGGTGAGGCGGTCCTGCCGCTGAAGCTGGACGTCACCGACAAGGCCGCCGCATTCGAGGCCGTCAAGCAGGCGCACGAGCACTTCGGCCGCCTGGACGTGATCGTCAACAACGCCGGACACGGCCTGTTCGGCGCGGTCGAGGAGCTGACGGAACAGCACGTCCGCGGTCAGATGGAGACCAACTTCTACGGCGCCCTGTGGGTCACCCAGGCCGCCCTGCCCCTCCTGCGGGCCCAGGCCAGCGGCCACATCGTGCAGATCTCCACGGTCGGCGGCGTCGTCTCCTTCCCCAACCTGGGCGGCTACAACGCCTCCAAGTGGGCCCTGGAGGGCCTGACCGAGGCCCTCGCCCAGGAGGTCGCGGGATTCGGCATCAACGTCACCCTCGTCGAGCCCGGCGGCTTCGAAACCGACTGGGCCGGCTCCTCCGCCACGTTTGCCGAACAGTTGCCCGCCTACGACGACCTGCGCGCCGCCGTCGCCGCCGCCTGGGGCGACGTCAAGTCCGGCGACCCCGCCGCAACCGGCCCCGCCCTGCTGAAGATCGTCGACGCCGACAATCCTCCGCTGCGTGTCTTTTTCGGCACTGCCCCCCTCCACCTCGTCCCCCAGGTCTACGCCGAGCGGCTGAAGACCTGGGAGGAGTGGGCGGCGGTCTCCGCCGAGGCCGAGGGTGCCGCGGCCTGAAGCCGCCGCGCGACAGCGAGACGCCGCGGGCCGATCCGTGACGAGGTGGATGGTTCGGGCGGCAGCCCGCAGACATGAAGGCGGGCTCGGTGGTTAGGAACCACTCGCGGCTCCCGAAGTGTCCCGGGCGGCCCGCGGCGCACTGTAGGCCCTTCCCGGCGAGGTGACGGGAAGGGCCGGGCGGGTGCGGGGCGGTCATCCTCCCCTTCTGTCACCGGTGGCCGTCCAGTCGCCTGACCACGACCGGAACCCCAGTCGGGCCCGACCCCATCCGCGTACAGAGTCATCCGTTCGACAGGGGACAGAGAGTCATGCCGGGCCCGGAGGGCAGCGGCGCCCTTGTGGGACCGCAGAAAGCATGACGGGGGCGCGTGCGTACGAGGAGGGTCAACTTTTCGGGGCAGGTGCCGGAGTCGCAGCCGACCTCGGCGCGGCCGGTCCGCCCAGCAGCGCCCAGCGGGCCTGCGGTCACCGTCACGTTCCCCGCGCGCGGCCCAGGGTGTCGTCGTATGCGCTGCCGTCTCTGAGGACGGACTGGGTGCGGCCGGGCAGGTCCTCCGGGTCAAGTGGACCCTCACCTCGCATCCGCTGACGCGCCGTGGGAGGGACTTGAGCGGCCGGCGTGGACAGTGTGGCCGTCGGGAGCCCATGTTTCTGATGCCCAGTATCAGATTGAGCCGCTGTTGTATTCTTTACTCATGACCGACTCCGCCCGCACCTCCGCCCAGTCCGCAACCAAACCACCCGGCCTGCGGGAGCGTATGCGCGCGACGGTCCGGAAGGAAGTCGTCGAGGTCGCGCTCCGGCTCTTCATCGAGCAGGGATTCGACGGGACGACCGTCGACCAGATCGCCGGTGAGGTCGGGCTGTCGCGTGCCAGCCTGTTCCGGTACTTCGGCACCAAAGAAGACATGGTCCTGCAGGGCTTGGAGGAGACCGGCGGTCAGATCGCGGAGGCGCTCGCCGCCCGCCCTGACACCGAGGGTCCCTGGGAGGCGCTGCGCAGGGCGTTCGACGTCCTCACGCAGGCGAACGAGCAGGCGCCCGAGCAGACACTCAGCTATCTGCGCATGCTCCAGGAGACTCCGTCATTGCGCGCCCGGCACTTCGAGAAGCAGCTGAGCTGGCAGGCGATGCTGGAGCCGGAGATCGCCCGGCGGCTGGGCGTCAGCGCCGACCAGCCGGAGGAGGTCGGGCCGAACGCGCTTTCCGGGGCCGCGCTCGCCTGTCTGGATGCGGCCGCGACGGGCTGGGTGGCCTGTGGGGGCGCCGTTCCCCTGGCCGTACTGCTCGACCGTGCGATGGGCACGCTGACGGAATAGTTTCACCAAGGTCCCCTGCCTCCTGGAGCCACGGGGTTAGGCAACGGGGTTTGCCCCTGACGGAGTTGGCAGGGCAGGCGAGGCTGGCGAAGCAGGCGCTCTCGAATCTGGAGCAGGGCGCGGGCAAATCCCATGGTGGACACGCTGTTCTCGATCGCAGTGGTGCTCGGCGTACCCGTGCCCCGGCCGGTGGCCGAGTTGTCGGTGGCGAACCCCAGCCCGCGCTCGGCCACATCCGAGCGGATCCCGGCGAGGCGTTGACCGACGGTCGCGGAGCGTAAGGGAGGTTGTTCTCGACTGCCCGATGAACGCTTGGCGTTCTGTGCCGGGGCGTGCGTCGGCCGGCCTGCTGTTCTGGGACAGCGCCAGCCCCGCCAGGCGCGGGCGCGGCCCCAGCCGCGTGGTTCAGGAAGCGGTGTCGTGTGTCTCGCCGAGGCCGAGGAGCGCGGTGAAGTGGGCTTCGGACCGGTCGATCTCACCGAGCTGAGTGAGGATCGATTTGGGGGTGGAGTCACCGACCACCTTCTGCATCAGTGGGGTGCGGTCCAGGATCGCGTCCCGGATCGGTTGCAGAGCGCGCGGCGCGTGATGGAAGACCTGCCCGAGGACGTAGGCGTGCTGGGACTGCCGGGCGGTGTGCGGCTTGCGGGGGGCTTCGAAAGCGTCGAGTGCGCGGCGCACAGCGTCGAAGTCGCTCAGGTCCACCCCTGCCAGGCGGCGGCCGATGAAATAGCCGTCCTCGGTGGCCATACCGGCGCCGTACCCCGCGTACGGGGAGGTGGGATGTGCGGCGTCGCCGACGAGAGTGGCGCGGCCCTTGGACCACTGCTTCAGCGGCTTGCGGTCGCGGATCACCCAGCGCTGAACGTGCGCGGGGTCGGTCGCGGCGATCAGCTGGGGGAGCGGACGGGCGAACGCCTGACCGAGGCTGGTCGCGTTCGAGTGCAGGTCCCCCGAGAACTCCCGGCTGGCGTCAAACGCCTCGAGTATCCACCACTGGTGGCCGTCACGTCCCTTGTCGCGGATGGCGGTCCAACTGCCCTGCACAGTGCGGGTGTGGGAGAGGACGCACATCCCGGGCTCGGTCTCGACGCTCTCGTCGAAGGTGTAGCCGCCGAAGATGTGCAGGTTGTGCTCGCGCTTGGGGCTGTCGCCCCACAGAGTGCGGCGGACCAGGGAATCGATGCCGTCCGCGCCGATCAAGAGGTCCGCCTCGTGGACTCGTCCGTCCTCGAGGTGCAGTCGAACACCGCTCTCGTCCTGCTCGACGCGCTCCACCGTGTGGTTGACCCGCAGGACTCCCTTGGGCAGCGCGTCGAGCAGCCGCTCGTACAGTTCGGGGCGCAGCAGGCCGACGAAGCCGCCGCCGTAGTCGCGGACAACCTGCTCCGGAAGGGCCGCGCGGACCCGGCGGCGCCCGCGGGCGTTGCGGAACTCGGACGTGCAGGGCGCACCCAGGTCCTCGGTGTTCACTCCGAGCAGCCCGAGTGCCTTGATGGGTGGCGGCCACAGGTTGAGTATGTTGCCGGCGGGTCTGGCGTGCGGGTAGCGCTCGAACAGCACGACCTCGTGGCCGGCCTGGTGGACGGAGAGTGCGGCGGCCATGCCACCGGGCCCGGCGCCGATGACGGCGACGCAACCGCGTTTGGCGGGAAGTTTCTTCATGGTGGGTTCCTCAGCCTTGGGCGTCGTTGACCTGCTCAAGCGGCGGTGTGCAGTTTCGCGGCGGTGGCGGCGGTGACGTCGTGGTGGGCGACGCCGGGGGCGATTTTGACAAGGACCAGGCCGTTGTCGGTGACGTCGATGACGCCCAGGTCGGTGACGACGCGGTGGACGCAGGCCTGGCCCGTGAGGGGCAGCGTGCACTCGTCGAGGATCTTGGGGCTGCCGTCCTTGGCGGTGTGATGCATGAGGACGTTGACGCGGCGGGCGCCGTGGACGAGGTCCATGGCACCGCCCATGCCCTTGATCATCTTCTGGGGGATGACCCACTTGGCCGGGTGCCTGTGTCGCATCGGTGGCGGTCACAGTCACACCCGCCCGGGCCGGCGCCTCGACCGTGCCCTGCCCGCGCGGCCTCGCTGACGACGACCTTGTCGGCCGGCCTGCTCTCCGCCGCGCGGTTCACGGGCGCGTTCGCGGGCGCGTTCGCGGGCGCGTACGGGCGCGAGGGACGGCCACCGGTTCGGCACCGCGTACCACGGTGTTGGAGACGGTGCCGATGCCCTCGACCGTGAGGGTGACAGTGTCGCCCGGCTTCAGCGGCGGCGGGTCCTGGCGGCCGCGTACGCCCCAGAGTTCGGCGAGGCAGCCGCCGTTGCCGCAGGTGCCGGAGCCGAGTACGTCGCCGGGGCGTACGTAAGTGCCCCTGGAGGCGTATGCGGTCATCTCCTCGAAGGTCCAGCTCATGTTGGACAGCAGGTCCTTGCCGACGACCTCGCCGTTGATCTCGGCGGTCAGCGCCAGGCGCAGGAATCCGTCCCTGTCGCGGTAGGGCTCCAGTTCGTCCGCGGTGACGAGGTAGGGGCCGAGGGTGGTGGCGGTGTCCTTGCCCTTGCATGGGCCGAGGCTGACCTGCATCTCGCGGGACTGGAGGTCGCGGGCGGACCAGTCGTTGTAGATGGTGTAGCCGATGATGTGGTCGCGGGCCTGCTCCGGGGTGAGGTCGCGGCCCTCGCGGCCGATGACCGCGGCGACTTCGAGTTCGAAGTCCAGCGCCCGGCTTCCTGGCGGCACGGGGATGTCGTCGTGAGCGCCGATGACCGCGTAGGGGTTGGTGAAGTAGAAGGTGGGCGCGTCGTACCAGGCGTCCGGGGCGCCCGGTACTCCGTCGATGCTTCGCCGTACACCTTCGACGTGCTCCTCGAACGTGACGAAGTCGCGTACGGACGGCGGTCGGAGCGGCGGCAGCAATCGCACCTGGGAGACGTGCGGCCCGTGCGGCACGTCCAGACTTGCGTTGCCCGCCTGGCGCAGTGCCTCGGGACCGGCCTGGATCAGGTCGAGAAGCGTCCCCGTGCCGGGGCAGGGGTAGAGGACGCCGTCATCCTCGATGGTGGCGAGACGGCTGCGGCCGTGCTGTTCGTACGTGGCGAAACGCATGGCATTCCTAGGGAGCTGGGTGGGTTGACACAGGCCGGGGGCCCGGCGGCATGGCAGGCGGGGGAGTACGCCGAGCCCCCGGGGTCAAGGGGTCAGACCGGCGGAGCGACGAAGACGCCGCGGTCGACGTCGTTGAGCATTTCCTTGGCGACCATCTCGTTCATCGGGTTGGACGTGCCCCACTGGTCGGCGTTCTCGGGCTTCGTCAGGTCGTAGATGTGCGGGTGCCAGGTGTCCTCGTCCAGCCTTTCGAGCTCGGTGGTGTACTCCACGGTGTTGCCGTGCGGGTCGAGGAAGTACGTGAAGGTGTTGTCGCCCGCCATGTGCCGCCCGGGGCCCCAGATCTTGCGGGCGCCGGAGCGCATCACGCGGCCGGACCCGCGCATGTACTCGTCGATGCCGCGCATCTCGAAGGAGAGGTGCTGCAGGGAGGCGTGCGGACCGCTGGCGATGGCCATGGAGTGGTGCTGGTTGCTGATCCGCATGAAGTGCATGACGTCGCCCATGTGCGGCAAGGTCATCGTGTCGGACAGCCGGAAGTCGAGGTGCTGCTCGTACCAGGCGCGGGTGGCGTTGATGTCGGGGGAGTTCAGGACGACGTGCGAGAGACGGACCGGGATGGACTCCTTCTCCTCGATACGACGGTGCCGGCGCGCCTCGACGTCGGCCGAGATCTCGATGGTGCGGCCGTCGATGTCGAAGAAGCGGAAGCCGTAGCCGCCGCCGGGGGTGTCGACCTTGCCCGGCTGGGAGATCAACTGCACTCCACCCGCGAGGAGTTGTTCGGCGAGCGTGTCCACGTCGGCGGGGTTCGCCGCGCCGTAGGAGATGAGGTCGAGGCGCTTCTCCTCGGCCTTGCGGAGCCGGACGATGTACTGCTCGGGGGAGCCCTCGGCGGCCAGGAAGGAGATGCCGGAGTCCTCGGCGACCTTGGTCAGGCCCCAGACGCCGGCGTAGAAGTCGAGTTGCTTGTCGTAGTCCGGCACGGCCAGGTCGACGTGCCGCAGGTGGGTGAGCAGACGTGTGCTCATGGTGGGGGTACTCCTCTGTGAGGTTCAGACGGTTCAGACGAGGCGGAGCAGCGCTGCGGCGTTGCCGCCGCGTACGGCGTGGAAGTGGGGGGCGGGCAGGTCCGTGACGTCGCGCAGCGCGCCGAGCGGGTCGTCGGTGCCCATGTCGAAGGGGAAGTCGGAGCCGAGCAGCACCCGGTCGGGGCCGGCCACCCGGATCAGCTCGCGCAGGACGTCCGGGTCGTGGACGAGGGAGTCGAAGTACAGCTGCCTGAGGTAGCTGCTGGGTGGGTGCGCGCAGCCGCGGGTGTCGGTGCGGGCGAGCCAGGCGTGGTCGGAGCGGCCGATGTGGGTGGGCAGATAGCCGCCGCCGTGGGCGGCGACGATGCGCAACCCCGGGTGCCGGTCCGGGACTCCGGAGAAGATCAGATGGGACAGCGCGACGGCGTTCTCGGTCGGCTGGCCGACGGTGTTGGACAAATACCACCGGTTGAGGCGCTCGTCGAGCGTGCAGCCGAAGGGGTGCAGGAAGAGGATCGCGCCGGATTCCTCGGCCCGTGTCCAGAACGGTTCGTACGTGGGGTCCGACAGTTCGCGTCCCGGCGCGTGGCTCGAGATCTCGACACCGCGCAGGCCCAGGCCGAGGGCGTGATCGAGGGCTTCGACGGCGAGGTCCGGGTGCTGGAGCGGGACGAGGCCGAGGCCGTGCAGCCGCTGTGGGGCCTGGGCGACGTGCGCTGCGGTGCCTTCGTTTGCCAGTTCCCACACCATGCGGGCCAGGTCCTTGTCGGCCCAGTAGTGGTAGTGCGACGGCGACGGCGAGACCAGCTGGACGTCGATCCCGGAGGCGTCCATCGCGGCGAGCCGGGCCTTGACGTCGGTCAGCCTCGGGAAGCGGTCCCGGAACATCGGGCCGCTGACGGCGATGGCCTCGGGGCCGTTGCGGCGGGCATCGAGATCGCGGGCCGCGGCCAGCCCGGGGTGTCCGGCGACGGCGTCCTCGACCTGGGGGAGCAGGACGTGCGCGTGGACGTCGATCGTGGGTGCGCCGTTCTGGGGACTCACGGGGTTCACGGGGTCTCCTTCAGGACGGACATCGTGCGGCCCATCAGACCGGGTGCGTCGGCGTCACGGACGCCGTCCAGCTGCCACTGACCGAGTTGCACGGATGCCTCGACCACCATGCGGACACGGGCGATCCGGCGTTCGTAGAAGCCGGTCAGGAGAGCGTCCAGGGAACTCCAGTCCTGCTCCGCGGTCAGCATCTCGGCCAGTACGGAGGCGTCCTCCAGCGACATGGCCGCGCCCTGGGCGAGCGTGGGCGGACAGACGTGGGCCGCGTCACCGATCAGCACGACGCGGCCGCGGTGCCAGGAGCCCTCGACGAGCAGCCGGTCGAACCAGGTGTAGTTGACCTTGGCGGGGTCGGTGATGCTCGCGGCGATCTCCGGCCACGCACCCCCGTAGGGCGCGGCCAGCCGCCGCATCTCGTCCGCGTACGAGGCCGGGTCGATGGAGGCGCGGTCGCGGTTGGCCTCGACGAGGTAGGCGTAGATGGTGTTCTTGCTGATCGGGCAGTAGCCGGCGATGTAGCAGGGTCCGCCGTAGGACAGGTCCATGCGCTCCACGCGCTCGGGGCGGGGCACGGGGACGCGCCAGATGGCCATGCCGGTCGGTTCGGGCTTGTCGCTGATGCCGATCATCGCGCGGGTGCGGGAGCCGATGCCGTCGGCGGCGATGACAAGGTCGTAGCGGCCCTCGGTGCCGTCGCTGAACCGGGCGGTGACGCCGGACGCGTCCTGGACCAGTTCCTCGGCGGTGGTGCCGAGGCGTACCGCCGCGCCGCTCTCGCGAACGGCCTCACACAGAATCTCCTGCAGCCGGGGCCGCTGCATTCCGAAGATCGAGGGCAGGTCGTCCCCACCGGTGTGGAATTCCTGCTGGACGTGGAACACGGTCCCGTCGGGCGCGGCCATGCCGACGGCGTCGACGGCGTAACCGCTCTCCCGGACCTCGTCCCATACGCCGACTTCGCGCAGCACGCGCAGCGCGTTGCCCTGGAGGGTGATGCCGGAGCCGAGCACGTTCCAGTCGGGTTTGGCCTCGATCAGTTCCACAGCGATGCCCGCCCGCTGCAGCAGCACGGTCACGGCGTTACCGGACGCGCCGCCGCCGATGACGAGGACGGTGCGGGGACTGGGTTCGTTCATGGGTTCTCCCTGAGATGGCGCCGTGCGACTTCGAGCGGCAGAGGGGGTGTTGCGGGCCGGGCAGGCGGGGATGGCGTTGCCGTGCGGGCGCGGTCCGCCCGGCAGTCCAGGGCGTTACTTGACGGCGATGGGATTCACCGGTGAGCCGACGGAACCGGTGATGGGCAGTGGCGCGGCGGTGAGCCAGAACTCGTACCGGCCGTCGGCCGCGCAATGCGTGGCGAGGACGTCGAGGTCCCACATCTCACCGATGAGCAGACCGATGTGGGGGATGGCGACCTGGTGCAGCGGCTGGAAGGCGTGGTCGAACTCGTTGGGCCGCACCTCGAAGCCCCAGGTGTCGGTGGCGATCCCGGCGATCTCGCTCCGGTGCAGCCAGCCGGCCGTGCTGAAGCTCAGTCCCGGCGCCGGTCCGCCCGCGTAGTCGCCCCAGCCTTCGTGACGGGCGCGGGCCAGCCGTCCGGTGCGCACGAGGACCAGGTCGCCACGACCGACGGTCACGCCGTGCGCCTCGGCGGTTGCGGTCAGGTGCTCCTCGGTGATGGCGAAGCCGTCGGGCAGTTCGCCGTCCTGGCCGATGACCAGGCCCACGTCGAGGAGGACGCCCCGCCCGGCGACGTGCGGTGCCATGTGCTCGATGCCGGTGACCAGGTCGCCTTCGGAGGTGACGACCTTCTCCGCCGGGCGGCCGTTCCACGCCCTGCCGTGATCGAAGATGTGCCCGAGGCCGTCCCATTGGGTGGAGCACTGCAAGGGCATGGCGATCACGTCGTCGGCGCCACCGAAACCGTGCGGAAAGCCCTGGCCGCCCAGGGCGGCGTCGGTGCCGGTGGCGAGCATGGTGTGCACCGGGTTGGTACGCCGCCGCCAGCCTTTCTGCGGGCCGTCCATGTCGAAGGCCTGTGACAAGGAGAAGCTGACGCCGTCGCGGATCAGGGCCGCGCCCTCGCGGCGCTTGGCCTCGTCGAGGAAGTTGAGCGTGCCGAGCACGTCGTCCTCGCCCCAGCGGCCCCAGTTCGAGTACGCTTTCGCGGCCTCGGCGATCGCCGCCTCGGGATCCGTACGGTCGATATGATCGCCGCTCATCTGGCTCATCGGGCCTCCTCCGCGACACAGCGGGTGCGCTGGGCGCCGAGCCCGGTGACCGACCCGTCCATCACGTCGCCGTCGCGCAGCAGCCGGCCCCAGTGGATGCCGTTGCCGGCCGGGCTGCCGGTCAGCACCAGGTCGCCGGGGAGGAGTCGGGCGGTCTGGGAGATGTACGAGACCAACCGTGCGACACCGAAGATCATGTCCTTGGTGGACTCGTCCTGCATGGTCTCGCCGTTGAGTTTCAGGGTGACCTGCAGGTCGGACGGGTCGGCGATGGAGCCGGCCGGGACGATCCACGGGCCGAGCGGGGTGAAGCCGGGGGCGTTCTTACTGCGCAGCCAGTCGGTGCCGATCGGGGGCATGTCCCGGCGGAAGACGCTCGCGCGGTCGGTCAGGTCGTTGGCGATGGTGTAGCCCGCGACGTACTCCAGCGCCTCCTCCACGATGACCCGGTAGGCGGGGCGGGAGATCACCGCGGCCACCTCCAGCTCCCAGTCGGGCTTCTCGGCCCAGGAGGGCAGCACCACGTCGTCATAGGGGCCGCTGATCGTGGTCGGCAGGCCGATGAAGACGTACGGGAGGTCCTCGGCGGCCCGCCTGTCCATGACCGCCGCGACCTCGGCGCGGGCCTCCTCGACGGTGCCCGGGGCGTCCGGGGCGCGGTGGGCGACCGCCAGGTCGATCACGTGCTGCCGGTAGTTGGCGCCGGACTGGAAGATCTGCCGGGGCTCGACGGGCGCGTGCACCGTCATCTCCGCCAGCGGCCGCCAGTCGCGCGTCGGGTCCCCGGCGAGGGTGTGCAGCCGCGGCAGCTCCTCGTCCCAGCGCTCCAGGAGCGTGAGCGCGGTCAACGCGGGTTCGTCCAGTGCCGTGCGCAGATCGAGCGCTCGGCCCTCCGGCGTCACGAGGCTCGGGAACCTGGTCCCGCCCGGTGCCGAAAGGGTGCCGATGGCGAACGGTCCGGAGAAGGGGGTGAAGGGTGCCGACGTGGCTGCGGATGTCACGGAGATTTCCTCCCGATTGCGGTGCCACTAATCTGGCCCGGTAGATTGCAATCAGGGAAATCGATTTTCCGTATAGGTGAATCCAGCCGGTGAATACCGATGGGGCCGGCTCCGGAATTGGGATGCTTCGTGAACCTGGCCAGCCTGGACCTCAACCTCGTCGTTGCCCTGCGCGCCCTCCTGCAGGAGCGCAACGTCACCAGGGCCGGCCGGCGCATCGGGCTCAGTCAACCCGCGATGAGCGCCGCTCTGGCCCGGCTGCGCCGCCACTTCGACGACGACCTGCTCGCCCGGGTGGGCGGAGGGTACGAACTGACCGCCCTCGGGCGGGCCCTCCTCGACCGGACCACCACCGCGTGCGACCTGCTGGAGCGCGTTTTCGCCAGTCAGGCAGAATTCGACCCCTCCCGCGGGGAACACGAGTTCACCCTGATCGCCTCTGACTACGCGGTCGCCGTCTACGGCACCGAACTCGCCCGCACCATCCAAGCCGAGGCACCGGGCATCCGGCTCAGGTTCAAACAGGTACCGAACGAAATCATCGACGACACCGGGTCGCTGCTCAGCACCGTGGACGGGCTGCTGCTGCCCCACGGCATCATTCGTGGCTTCCCCAAGGTCGAGCTCTACCAGGACAGCTGGGTATTCCTCGTCGCGGACGACAACCCGGAGGTCGGCGAGCGGCTCACCCTCGACGACCTGGCCCGAATGCCATGGGTGACGTACCAACGGGCGTACGACGCCCCTGCCGCCCGTCAGATCGCCATGCTCGGCATCGAGCCGCGCGTGGCGGTCTCCGTCGACAGCTTCCAGCTGATGCCACTCCTGGTCGCGGGCACCCGCCGGGTAGCTCTCCTGCAGAGGCGTCTCGCCGACGAGCTGGACGGACTCGCGCACGTCCGCGTCCTGGAGCCGCCCTATGACGCCGTGCCGATCCAGCAGGCCTTGTGGTGGCATCCGGTCCACATGCACGACGCGGCGCACATGTGGCTGCGGGAGACGACGGCCCGGGTCGCCGAGATGATGTAAGCCGGTCGGCCTACGATCATCCGTCCGCCGAAATGAGGGTGGGGCATGCCCGGCGCAGGCAGGAGACACCGCCAGGCCGCAGCCGACGCCGAACGGGCGGCCGCCGCGTGGAGCCGGTTCGGGTAGTTGCTGCTGCTCCGGCCCGGAGAGGTTCACCGGACGGTCCCGTACCAGCGGCGGTGATCGCCGGCTTGAGCCGCGTGTGTCGGGTCGCGTCCTCGGGATGGGCGCGCAGGTCGCCCCGGAAGATCCGCCGGTTCCGACTCCGCAGTCAGGGAGGAGGGCCGCTGCTGCCCCGCACAATCAGTTCGGCTGCAGCGCGACCAGGGTTCCTGTTCTCGGCTCGCCCTAAATCTGGGTGACAAGGAGTTCCGGCGCGCGCGCCGCCCGGCCTCGCCGAAGTCCTGCCGCACCGTGGTCAGCGGGGGCCACACGTATTCGGCCTCGGGGATGACGTCGTAGCCGACCAGGCTGACGTCGCCCGGCACGTCGCGGCCCTCTTCGTGGACACTGTGAGGCGAGTCGGCGGAAACAACGGTTCACGGTGGTTGCTCGTTCCCGGCTGGAACACCAACATCGACTACACCGCGGGAAACTACGGCTTCGTCTGCCGACCGACCGGTACGGGTCCTCCTCCATTCCCAGTGGTGAGCAGAGGGTAATGATCTCGGTTCACCACTACGACCCGTGGGATTTCGCGGGGGAGGAGAGCGGAAACGAGACGCAGTGGGGTCCGGCTGTGACCAACCCGTCAAAGACGTCCACCTGGGGGCAGGAGGACTATCTGGACGCGCAGTTGAAGAAGACGCATTCCTGCACCGTGACCCAACCGGGCATCGTCAGCGCCATCATGAGCGGCGTTGGGCGGTGACAGCGACGCGGGCCTGCCGTGCTGGAACGTGAGAGATATAGAAGCTCGTCGGGAGGTGCGCACCGCGACTCCGAAGCGAACGGCGCAGTCGCCCAAACCGGGCCTGGAGTCAGAACTCGTCGGGCACAAAGCCCACGTGAGACCTTCTCCGCAGTGGCCGGCACGCGGAGGTCACCGGTGTGGCGAGGTGAGGACGCCGCGCGACAGCGCGACGGTGACGGCTGCGGTGCGGTCGTTGACACCCAGCTTGACGAACGTTCGCAGCAGGTGCGTCTTCACCGTCGCTTCGCCGATGTACAGCTGCCGACCGATCTCGCTGTTGGACAGACCCCGCGCGACGAGGCCGAGTACCTGAACCTCGCGCGGGGTCAGCTGCTCCCCGGCCGGAGCCTGAAGGTGAGTCACCAGCCGGGCGGCCACCGGCGGGGCGAGGACGGTTTCACCGCGGGCTGCCGCCCGGATCGCGTCGGTCAGGGTACCGATCGGGGTGTCCTTGAGCAGGTAACCGGTGGCGCCGGCCTCGATCGCCGGCAGGATGTCGGCGTCACCTTCGTAGGTGGTGAGCACGAGCACGCGAATGCCGGGGTGCTCCTGACGGATGCGCGCCGTCGCGGTGGCGCCATCGGTACCCGGCATCCGCAGGTCCATCAGTACGACGTCCGGGCGCGTCGTGGAGGCAAGGACGATCGCCTCGTCGCCGGAGCCGGCCTCGCCGACGACCCGCAGGTCGTCGTAGGCCTCGAGCATGCCGCGGAGGCCGAAGCGTACGACGGGATGGTCGTCGACGATTAGGATCTGGACAGTCATCGAGACGTTTCCGCCCGCTCAGTGGTCGGGTGTGGAGCTGAGATCAAGCACAGGCTGCAGGCTACGCGCCGCCTGCTCGGCCGGGGGCGGCGACAGCTCGACCCGCACTGTGGTGCCCTGGCCGGGAACCGACTGCACCCTACAGATCCCGCCGAGGCTGGTGGCGCGGGTCCGAATGCCGAGCAGGCCGTATCCACCCCGGACGGTGGCCGGGTCGAAACCCTGGCCGTCATCGGTCACGGCCAGCGTCAGAAGGCCGTTTTCATGACGCAGCTCGATCCGCACCGCCGTCGCGGCGGCGTGCTTGGCGACGTTGGCCAGGGCCTCCTGCGCGGTGCGCAGCAGGGCGATGTCGGTGCCGGTGGATGTGCCGGACCGCTCACCGACGATCGAGACCTCGACGCGCGTACCCGTGTCGCGAGCATGCCGGGCGGCGAGCCGGTCCAGCGCATCCGCGAGCCCGCGGCCGGTCAGGTCGACCGGGGCCGATGCGGCGATCAGCGAGCGTGCCTCTGCGAGGTTCTCGCGGGCGGTCTTCTCCAGGATGTCGAGCTGGCCGTCGGCGGCCGTCGGATCACGGAGCAGGGTCGTCCGTGCGACCTGGGCGAGCATGAGGATGCTGGTGAAGCCCTGTGCCAGGGTGTCGTGGATCTCGGCAGCCAGGCGTTCACGTTCGGCGTGGACGCCTGCCTCGTGGCCCGCGCGTTCCAGTGCGGCCCGCGTCCGGGTCAGTTCCTCGATCAGCGCGGCCCGCTTGCGGTTCTGCTCGCGGATGCCGGTCAGATACGCGCCCACGAGGATCGTCACGGTCATGGGCACCAGAACGGTCACGCCGACCATCGCCAGCGTGTAGCGGCCGACTCCCGCCCGCGCCACCATGGCCCAGGCGAGCTCGGCGTAGAGGACCAACAACACCGGTAGGCGCACCCGCCACCTCGCGACCATCACGAACAGCTGTGGGCAGAGCGCGAACAGCAGTGCGCCGGCGATCGGGGCGATGGCGAGCAGGAGCGGGAACGCGACCGCCAGGACGGCGAAATAGGCCGCACCCCAACGCTCGTCGCGGTTTTCCATGGCCCGCGGAGCGACCAGGGCGTAGCAGGCAACGATGACAGCGAGCGTACCGAGGGCCAGCAGGCGTTGTCCGAGCGCCACGGAGACGTCGGCCGCTATGGCGACGGCAAGCGGTATCGCGACGGCGCCGACAAGGACATGCCATCCGACGCGGTAGCGGTGTCCGAAGTCGACGGTGCTGCGCACTGTCACGACCTGCCCACTTTCGCCCACCGAGATCTGGCCGCCAGTTTACGGGCGCCCAGATCCACAGTGCCCGACTCGGTGTCGAGGAGCGTCCACGCACCAGTGGAGCCTTGCGTACGTCGATCGGTTGACAACGGGGTCCAACCACAGGTTGTCGCCGCTGCGGTCGCAGACCGTCACGCTTGATGTCGAGCACTTCGGCTCCACACCTGGAGATACCCCATGAAGAAGAACTGGTTCGTCCTCGGCCTCGGCGCACTGCTTGCCTTTGTCGGCGTGGGCTGGACCTTGCAGGGACTCGACGTCATGAAGGGCTCGGCGATGAGCGGCGTGACGCTGTGGGCGGTCGTCGGGCCGGTCGTGGCGATCTTCGGTCTGGTCGTGCTGGGTGTCGGCTTCGCCCGGCTGCGCCGGGTGAGCCGATAAGCGCCGATCAAATGTCCGGTATAGACATGGAGACGCAGAAGACAGATCGGCCGGCACAGGGAAGACCGCCCAAGCAGTGGTACGGCGAGCTTGCCGGCGTCGCGGCCACCGCACTCGCCCTGGGCCTCGGTGAGTTGGTGGCAGCCGCGACGGGCGGGCCGTCAGCGCCCCTCGTGGCGGTGGGTGGCGTCGCCGTGGACGCCGCGCCGACCCCGGTCAAGGAGTTCGCCGTCGCGGTGTTCTACACGTACGACAAGCTGGCACTGCAGGCGGGAATCGTGCTGGTGTTGGCGGTGTTCGCCGCGTTCATCGGTGTACTGGCCATGCGCCGGCTCTGGTACGGGCTGACCGGCGTCGCTGTGTTCGGGATGATCGGCGTAATCGCGTCAGCCACCCGGCCCAGCGCCACGTGGGCGTACCCCCTGCCGACAGTGGCCGGTGCACTGGCCGCTGCCGGCCTCCTGGTGCTGCTGCGCCGCACCCTGCCGCGCCGTGCCCCGGTATCGGCGGAGGACCTGGGGGACGACACCGGCCCGGATACGGACGGGGTAGCGCAGGAAGTCCCCGCCCCTGTACAGGGCGGCCGTTCGCCGTCGTCGGATGCCGACCCCCCGGTGGTGGACGGCGCGGGACAGCCACCGGGCCGACGGAGGTTTCTCGCGCTGGCGGTCGGGGCGATCGGTGCGGCCGCGGTGGCCGTACCGGGCGGACGCCGGCTCTGGGCACAGCGTGTGGCCGCGGCCCGGGCCGCGGTGGTTCTCCCGTCGCCGTCGAGCCCGGCAGCACCCTTGCCCGCCAAGGTCTCCGTCGGCGTGCCCGGAGTGGAGCCGTTCGTGACCAGTACCGCGGACTTCTACCGGATCGACACCGCTTTGACGGTGCCGCAGATGGAACCGAAGGACTGGCGGCTGAGCATTCATGGCCGGGTGAGACGGCCGCTGACGCTGACCTATGAGCAATTGCTGGCACGGCCGATGGTGGAGCGCTACATCACGCTGGCGTGCGTGTCCAACGAGGTCGGCGGCGAGTTGGTCGGCAACGCGCGGTGGTTGGGGGTACCGATCAAGGATCTGCTGGATGAAGTCGAGCCGGATGACAGCGCGGATCAGGTGGTGAGCCGTTCCGTGGACGGCTACACGGCCGGCACACCGACGGCGGCGTTGCGTGACGGGCGGGACGCGTTGCTGGCGGTCGGGATGAACGGGGAGCCACTGCCGGTCGAGCATGGATTTCCGGTCCGGATGGTGGTGCCCGGGCTGTACGGATACGTATCGGCGACGAAGTGGCTGACGGAGCTGGAGCTGAGCAGCTTCTCGGACTTCAGCGCCTACTGGGTACGGCGGGATTACGCGGCGCTGGCTCCGGTGAAGACACAGTCGCGGATCGACACACCGGCTGCGGGCAGGCGCCTGGAGCAAGGTCTGGTGATGGTGGCCGGGGTGGCATGGGCGCAACATCGTGGGGTGTCCGCGGTGGAGGTCCGCGTGGATGACGGGCCATGGCAGCGGGCACAGCTCGCGGCGGTGCCGTCGGTGGACACATGGCGGCAGTGGAGCTGGCCGTGGCAGGCGACGCCCGGCGAGCATCGGCTGCAAGTACGCGCCACCGACAACACGGGCCAGGTGCAGACAGGACTGGTGCACGAGCCGTTGCCCGACGGGGCGACCGGCCGGCATACGATCAAGGTCACGGTTGCCTGAGCTTTTTCCCGCCGGGCGGGGGTTCCCGCCAGAAGGCTCGAATCTTCAAAGGGCTGCGGCTGTCGCCGCGGTGAGCGACTGGGCTGCTGATAGCGCCGCTCCTACTCACCGAACACCGAGGTGGCCCATCGACGGATGATCTTGAGGTCGGACAACCGCTCGCCACCAGCACGAGTAGGAGATCCACAACGGCTCGCGAGCCTGCCCCCCACCTGGCCGGCACCGAGTACGGGCGCAAGGCCAGCACACCTGGCAGGAGGCCGGCTGGTGCCTCACGTTCGAGGCGATCCCGCGCATTCCCGGCAAGCGCGGTGACCCGTCGAGCAGGACGATCGGCATCGGCATCTACCCGCGATGTGGTTGGACGACGAATCGAGCCTTGTGCTCGACGCGGTCAAGGGGAAGGGAGGGAAGTGCGGCGATTTCGCCGTCGAGCCGGGGCCGGGACCGGGCGCCCGCGCAGGGCGCCCGCGCAGGGCAGCGGAGGCACCCGCCTGCGCGTCGCGGTCCGGCGGCCCCGGCCCTCCTTCACATACCGATCCGCGCCGCGATGACCGGTGCCAGCCGGTCCGCGATGACGCGGTGCCCCTGGTCGTTGGGGTGGACCGAGTCCGTCAGGTCGCCCGAACCCAGCCAGCCGGTGGTGTCGACGAAGGAGACCCGGGAGTCGCCACCGTCGACGGCTGCCTTGACCGCCGACTGGGTCTGCGGGACGTACCGGCCGCGGAAGGTCTCCAATGCGAAGATCCACGCCTGTGGGTACGCGGCGCGGACCTTGCGCAACAGGCTGGTGTACGCCGTCTGGAACTGCGCGGAGCTGACTGCGTGGCCCACGTCGTTGGTGCCGAGGTTGATGACGACCGCGTTCGCCTGGTAGCGGGAGAAGTCCCAGTCGGGGGCGGCCGCGTTCGGGTTGAGCTTGGTGAACTGCCGCTCCAGGCCGACGCATCCGTCCGCCGCGGCGACCAGACAGGCGCCGCCTTGGGCGATCTGGGTGTGTTCGGTGCCGAGCCGTTCCCCGATCAGCCACCCGTACGCGGTGCGGGCGTTCTGCGACGACGTAGTCCCCACCGTGATCGAGTCGCCGACGAACTCGATCAGCTTGCCGGGCGCCGGCGGTGCGAACGTGGTGGCGCCACTGTCGAGGACCAGTCCCTGAAAGACGGCGTCACCCCGGTAGGAACCGGCGACCACCTGGTAGTTGACCTGGAGGGTGTGGTTGCCGACGGACAGCGGGGAGGGGGTCAGGTTCACGGTCCCCTTGACGTCGTCGTAGAACTTCACAGGGCCGTTGTCGATCCTCGCCCAGAAGTCGATCGTCCCGCGCTGCTTGAGCTGGACGGTCCGGCCGGTGAAGCCGACCCTGTAGTAGGCGCCCGCCCAGTACGGGGTGTAGGCGGTGGAAGTCCTGGTGTCCCAGCGGCCCACGAACTTGATGTTGGGGTCGCCGGGTTGGCCGGGAGCGGCCGCCAGGGTGGATGTGGGGCTGCCGAGTCGGGCGGCGATGACGGGGGCGAGGCGGTTCGCGAACTTGGTGTGGCCGGCCTCGTTGGGATGCCCGTTGCCATCCTCGTAGTCGGTGCCGTCGTTCAGCCAGCCCGTGGTGTCGACGTAGTGCACCCTGCTGTCACCGGCGTTGGTGCGGGCGGTGACGGCCGCCCTGGTCTCGTTGACGTAGCGCTTCTTGAGCGTCTGCACCGCGAAGAGTTGCGAGTTCGGGTAGGTGGCGCGCAGGTCGGAGAGGAACTTGGTGTACGCCGACTGGAAGGAGGCACCGGTCACTCCGTGGCCGATGTCGTTGGTACCCAGGTTGATGACGACGGCGTCCGCCCGGTAGCGGGAGAAGTCCCAGTTCTGGCCGCCCGTGCTCGCCGTCCTGAAGAACTGCGTGCTCAGGCCCGTGCATCCGGACTGGGCGACGAGGCAGTAGCCGGATCGGGCGATCTGGGTGTGGCGCGCCCCGAGTTGCTCGCCGGTCTTCCAGGCGTACGAGTCCAGTGCGAGCCGGTCCGTGAGCGCACCGGCGGTGATGGAGTCGCCGACGAACTCGACGAGCCGCGACGGGGCGTTCGGCGCGACCGTGCGCGCACCGGGGTCCAGCACCAGGCCCTGGAAGACAGTGTCGCCGGAGCGGTACGAAATGCGCAGGGTGTGGGTGCCGGCGGACAACGGCCGGGGCGTGAGGTTCACCGTGCCGCGCACGCCGGGGTGGAAGACGTCGGGGCCGCCGTCGATGCTGGCGTACAGGTTGACCGCGTCTCTCGCCTTGACCTTCACCGTGGTGCCGGTGAAGGCCGTCTGCAGGTAGGCACCGGTCCAGGAGGGCACCGCCGCCGTGCCGGCGCTGGTGCCCCAGCGCCCGACGTAGACGATGTTGGGGTCGGAGACCGAGCCGTCACCCGGCGCGGCCTGGGCGGGGGAGCTCCCCGTCCAGCACAGCAGGCAGGCGACGAGAACGGCCGTGACGAGCGCAGCGAGGGTACGGGCGAGGTGGCGTAAGGAGGTGACATGGGGGGTGGCGTGGGGGGTCTGCACAGGGGTCCCTTTCGGCTGGGGTGGGAGCGCTCCCAGAAGCAGCCTTTCGAGAGAAGCAATGAAACGGTTCAGCGTCAAGGGTTCGCGTGAGGCAGGAAATTCACCGCTGTAGCTGGCGTTCGGCTGAGTTCTCGGCGGTGGAGGGTGTCAGTCCTGTTTGCTACTGCCAGACGTACCAACAGCAGTGGTACGTATCAAAGTCGTCCCAAAACTGTCTACTCGTTGTATCGCGCAGCGTGAAGCACAGTGGATGCCGTGCCGCAGCGAAGGCCTGGTGGAGCGGCTACCGATCGTACTCAAACTGGCCGCCGCACTCCTCCAGAGCTGATGATCCGCACCGTCCGCCGCAGCGGGAACTATGTCACGTGACGTCGGTCCGACCGGCACCGCTGGGACACGGCAGACCAATACACCGCCTGGCACGACTGCTCACGCTGGCAGTCGCCCACGCACCCCCAAGGAGACCCCTTTGTTCCGCCGTTTCCTCTTCATCCTCGGCAGTGAACACGGCGGTCACCCTGGCCGGCCGCACGACCCCCGACCGGTCGGTGTTCCTCGACAACCTCGGCAACGCCCTCATGGACCGCTACGAACGCGACGCCAACCCGGACGACCTCGACACGGGTCTCGCCGCCCATGCCGAGGCCCTGGACCTGCTGCCCCGCGCCGGCGCCGGAACGCGGCCGGATCGCTGCCAACACCGGGGGCGCGCTGTGGCGCCGCTGGCGACTGAGCGGCGGGCGGGAGGACCTGGACGAGCCAATCTCCCTGTTGCGCTGCACGGGCCACCAGGAGGAGTGTGTCCAGCACGACGGCGCGGACGTACGGACTCTGCGCGTAGCTATGGCCGATGAGGCCACCGGACTCCATGTCACGGCGGTCTACTCCCTGCGGGACGACATCCCCGTACTGCGCGCCGAAGCGCATGTCGAGAACCGCGGCGACCACCCGTTCACGCTGGAGTACGTCTCCTCCTCCGCCCTGTCCAATCTGGCCTCTCACTTGCCCGACGGAGCATCCTGGGAGGACGGCCTGTCCCTGTGGCTGGCGGCCAACCCGTGGAGCGGAGAGTTCCGCTGGACGCGGACCACCCTCGCCGAGCGCGGTCTGTACGACGTCGGCAGGGTGGCGTACGGGCAGAACGGGTCGAAGTACAGGATCGCCGTGACCAGTACCGGCTCCTGGTCCTCCTCCGAGTACCTGCCGATGGGTTGCCTGGAGGAGCCGGTGACCGGCCGTGCGTTGCTGTGGCAGATCGAACACAACGGCTCCTGGCATGCCGAGCTCGCCGACCGGTTCGGCGACGTGTACCTGGCGCTGTCCGGTCCGACCGACCGCGAACACCAGTGGCGGCGCCGACTCGGCCCCGGTCAGGCGTTTTGCACGGTTCCGGCCGCCATCGCCGTCGTCCCCGAACGCGGCTTCGAGGCCGCGCTGGCAGCGCTGACCGATCACCGCCGGGCGACCCGTCGCGCTCATCCCGATCACGACCGACTCCCCCATTGTCTTCAATGCCTTCATCAACAGCCTGACGGGCGAGCCCAGCACCGCGGCACTGCTGCCACTGGTCGAAGCGGCGGCGGCCGTCGGCGCGGAGTACTTCTGCATCGGCGCCGGCTGGTATGACGCCGAGCCACCCGGGGCAAGGGGCCCCGGCGGAGCACCGGGCTGGTGGGACACGCTGGGGGAGTGGAAGGAGGCAAAGCCGCGCTTTCCCGGCGACCTGACCGAGGTGCTGGAACGCATCCGCGGGGCCGGCATGGTCCCAGGACTGTGGCTGGAACCAGAGGTTGTAGGGGTCCGCAGCCCGGTTGCCGCGGCACTCCCTGACGCGGCGTTCTTCCGCCGCGACGGCGTGCGCCTGGCGGAGTGGGGCCGTCACCAGCTGGACCTGCGGCACCCGGCCGCCCGCACTCACCTCGACACGGTCGTCGACCGGCTGGTGGGCGACTACGGCGTGGGCTACCTCAAACTCGACTACAACATCGACATCGGCCCGGGCACCGATGGCCCGGACGGCACCGACAGTCCAGGCGACGGCCTGCTCGGCCACAACCGCGCCTACCTCGACTGGCTCGACGCCGTCCTCGCCCGGCACCCCACCCTGGTCCTGGAGAGCTGCGCGGCCGGCGGCAGCCGTACCGACCATGCGATCCTCTCCCGCCTGCCGATCCACTCCGTCACCGACCAGCAGGACTTCCGGCTGCTGCCCGCCATCGCCGCCGCCGCGCCCAACGCTGTCACCCCGGAGCAGGCGGCCATCTGTGTGCACCCGCTGCCGGAGCACGGCGAGGCCGAGCTCGGCATGACGATGGTGTCGGCGCTCCTCGGCCGGGTTCACCTGAGCGGCCGCCCGGATCTTCTGACATCAAGTCAGCTGGCCGTCGTACAGCGGGCGTTGGACACCTACAAGACCTATCGTCACTTGCTGCCGACCGCTCGCTCCCGCTGGCCGCTGGGCCTGCCCGGCTGGCGTGATGGCTGGCTCGCGCGGTGGCTCGCGCTTGCTGTCACGGCCACTGACGGCACGACGCTGCTCGCCCTGTGGCGCCGCGACAGTGCACCGGCCGTGATGTCGGTCCCGATACCGTGGATCCCCGAAGGTCACAGACCCAGAGTGCTGTTCGCGGCGGGCCCGGAGCCCACCCTCGACTGGGACGACGGCGGGCGCACACTTCTGGCGGTCCTGCCCGCCGAGCGCCAGGCCATGCTGATCGCCTTCACGTAACCGGCCGGTCGGCCCATGGGGTGCCCTGGTACGTCACCACGGGCAGCTCCCCCTGCTGCTGTTCTGAACTTCGACGAATGACCGATGGGTGACCAGTGGCTCGGGGCCCTGGCTGGGAAGGCGGCCCCCGAGCATGTCGGTCTTGCGGCCTCCGCGGTTGGCCGCTCGTTTCGGGCGGCAGACCTCGACGACGTGCTCGCCAGCCTGGCTGAGGAAAGACGCGAGTCCGGCGCCGTAGCTACCGATGCCTTCCAGAGCCCAGCAGCGGCGTCCTGGGGCATGCTCACGGGCGAAGTCCAGCAAGCGCCGGTAACCTCGGGCGTTGGCCGGGGAGTCGGTGCTGGCCAGGACGGCGCCGATGGGGCTGACGGCCGCCGCCGCGAGGGTGTCTCGGTGGGTATCGACGCCGATGACGCCCTCGACGTGTTCTGCGAGCAAGGTCATGTGGTTGTTCTCCTCCGGGTGGACGATCGTGACGGTGTCGGCCTGGATGGAGTCACCGCGTGGCGGAACTGTGATGAGTCACGCCGGAAGGCGGACAAGCTGCTGATCAAGCCAAGGGGTGGGCCAGTCTCGACGCCGATGTCCGGCAGACATCTCGGGGGAATGGCAGTCCCTGACGGGGCGCCAGTTATGTTTCGAGTCATGCCGGATCATCGGCGCCGAGCCTGACAGCAACCCCTCCCGGGCCGCAGAAGAACTCTCACAGTGATGTTTTCCGCGGTTCCGCAATGGGGCCGCTGGCCTCCGGGCCCGACATGACTGTGTCCCCCTGTCGAAAAAATGACCTGGGGGGCGGTGTCACCGGGCCCGGGGGTGTTCGTCGGAGACGCTGATCAGAGGTCCGGCCACCGTCCGGTCCGGCGCAATGCCGGACAGCCCTTGGGCGGCAGGTCTGCATAACGTGGATGCGCGAGCACGACACCCGAGCCGAGGCCGGCACCGTCAACACCCCTGAAAGGGCACGATGTTCGAGATCGAAGACGTGGGCGTGTTCCTCGGCCTGGACGTCGGCAAGACGACCCACCACGGCCACGGCCTCACCCCGCCCGGGAAGAAGGTCTTCGACAAGCCGCTGCCCAACAGCGAACCGAAACTGCGGGCCGTCTTCGACAAGCTGACCGCCAAGTTCGGCACCGTCCTGGTCATCGTGGACCAGCCCGCCTCCATCGGCGCCCTGCCGCTGACCGTCGCCCGCGACGCCGGCTGCCAAGTGGCCTACCTGCCCGGCCTGGCCATGCGCCGGATCGCCGACCTCTACCCCGGCGAGGCCAAGACCGACGCCAAGGACGCGGCCGTCATCGCCGACGCCGCGCGGACGATGCCGCACACCCTGCGCTCCCTGGAACTGACCGACGAGATCACCGCCGAGCTGACCGTGCTGACCGGCTTCGACCAGGACCTCGCCGCCGAAGCCACCCGCACCAGCAACCGCATACGCGGCCTGCTCACCCAGTTCCACCCCTCCCTGGAACGCGTCCTGGGACCGCGTCTGGACCACCAGGCCGTCACCTGGCTCCTGGAGCGCTACGGCTCCCCGGCCGCCCTGCGCAAGGCCGGCCGCCGCAGACTCGTGGAACTGATCCACCCGAAGGCCCCGCGCATGGCCCAGCGGCTGATCGACGAGGTCTTCGACGCGCTCGACGAGCAGACCGTCGTCGTCCCGGGCACCGCCACCCTGGACATCGTCGTCCCCTCCCTGGCCGCTTCCCTGACCGCCGTGCACACCCAGCGCAGGGCGATGGAAGCCCAGATCAACGCCCTGCTGGAGGCCCACCCTCTTTCCCAGGTCCTGACCTCGATGCCCGGCGTCGGCGTCAGGACCGCCGCTGTCCTGCTGACCACCGTCGGCGACGGCACCAGCTTCCCCACCGCCGCCCACCTGGCCTCCTACGCCGGACTCGCCCCCACCACCAGACAGTCCGGGACCTCGACCCACGGCGAACACGCACCCCGAGGCGGCAACCGGCAACTCAAACGCGCCATGTTCCTCTCCGCCTTCGCCTGCATGAACGCCGACCCCGCCTCCCGCGCCTACTACGACAAGCAACGCGCCCGCGGCAAGACCCACACCCAAGCCCTCCTCCGCCTCGCCCGCCAACGCATCAGCGTCCTGTTCGCCATGCTCCGCGACGGCACCTTCTACGAATCCCGGACACCGACGGACATCGAGCTCGCCGCATAACCCCCGGCAACCCTGAACCACCCCAAACCCGACACGGGCGCCTTGACGAAAGACATAGAGGCACCCCCCCCGAGGCTGGGCGCCCGGCTTCGCAACCGCGGCGGTGACGCCGCGGCGTTCGCGGTCCCGCAGCACCCACTCGCGCAGGGTCGCCCGGTTGACACCCAGGTCAGCGGCAATGCCGATGTAGGTCGCCCCGGGTGTGGACTCGTACAGGGCCACGGCATCGGCCTTGAACTCGTCCGGGTAGTCCTTCATCGCCATCGGCGGTCTTCTCGCTTCCTCCGGATCAAGCAGATCCAGTATCAGCGTGTCCACCACTCAGGGGAGGCTCCGCACGCCTCGGTCCTGGCCGTGCACGAGGGGCCCGAGGTTCTGGAGGGCGAGTGGCACGGCGACCGGACGGTCGTCCTCGAGTTCGAGTCGGTCGAGGCGGCCCGCGCCTGGTACGAGTCGGCTGAGTACGCGAAGGCGAAACCGTTGCGGCAGGCCGCGGCGGAGACCAACGCCGTCCTGGTGGCCGGGTTCGAGCTGCCGCCACGACCGGCCTGAGCCGTATCAGTCGAGTGTGATGGCGCGTTCCGGGCAGCTCATCGCCGCGGTGCGTGCCGACTGCTCGAACTGCCGCGGTACGTCGGGCTGTTCGGCCACGGCGTAACCGTCGTCGCTCAGGTCGAACACCTCGGGGCTCACGGCGCAGCAGACTCCGTGCCCACGGCAGCGGTCCTCGTCGACGGTGACTTTCACGGCGTGACCTCCTCGGCGGGCGTGAACTCCAGTTGGAGATGGGTCAGTCCACGCAGGATGTAGGTCGGCAGGTACCGGTAGCGGCGCGCGTCCGCGGGGCCGTGCACGCGTTCCGAGATCCTGATGTCCGTCGTCCGGGCGAGCAGGCGCTCGATGCCCACCCGCGCCTCGGCACGGGCCAGCGGCGCGCCCGGGCAGGTGTGGACGCCGCGGCCGAAGGAGATGTGGTGGCGGGCGTTCGCACGAGCGGGGTCGAAGGTCCCCGGATCCTCGAAGTGCCGGGGGTCGCGGTTGGCCGCCCCGTTGACCACCATCAGCGTGGTGCCGGCCGGGACGTCGACGCCGCCGACCGTCGTCGAAACGCGGGCGAGCCGGAAGTCGCCCTTGATCGGGCTCTCCATCCGCAGCGTTTCCTCGACGAAGTTGGGGATGCGGTCGGGTTCCGCGCGCAACAGCTGCTGGATGTCCGGGTGTTCGGCGATCACCTTGAGCGCGGAACTGAGCAGCCGGACGGTGGTCTCCTGCCCGGCCGAGAACAGGTTGGCGGCCACCCGGACCGCGTCGACGACCCCGGGCAGGGAGCCGTCGGGGAACGTGGCGTTCGCGAGGCCGGTCAGGACGTCGTCACGCGGTTCGCGGCGCCGGTCCTCGATGTAGTCCGTGAACCTGGCGTACAGGAACTCCAGCGGCGAGTGGGCGAGGGTGTCCTCGCCGGTACTGCCGATGCCGCCCCCCGCCTGCGGTCGGCGCTGGAGCCGGTCGAGGAACTCCTCGCGGTCCTCCTCGGGCACGCCGAGCAGGTCGGCGATGACGAGAAGTGTGAAGGAGCCGGCGAACTCGCTGATGAACTCGCCCTCCGTTCGCACGAGGAACGTGTCCAGCATGCGGTCGGCGATCTCGCGGACGGCCGCCTCGTTCTCCTTGAGCCGCTTCGGTGTGATCAGCCGCATCAGCAGCCCGCGGTGTGCGGTGTGCACGGGCGGGTCGAGGGTCGGCAACTGGTCGCTCATCGGCAGCTCGTCGCGGTGCCGCTCGATGAGTTCGCTGACGTCGTCTCCTTCGAGCGGGACCGGGAAGCCGGGGAAGGGGCCGGTCACCGACAGACACGAGGAGAAGGTCTCGGCGTCCTGGGCCACCTGGACGGCCTCGTCGTAGCCGGTCACCATCATCACGTTGTGGTGGGGTTCGCGGGCGACGGGGCAGCGTGCGCGCATGGCATCGAGGTAGGGGTGTGGGTCCTCCACCGTGGTGTCGTGCCGGAAGAAGTCGATCGCGTCGATGTCCTGGGACGGCTCGTCGTGCGCCACTGGCCGACCTCCTTCGTGGTGCGCCGGGGCACCGAGGGGTGAGAGTGTTCTCGTATGAGAGAACCTAATTCTCTCTTCTGGGGATTACTAGTCGCCTACGGTGATCCAGGGGGCGTCCTCATGCCGGGATCCTGCGTCGATCCGGCGGAAACGGGTGTCGATCTCGTCGACCAGTCCCCAGTCATGGGCCTCGTGTGCGCTCAACGGGGCGCCGGTCAGTGCCAGATAGGCGGTCCTTTCCCGGCCGATACGGGCCGGGAGGCTCGCCGTGCCGCCCGCGCCGGGGATCAGTCCCATGCCGATCTCGGGCAGCCGGACCAGGGTGTCGGACGCGGCCGTCACCCGGCCCGCGAAGGCGGCCAGTTCGATGCCCGCGCCCACGCAGGCGCCGTGCAGATG
Source organism: Streptomyces sp. B21-083 (assembly GCF_036898825.1). Lineage (GTDB taxonomy): Bacteria > Actinomycetota > Actinomycetes > Streptomycetales > Streptomycetaceae > Streptomyces. The sequence continues at coordinate 1,025,081 of NZ_JARUND010000002.1, read as the reverse complement.
GGCGGTCACCTTGGCCGCGCACCGCTGGAGCAGCGCGGCGGGGCTGCGGTGCACGCGTACCTGGTGGGCTCGCGCGTAATCGCGTGCGGTGCCGAACTCGGCGAGATCACCGCCACTGCAGAAGGCGGGTCCGCAGCCGTACAGGTCGACGCGGGTGATCGTGGGGTCGAGGACCGCGACCTCGAGAGCCTCGCACAGGGCGTCGCGGGTGGCCGCGTCGAAGGCGTTGCGCACCGAGGGGCGATTCAGTGTGAGGGCCAGACGGCCGCCGTTCCGGTCGAGCCGGACGGGCTCGGCGGCCGGCCGGGCGGCGTAGGCGTGCTTCGCGGCGAGCCACGTCTGGAACTTTGCCCCGGCCTGAAGCGTCGAGTAGGCGAGGGATTCCAGGACCAGCCGGTCGGGCGGCGGGAGGGCCGGGCTCATGCGCAGTACCTGGACCAGGGCGAGGCAGGAGTCGGGCCGGTCGGCGACGATGTCCCGCAGTCGCTCGGCGGTGGCGTACGGGTCGGCGCACCCGACCCATGGGCGGGGCGGCGCGGATGCGGCGGTGAGCAGCACGTCGAACTCCCCGGCGCTGTCCCCGGGTTCGGCTGCCAAGCCGATGCGCACGCACGGCGCTCCCGGTGGGGGAGGTGCGGTGGGCGGTGGGGTGCGGTCAAGGTCGACCAGCAGGAAGGGTGGCTCCATGACGCCTGGAGTGTAATCTTGCCTCACGTATGGCGAGAAGGGTGTTCACATGATGAAGAATGCCACTCTCGCTCGTTGGGCGGCCACGGTCGACGGCAGACTTGGGCCGCTGACCGCCGTCGTGGACGACTTCACCGCCCGCACCGGAGTCACCGTCGATCTGACCGGCACGCTGTTCCAGCGAGCCGAACTGGCCGGCTACCCGCCTCCCGGCAGGACCTCGGCAGGCAGCTCCTGCCATCTCCTCGCCACCGCCGACGGCTGGGCCGCGCTCAATCTGGCCCGCCCCGACGACCACGCCGCCCTCCCCGCCCTCCTCGGGCTCCTCGGCGCACCGCAGGCCGGGTTGCGGACGGCTGCACGCCGGGCCCCCACCGCCGAACTCTGCGGCGCGGCGCAGCTGTTGGGCATCGCCTCGGCCGCCCGGGGATCGGCCCTCGGACCGGGGCGCGGTGGCCGCGCCCCGGTGCGCGCCGAACGGCACGGACAGCCCGGTCCGCGCGCCGTCGCGGGCCTCGCCGGTCTGAACGTCGTCGACCTGTCCGCGCTCTGGGCGGGCCCCCTGTGCGCCCGACTGCTGGGGCTGGCCGGCGCCCGGGTGGTGAAGGTGGAGAGCGACACCCGGCCCGACGGGGCCCGCTTCGGCCCCCCGGACTTCTACCGCCGACTGCACGAAGGGCACCGGAGCCTGGTCCTGGACTTCGCCTCCGGCGCACTCGCCGAGGCCATCGCGGACGCCGACTTGGTCGTCGAGGCGTCCAGGCCGCGGGCCCTCAGGCGGCTCGGGGTACGCGCGGAGGAGTTCCTCGCCGCCCGCCCCGGCCGGGTGTGGGTGAGCATCACCGGGTACGGCCGCGACGACGACCGGATCGCCTTCGGCGACGACGCAGCCGTCGCGGGCGCCCTGACCGGCCTGGACGGGCACGGTGACCCTGTCTTCCTCGGCGACGCGCTCGCCGACCCCGTCACCGGCCTCTACGCCGCCCACGCCGTAGCCCGCTCACTGGAGCGGGGCGGCGGAGAGCTGCTGTGCGTGTCCATGGCGGCCTGCGCCGCCGCACAGGCCGAGGCCACGGGGACGACGTGCTGATCAGGGACGTGGAGGTCGAGGGGCGAGGCCGGGTGGACGTCCGTGTCGAACACGGCCGGATCGCCGCGATCGGGCCCCGCCTGCCGGGGGCTGCCGACGTCGACGGACGCGGCGGGGCGCTGCTGCCAGGACTGCACGACCATCACATCCACCTCATGGCGCTGGCGGCCGAAGCCGCTTCGGTGCGGGTCGGACCCGAGGAGGTGAGCGGCCCGGACGCGCTCGCGACAGTGCTGCGGGGTGGTGCGCCGGGGGAGTGGGTACGGGCCGTCGGCTACCACGAGAGCGTCGCCGGGAGGCTGGACCGCCGCAGTCTGGACGCCCTCGCGCCCGACCGGCCGGTGCGGGTGCAACACCGCAGCGGCGCCATGTGGTTCCTGAACAGCGCCGCGCTGCGGGCGGCCGGGCTGGAGAGCGCCGACGGACGCCTGTGGCGGGAGGACGAACGTCTTCGTCCCCTCCTGCCGTCCGTACGGCTCGACCTGGCCGGTGTCGGACGGCGGGCCGCGCGCCTCGGCGTGATCGGGTTCAGCAACGCCGACCCGCGGCCCGCCGACGGCCTCGCCCGGACGCTGTCCGTCCTGCCCCAGCGGCTCGTCGTCATGGGTGTCGACCCGCCGGTGAAGCTGCTGCTCGACGACCTGGCCCTGCCCACCCCCGCCGAGTTGGCCGCCATGGTGTCCCGCCTTCGGCCCCGGCCCGTCGCCGTGCACTGCGTCACCCGCGTGCAACTCCTCGTGACCCTCCTCGCCCTGGAGGACGCGGGCCCCCTCGAAGGCGACCGGATCGAGCACGGATCCGTGATCCCGGCGGAGGCCCTCCCACGGCTGCGCCGGCTCGGGGTCGTCGTGGTGACCCAGCCGCACTTCCCGGTCGAGCGCGGCCGGGCGTACGCCACCGAGGTGCACCCGGACGACCGGCCGCACCTCTACCGCTGCCGCAGCCTGAGTGCCGCCGGGGTCCCGGTCGCCGCCGGAACGGACGCACCGTACGGCACCCATGACCCGTGGGCCGTGATGCGGGCCGCCGTCGCCCGCGAAGACGGGGAGGGCATCCCGCCGGGCGCCGCGCTGCGGCTCTTCCAGGGTGACCCGCACCGACCGGACCGCCCACGGCGGACGACGGTCGGCTCGCCCGCCGACCTGTGCCTGCTCCACGTGCCGCTGCGGGCGGCACTCGACGTGCTGAGCGCCGACGTCGTACGGGCGGCGTACGTGGCGGGCCGACCGATCACGGACTGAACCCGGAGGAGAGATCTGTTGGCCGGAGCCGAAAAAAGGGAAACGCAGTGACCGAGACGCACGACAAGGACTTCCAAGAGCCGTACGTGGACGTGGACGAATGGCGCGACACGCCGGTACGCCACCGTTACGTCCACGGTGGTTTCGCCGACAACGACACCCGGTTCTCGATCTACTTCCCGCCCGAAGAGGCCTATCAGGGGCGTTTCTTCCAGCACATCACCCCCGTCCCCGGCAGCGAGCACCAGGCACAGACCGCCCACGGGCAGGAGGACCGGATCTCCTTCGCCGTGTCCAGCGGCGCGTACTTCCTTGAGACCAACGGCGGCGGTTCGACGCCGGGCGATCTCACCTTCGCGGGCTTCCGCGCCAACGCGGCGGCGGCCCGCCACTCACGCGTCGTCGCCGAGCAGGTCTACGGGCCCCACCGTACCTACGGGTACGCGTACGGCGGCAGCGGCGGCGGCTACCGGACCATCGCCGGCGCGGAGAACACCGACGGGGTCTGGGACGGCTGCGTGCCGTACGTCGTCGGCAGTCCCATGGCCATGCCGAACGTGTTCAGCGTGCGCATGCACGCCCAACGGGTGCTCCGCGACCGGCTCGACTCGATCGTCGACGCCGTGGAACCCGGTGGCAGCGGCGACATGTACGAGGGACTCGACCCCCAGGAGCGGGCGGCGCTCGCCGAGGTGACGGCCATGGGCTTCCCGCCACGCTCGTGGTTCGGCCACCACACGATGGGCATGCACGCCTTCACCGCCCTCTACGGCGGCATGCTCATGGTGGACCCCTCCTACTTCGAGGACTTCTGGACGCTGCCCGGCTATCTCGGCGCCGACCCCGAGTCCTCGATCCACCCTGACCGGCTCAGGCACGGCTGCGAGATCGCCGCCATGGTCGCGTCGAAGGACGCGGCACGGTCCGCCCAGGGCGTCGACCACGCCTTCAGGGGGCGGGGTGCGGACTCCGTCGTCGCCCTCAGGCTCGCGGCCCCCGCGCCCTGCGACTCGCTGGGCGCGCAGCTGACCGTACGCACCGGGCAGGCCGCGGGGCGGTCGCTGATCCTGCGGGAGGTCCGCGGCGATCTGGCGGTGCTCGACGAGCAGAACGACGCCTCCGTGCTGGAGGGGGTGGAACCCGGTGACGTCGTCGACATCGACAACAGCAACTTCCTCGCCGCGCAGACCTACCACCGCCACCAGGTCCCGCCCGAGGGGTTCGCGGTCTGGGACCGGTTCCGTGACGAGTCGGGCAAGCCCGTACCGCCCCAGCGCCCTCAGCTGATGGGCCCGCTCTTCAGCCTCGGCGCGGCCGGCGCCGTACAGACGGGCGCGTTCTCCGGGAAGATGATCGTCGTCGCATGTCTGCTGGACCGGGAGGCGTTCCCCTGGCAGGCGGACTGGTACCGCTCGGCGGTCGCGGAACACCTCGGGGACGCCACCGACGAGGACTTCCGCCTCTGGTACGTGGACAACGCCCTGCACGGTGACCAGGAGAGGCAGGAGGACCCGACCCGCTCCGTCAGCTACCTCGGGGTCCTGCACCAGGCGCTGCGGGACCTGAGCGGATGGGTCGAGCAAGGTGTGCCCCCGACCGCCTCGACCGACTTCGCCATCCTGGACGGGCAGGTCGAGGTGCCGCCGTCGGCCGCCGGGCGACGGGGAGTTCAGCCCGTGGTCCTGCTGACCGCGGACGGCACGGACCGCGCCGACGTCCGGGCCGGGGAGCCGGTCTCCCTGTGCGCCGTCGCCGAGGTCCCGCCCGGCACGGGAAAGGTGGTCGCGGTCCAGTGGGACATCGAGGGCGAGGGGACGTTCCCGGTCACCGAGGAGGTCGTACCCGCCCGGCGGGTCCAGGTGGAGCGGCGTCACGCGTTTTCCTCACCCGGCGTCCACTTCGTGACCGTCCGGGTTCGCTCCCAGCGTGAAGGCGACGCGTCGGAGGTGTTCACCCGCGTGGACAACATCGCCCGCGTCCGCGTGGTCGTCGCCGACCAGGACGCTCCCGACCCGGGCCAGGAACGCTGACGGCGCTGCCGCGGAGGCTCCGGGCCTCCGCGGCAGCGCCGCCGTACGCCGTTCAGACGCTGTAGCCGCCGTCCACTCCGAGGGCCTGCCCCGTGATGAATCCAGCGCGGTCGGAGGCCAGGAAAGCGACCGCTTCCGCGATGTCCTGGGCCTGCCCGAACCGGCGCAGCGGGATGTTGCGGCGGGTGATGGCGAGGGCCTCCTCGTCGAGTTCACCCGTGTCGATCAGCCGGCCCGCGATGCCGTCGGTGAGCATGCCGGGGGCGACGCAGTTGACGCGGACTCCGTAGCGTCCCTCCTCGGCGGCCAGGGCGCGGGCGACCGCTTCGACGGCCCCTTTGACGCCCGAGGACAGCCCGTCGCGGACCGGGTAGCGGCGCGTGGCGACCGTGGTGACGGCGACGATGTTGCCCCGGCTCTCCCGCAGCAGTGGCAGCGCGTGGTGGACGAGGGTGAAGAACGCCCCAGCGTCGGCCTCCAGCTGGGCGCGATACTGGCTGGGGGCGACCTTGCTCAGATGGGTCATGGGCACGTGCGGGCCGGCCGCGTAGACCAGGGTGTGCACGCGGCCGCAGTCACGCAGGGCCCCTGCCGTCGCCGCCTCGTCGGTCAGGTCCACCCGCAGTGCGGTGACCTGGCGGCCGAGCTCCTTCACCTCGGCGACGAGACGCTCGGCCGCGTCCTCGTTGGCGCGGTAGGTGAACGTGATGTCGCTGCCGCGTTCGGCCAGCATCCACACGATCGCCGCGCCGATGCCGCCGGTGCCGCCCGCGACGAAGGCGCTGCCGGAGCGCTGCTCGAAGTCGTCCATGTCTCACAACCCCAGGGACTTGGCGATGATGACCTTCATGACCTCGCTGGTGCCGGCGTAGATACGGGTGATGCGGGCGTCCGCGTACAGCCGGGCGATCGGGTACTCCAGCATGTACCCGTAGCCGCCGAAGAGCTGCAGACAGCGGTCGACCGCGCGGGCCTGCATCTCGGTGCAGAACAGCTTCACCTTCGCGGCGTCGGCGCCGGACAGCCGCCCGTCGACCAGTTCCAGGACGGCCCGGTCGAGCATGGCCTGCGCGGCCTCGATCTCGGCGGCCACGGCGGCGAGTTCGAACTTCGTGTTCTGGAAGGACGCGACCGGTGAACCGAACACGCGGCGTTCCTTGACGTAGGCGATCGCCGTGTCGAGGGCAGCTCTGGCCTGTGCGACCGAACCGACCGCGACGGTCATACGTTCCTGGGAGAGGTTGTGCCCCATGTACGTGAAGGCCCTGCCCTCCTCGCCGAGCCGGTTGGCGACGGGCACCCGGACCTCGTCGAAGGCAAGCTCCACGGTGTCCTGCACCTTGATGCCCATCTTGTCGAGCACCCGGCCGCGCGTGAAGCCCGCCATGCCGTCCTCCACGACCAGCAGGGTGAGCCCCGCCCGCCGGTTGTCCGGGTCGGTCGCTGTGCGCGCCACCACGATCACCAGGTCGGCCAGCAGCCCGCCGGTGATGAACGTCTTGGCACCGTTCACCACGTAGTGGTCACCGTCGCGTACGGCCGTCGTACGGATCCCGGCGAGGTCGGAGCCGGTGCCGGGCTCAGTCATCGCGATCGCGGTCAGCAGCCTGCCGTCGGCCAGCCCCGGGAACCAGCGCTCGCGCTGCCCCTCGTCGGCGTAGGCGAGGAAGTACGGCAGGACGACGTCGAGTTGGGTACGGACCGTGCCGAGGGTGACCAGGGCGCGGGCCGCCTCCTCCTGGAGGACGACGTTGTAGCGGTAGTCGGGCTGCCCGCCCCCGCCGTACTCCTCCGCGACGGCCATGCCCAGCAGACCCAGCGAGCCGAGCCGTTCGAAGAACGACCGGGGCACACGTCCGGCCTTCTCCCACTCGGCGTAGTGCGGAACCACCTCGTTGGCCACGACGTCACGGACCAGCTCCCTGAACGCCTCGTGGTCGGCGGTGAAGACATCACGGTGCACGACAACCCCCCCGGTCAGTCGACGAGTTCGACGAGGGTGGCGTTCGCGGTGCCGCCGCCCTCGCACATGGTCTGCAGGCCGAAACGGATACCGTTATCGCGCATGTGGTGGACCATGCGGGTCATCAGGACGGCTCCGGAGGCGCCGAGCGGATGACCGAGGGCGATGGCACCGCCCAGGGGGTTGAGCAGCTCGGGGTCGGCGCCGGTCTCGGCGAGCCAGGCCAGCGGAACGCAGGCGAAGGCCTCGTTCACCTCGAAGACGCCGACGTCCGACAGCGCCACACCGGCCTTCCTCAGCACCTTCCCGGTGGCCGGGATCGGACCGGTGAGCATCAGCACCGGGTCGGAGCCGGTCACCGCGCCCGCCCGGAACCGCACGATCGGCGTCAGCCCCAACTCCCTTGCCTGCTCGGGGGTGGTGACCAGGACGGCCGCCGCGCCGTCGGAGATCTGCGAGGAGTTGCCCGCGTGGATCACGCCGCCCTCCACGAAGGAGGGCCTGAGCCTCGCGAGGGTCTCCACGCTGGTGTCCCGGCGTAGGCCCTCGTCGGCGGTCACGCCCGTCACGGGCACGATCTGTTCGTCGAAGGCGCCGCTGTCCTGCGCGGCGGCGGCCCGTTCGTGCGACAGCGCCGCGTACGCGTCGAGCCGGTCCCGGGTGAGACCCCACTTCTGGGCGATCATCTCCGCGGAGACGCCCTGGTTGAAGGAGAAGTCCTGGTAGCGGGACAGGACGTGGGGGCCGTAAGGCATTCCGCCCGCCCTCGCCGAGCCCAGCGGCACCCGGCTCATGACCTCGACGCCACCCGCGACGACCACGTCCTGCTGTCCGGACAGGACCGCCTGCACGGCGAACTCCAGCGCCTGCTGGCTCGATCCGCAGGCCCGGTTGACGGTGGTCCCGGGGATGCTCTCGGGCCAGCCCGCCGCGAGTACCGCGTAGCGGCCGATGTTGCTCGACTGGTCGCCGACCTGGGAGACACAGCCCCAGATCACGTCGTCGACGGTCTCCGGATCGACCCCGGCCCGCTCGACCAGCGCATGCAGCACCGCGCCGGACAGGTCGGCCGGGTGGCTGCCCGCCAGACCGCCGTTCCGTTTTGCCACGGCGGTGCGGACCGCCGCGGCGATCACCGCTTCTCGCATCACGTGTCGTCGTCCTCCGTTCGACTCGGCACGGCCCAGCGGCCCGTGAAGTGTGGTTCCCGTCGGTCGGCGAACGCGGCGTACGCCTCCCGGACGTCGGCGCCCGCGAAGTTCACCGCCTGCGCCCGTGCCTCGTTCGCCAGTGCGTCCCGCAACGTCCGCTCCGTACCCTCGTGCAGCAGCGCCTTGGTCTGGGCGAGGGCCACCGGAGGGCCCGTGACCAGCCGGGCGGTCAGGTCGTCTACGAAGGCGTCGACGGTGTCCTCGGCCGTCACCCAGGTGACGAGCCCCAGCGCCCGCGCCTCCTCGGCCTCGATCGTCTCCGCGAGCAGCGCGAGCCGTTTGGCCTGCTGCAGTCCGACGAGCCTCGGCAGCAGCCAGGAGCCGCCGCAGTCCAGGGACAGCCCACGCCGGGCGAAGATCTGTGAGAACCGCGCCTGCGGTGTGGCGACCACCAGATCGCAGCCGAGCGCCAGGTTCCAGCCCGCGCCCACCGCCACCCCGGTCACCTTGGCGACCGTGGGAACGGGCAGCTCGTGCAGGAGCAGCGTCACCTCGGTCAGGGGCCGTATCCGGTCCAGGGGGTGTGCGCTGCTGACCTGCCGGGGGATGTCGGCGCCCGAGCAGAAGGCGCCGCCAGCGCCGGCGAGGACGAGGGCCCGGACGGACCGGTCCCCGGCCGTCTCGGCGAGAGCCGCGCGCAGCGCCTCCCACAGTTCGGCGTCGATGGCGTTCCTGCGGTGCGGCCGGTTCAGGGTCAGCGTCCGCACGCCGTCGGTGTCGCTCCTCAGCAGCACGCTCACCGGACGGCTCCCCGCTCCCGCAGAGCGGTGATCTCCTCCTGCGCATAGCCCAGTTCGGCCAGTACGGCGTCCGTGTGTTCGCCCAGTGCGGGGATCGCGCCCATCGGCGGGTCGAATCCGGCGATCACCGGCGGCGGCAGCAGCGCGCGCACCGGACCAGCCGGCGTGTCCACCTCCCGCCAGCGGTCGCGGGCGGCCAGGTGGGGATGCGCGAGGACGTCCTCGACCGTGTTGTAGCGCGCGTTGCCGATCCCGGCCGCGTCGGCCCTGCCCTGGACGTCCGCCAGATCGTGCCGCGCGCACCAGGCACCGATCGCCGCATCCAGGACCGCACGGTGTTCGACGCGGCCGGCGTTGACGGCGAACCGTTCGTCGTCCGCAAGGTCGGGCCGGTCGAGCAACTCCCGTGCCAGCCGCTGCCATTCGCGGTCGTTGGTGGTGCCGAGCACGACGGTCTGCCCGTCGGCCGTGGGATAGGCGCCGTACGGCGAGACGGCGGGCGAACTCATGCCGAGCGGCTGCTGTTCGACCCCGGAGTGCCGGGTGTACGTCAACGGGTAGCCCATCAGCTCGGTCATGGTGTCGAACAGGCTGACCGCCACCTGCCCCGGCCGTCTGGCGTACAGCAGCGCCAGCACCGACAGCGCCGCGTACAGACCGCTGCACACGTCCGCCACCGGGGGGCCCGGTTTCGCCGGAGCGCCGGCACGGCCCGTCACCGAGCAGGCCCCCGACTCCGCCTGGACCAGGAGGTCGTAGGCCCGTTTGTGGGAGAGGGGCCCGCCGGGACCGTAGCCGTCGATCTCGACGGCGATCAGGTCCGGGTGGCGTACCTCCAGGTCGGCGGGGGACAGGCCGAGCTTGGCCGTGGAGCCGGGGGAGAGGTTGGAGACCAGAACGTCGGCGCGTTCCAGTATCCGGTGCAGGACCGTCTGCCCGTCGTCCGATTTCAGGTCGAGGGCCACCGACTCCTTGCCCCGGTTGGCCCACACGAAGTGCGCCGCGAGCCCGCCGACCACGTCGTCGTAGTAGCGGGCGAAGTCGCCGCCCGCCGGGTTCTCCACCTTGATCACCCGGGCGCCGAGGTCGCCGAGCGTACGTGTGCACATGGGCGCCGACACGGCCTGCTCCAGTGCCACCACCGTGATCCCCGCCAGGGGGCCGCTGTTCGTCACCGCCTCAGCCCCCGTACCTGGCGCGCAGCTCGTGCTTGAGGACCTTCTGGCCGGCGTTGCGCGGCAGCACGTCCACGAAGCGCACATGGCGGGGTGCCTTGAAGTTGGCCATGTGTTCTCTGGCCCATGCGATGACATCCTCTTCCGTGACGTCGGTTCCCGGCGCGCGCACGACGAAGGCGCAGCCGACCTCGCCGAGCCGCTCGTCCGGGACGCCGATCACGGCGACCTGGCCGATCGGTTCGTAGCCGAGGAGCAGTTTCTCGATCTCCGCCGGGTAGGCGTTGAAGCCGCCGACGATGTACATCTCTTTCTTGCGGTCGACGATCGCCAGGTTGCCTGCCGCGTCGACGCGGCCGATGTCGCCGGTGTGCAGCCAGCCGTCGGGATCGATCGTCGTGGCGGTGGCCTCGGGGTCGTTCCAGTAGCCGCGGGTGACGTTGTAGCCGCGGACCAGGACCTCGCCCTCCCCGCCGGCCGGCACCTGCTGGCCGTCGTCGTCGGCGATACGGATCTCGACGTCCGGGATCGCGCGGCCGGTGGTGCGGGCCACCGTCTCCTCCGTGTCGCCGATCCGGGTCGTGGAGACCAGCGCGGTCGACTCGGTGAGACCGTAGGCGCTCAGCACGATGTCGAAGGACAGGTCCTTCTTCATCGCCCGGATCAGCGACTCCGGAATCGTCGTGCCACCCGTCATGGACACCCGCAGCGACGTCAGGTCGTACCGGGACCGGTCCGGGTGGTTGAGCAGGTCGTGGAAGATGGTCGGCGGCCCGAGGATGATGCTGACCCGCTCCTCGTGGATGATCTGAAGGGCGCGCCCGGCGTCGAAGACGGCCATGGGGATCACCGTCACACCGTGCATCAGGGAGGCGAGCCAGCCCGCCTTGTAGCCGAAGCAGTGGAAGAACGGCGGAATGACCAGGAAGCTGTCCAAGACGTTGAAGGTGTACTCCGTGGACATCCAGCCGTAGGCCCGCAGGGTCTGCCCGTGGGTGAGGATCACGCCCTTGGGGTGGCCGGTGGTGCCGGAGGTGAACATGACGTCGGAGATGTGGTCCGCAGTGAGCAGGTCGATGGAGTCGTGGGCGGCTGGTTCGGTGAACTCCGCGCCACGCGCGAGGAACTGACGCCAGGAGAGGGTGTCCGTATCGCCCGGCAACGACACCGTGGTCCGCAGCGCGGGCAGTTCGGGGTCGGCGCGCCGGAGGTCGGCGATGTAGTCGGTGCCGAGGAAGGAGGAGGCGGCGAACAGGGCCTTCGCGCCGGCCCTGCGCAGGATGTAGGAGATCTCCGCCGCCTTGAAACGGGTGTTGAGCGGCACGACGACACCCCCGGCGCCCTGGATGCCGAGGGCGGCCACGATCCACTCCGCCGAGTTCGGCGCGCAGAGGCCGACCCGGTCGCCCGGTCCGATGCCCAGCGCGAGCGCCGAGCGCACCGCTTGCATCATTCGGCCCTCCAACTCCCGAAAGGTGAGGCGCAGTTCGCCGTCGACGAGGGCCGGGGCGTCACCGAAGCGCCGGGCGGAGACTCTCACCACGTGCGGAATGCTCTGGAATTCCAGGTCGTGTCGCATGAGAGGGGCTCCGATCAGGCACGGCGGTCGGCGGGCAGGCTCAACAGCCGTTTGGCGATGATGTTCCGCTGGATCTGGGACGTGCCGCCGTACACGGACGCGGCCCGCGAGTAGAAGTAGTCGCTCAGGACGTCCGCGCCCTCCCCGTACAGTTCCTCGGGGAACACCTTCAGCGCGGTCTCGTACAACCGCTGCTCGGCACGGGTCATCAGCAGCTTGTCCACGGACGACTCCGGGCCCGCGCCCTGTCCGGCGAGCCGCTCGGCGGTCCGGCGCCGGGCGTGGGCGACGAGGACCTGGTAGTCGACGGCACACCGGCCGATGTCCGACAGCAGCCCGTCCGCGAGCGTGCCGCGTCGTTCGTCCGCGGCGCGCCGCAGCCGTTCGACCAGCAGCCCGTACTTCGACAGGTGACCGGTGTCCAGGGCGTTGCGCTCGTACGCCACCGTCGTCATCGCCAGCGGCCAGCCGTCGCCCTCGGAGCCGATCCGCTCGGACTCCTCCAGGCGTACGTCGTCGAGGAACAGCTCGCAGAACTCGTCGTCGCCGTTCGCGGCGCGCAGCGGCCGTACGGTCACGCCGGGCCGGTCCAGCGGCAGTACGAACGCCGAGATCGAGGTGTGCGGGGAAGCGGCGGGAGTCCCCGCGCCGTCCGCGGAACCGGGGGCCGGGGGGAGACCGGTGCGGGCCAGGAGCAGGCACAGACGTGAGTACTGGGCGTAACTCGTCCACAGCTTCTGGCCATTGACGACGTAGTGGCCCTCGGGCCGCCGCTCGGCGCCGGTGCTCATGCCGACGAGGTCCGAGCCGGCGCCGGGCTCGCTGAAGCCCTGGCACCACACGTCGTCGCCGCGCAGCATGCGCGGCAGCAGGCGGCGGCGCTGCTCCTCCGAGCCGAACCGCAGCAGGGCGTGGGCGAGATAGCCGATGCGGGGGACGCCGGGCGCGCCGCGCGCCCCGAGTTCGTCGCTGACGGCCACCTGGTGCAGCGCCGTCAGGCCCCGGCCTCCGTACTCCTGCGGTACGTCGAGGCCGACCCAGCCGCCGGAGTGCAGTTGGCGGTGCCAGCGGTGCAGGAAGAGGGGAAGCGGCTCGTCCGCGCCCCGTTCGGGCAGCGGATGGTCGGCCAGCCAGGTGCGGAAGTCCTGGCGCAGGCGTTCCAGGTCGGCCGGGTCACCGAAGTCCAGGGGCACGTCCGTCGTGCCGGTCATCGTGTCGCCTCCCGGGCAATCGTGGGGTCCGCCTCCGGTGCCGCCAGGGCGGGCAGCAGGTCGGCGGTGGTCGCCAGCAGTGTGGCTCCGACGAGGATCCGGCGCAGGTACAGGTGGGCCACGTGCTCCCAGGTCTGGGCGATCCCGCCGAACACCTGCATTCCGGCGTACACCGCCTCCACGGCCGAGGCGTTGACCTCCGCCTTGGCCACGCGGGCCGCGGTCAGCGCACGGTCGGGCGGTTCGTTGTCCAGGGACCAGGCGGCGTAGCGGGTGGCGCTGGTGCAGGCCTCCGCGAGGGCGGAGGCGTCGGCGAGCAGGTGCTGCACGGCCTGGAAGGAGCCGATCGGCCGTCCGTACTGATGACGCTCGCGGGCGTAGGCGACGCTCTGCTCGACGAACGAGCGGGCCGCGCCCACGAGTTCGCTCGCCACGACGACCAGGGCGTACGCCTGCCAGCGCTGATGCGCCTGTGGGGTTAGCCGGCCGACGGGCCGACCTGCGGCGGAGGCCCGCCGTACGCCGCGCAGCAGGTCCGCGGTCGGTGCGGGTGGCCCTGGCTCGACGTGCGTCACGCCTCCCTCGGCGTCGACGTACAGCGCACCGTCGGCTCCCTCGCAGTCCCAGGCGACGCAGTTCGTCGCCGCGGCGGAGCCGGGAAAGCGCAGATCACGGGCCAGGGCGATGGTGGGCCGGGCGCCGTGGGGGGATTCGGGCCGCTCGTCGGCGGCGAGGAGCCGCAGCAGTTCGGGAGCGAGCAGTACGGTGCCGAGCAGGGACGTGGTCAGTGGCTGCCGGCCGTGCTCCTCGGCGAGTAGGGCGCACTCCTGCACGGTGGCGGCAGGCGGCGAGGTGCGGCGGAGGTCCGTCAGGCCGAGTTCGTCGAGTGCCCGCTGTGCGGTGGCGCGCGTGCTTGGCTCGACGTCGTCGGGCGAGTCCGCGCGGAAGCGGGTCGCGAACGACCGCAGCATGTCGCGGACCAGTGTGAACTCCTCGCGTTCCACGCTCAGTCCTCCTCGGCCGTGGTGGTGGGGCGACGGCTCGCGCGGGAGGCGAGGTCGTTGACGATGCGGATGTGGTCGGGGCTGGTCATGGTGGAGCGCTCGGCCAGCAGTGCCGCCTCCATACCGCCGCGCGAGACCTGTTCGACCACCGCGGCGAGCGCTGCCTTCGTCGCCCGCAGCGCCTCCGGGGGCTGGCCCGCGAGCCGGTGGGCCAGGGCCAGGGCCTCGCGCATCAGGTCGGGTCCGGGGACGACGCGGTTGGCCAGGCCTAGTTCGACTGCGGTGGCGGCCGGGATGCGGTCCCCGGTGAACAGGTACTCCTTCACCCGCAGGAGGCTCGTCAGCAGCGGCCAGAGGGTCACCCCGCCGTCGCCCGCCACCAGGCCGACCGAGATGTGCGGGTCCGCGAGATAGGCGTCCTCGGCCATGAGGACGAGGTCGCAGCCTACGGCCAGAGAGCAACCGAGGCCCACCGCAGGGCCGTTGACGGCGGCGATGACCGGCAGTGGGAAGCGGATCATGTCCGTCTGGATCGTCCGGTCGAGCCGGATCGAGCGTTCGCGCAGTTCCGCGTCGTGGTGGTGGCGGAGCAGGTGGTCGAAGTCGCCGCCCGCGCTGAACGCCCGGCCCGCGCCTGTGAGGACGACGGCCCGCGCTTCAGTGTCCTCCGCGAGCTCGCGCCACACCTGGGACAGCCGGCGGTGCAGCTCCGCGGAGACACCGTTGAGGCGGTCGGGCCGGTTCAGCGTGACGATGCGGACAGCTCCGTCGGCGGTCACGGTCAGGACGGGGCTCACGTCGGTCATGGCCCTGATGGTATTAAAGGTCAGGCCGAATGTGTCAATGGTGTTGCGCGAAATTGAGAATGTGATTATCGGGCGTTGCCCGAGATGTTTCCCGAGAAGGGCGCGGTCAGCCCTCGGACTCCGTCAGCTCTCGGACTGCTCAGCCCTCGGACTCCGTCAGTCCCACCTGCTCCCGGCGGTCCACCTCCGAGGCGGCCCGCGCGAACCCGCACACATGGCGGCTCATCCGCCGCCGGGCCGCCGCCGCGTCCTTCGCCCTGATGGCCTCGGTGACCTTCGCGTGCGCGCGGGCGGTGACCTCGCGGATACCGGCGTCCATGAACCGCTCCAGGTTGGTGGCGGCGTAGATCGACTCCGACAGCGCGCTCAGGAACCCGATGAGCAGCTCGTTGCCGCCCGCCTTCGCCACGGCGTTGTGCCAGCCGACGTTGGCCAGCAGGAAACGCCGGATGTCGTCACCGGCCCCGACCAGCTCGGCATGGGCGCGGTCCAGGTCGGCCAGGTCCTGCTCGCTGCGCCGGGCGGCGGCGAACGCGGCGCACGCCGGCTCGATCGCCTCACGGGTCTCGTGCAGCGCCTCCAACCGGATCTGCTGACCTCTGATGACCAACTGCACGGTGTTCGCCAGGGATTCCCGGCCCGGCCGGTGCACGAAGGCCCCGCCCCCGCGCCCCGGCCGGATCGCGACCAGCCGCTCGACCTCCAGGATGCGCAGCGCCTCCCGTACGGTCGCCCGGCTCAGCCCCGTCTGCTCGACCAGCTGACGCTCCGGGGGCAGCGGTGTGCCCTCCGGCAGGTCCCCGGCCAGGATGCGTTCGCGTACCTCGGCCGCCAGCACGTCCGAGGCCTTGGGGACGGAGAGCGTGTCGAAGCGCGGGGTGCGCGGGGAGAGGGGCTGGGGGGTGGGCACGGTTCAGGCCTCTCGTCGTACGTCGACCGCTTTGGCTGAACCATTCAACACATCGTGGGTGTCCTCTGTCAGATGCCTGGCCCGTCAGATGACCAGCCCGCCGTCCACCGGCAGCACCTGACCGGTGACGAAGGAGGCCGCGTCGGAGGCGAGGAACACGAACGCCCCCGCCACCTCGTCCGGATCGGCCCACCGGCCCAGGGGAATGCGCGCGAGCATCCGGTCCGAGAACTTCGGGTCGTTGCGTATCGTCTCCGTCATCGGCGTCGCGGCGAGCGGCGCCAGGGCGTTGACGAGGATCTGCTTCCTGGCCAGTTCGCGGGCGAGGGACTTGGTGAACCCGATGATGCCGGCCTTGGCCACCGAGTAGTTCACCTGGCCGAGGGTGCCGGTCAGGCCGGCCGACGACGTGACGTTGATGATGCGTCCGGTCCCGTCCGTCGGCAGGTACGCGAGCGCCGCCCGGGTGCAGTGGAAGGCGCCCACGACATGGATGTCGACGACACGCCGGAAGGACTCCTCCTCGAGGTTCTCGAACATGGCCGGCGCCGTGACGCCGGCGTTGTTGACGAGGATGTGCAGGGTGCCGTCGGTCAGGGCGGCGGCCCGGGATGCGGCGGCGTCGGCCGCCGACCGGTCCCGTACGTCGAGGGCGGCGCCCCGGGCCGTGAGGCCGGCGGCCGTGAGCTTGTCGGCGACGGCGGTCGCCGCCGCCTCGTCGGCGTCGGTGACGAGCACCGCGGCGCCGGCCCGGGCGAGTGCCCCGGCCACCGCCGAACCGATACCGCCGGCGGCGCCGGTCACCAGCGCCGAGCGGCCTGTGAGGTCGAAGAGTCCCGTACGGTCGGTCATGCTGCTCCTTCGTCGTCGCGAGCGCCCGTCGTGCGGGCTTCTCAGTAGCTTCTGGGCAGGCCGAGCGTGTGTGAGCCCAGGTAGTTCAGGACCATCTCCTGGCTGACCGGCGCGATCCGCATCAGGCGGGCCTCGCGGAAGAGGCGGGCCACGGGATACTCCTCGGAGTAGCCCATGCCGCCGTGCGTCTGCAGTGCCCGGTCCGCGGCCGCGAAGCCGGCGTCCGCGCACAGGTACTTGGCGGTGTTGGCCTCCCGCCCACACGGTCGGCCCCGGTCGTAGAGCCAGGTCGCCTTGCGCAGCACGAGCTCTGCGGCGTCGAGGTGGGCGAGCGCGTCGGCCAGCGGGAACTGGATGCCCTGGTTCATGCCGATCGGGCGGCCGAACACCTCCCGCTCGCAGCCGTACCGTACGGCCCGGTCCAGGGCCACCCGGCCGATGCCGAGCGCCTCGGCGGCGATCAGCATCCGCTCCGGGTTCAGGCCGTCGAGGAGGTAGCGGAACCCCTGCCCCTCCTCGCCGACCCGGTCCTCGACGGGGACCCGCAGCTCGTCGATGAACAGTTCGTTCGACGTGACGGCGTTACGGCCCATCTTCGGGATCGGGCGGATGTCCACCCGGTCGCGGTCGAGATCGGTCAGGAACAGCGTCATGCCGTCCGTGCGCCTGTCGACCTCGTCGAGCCTCGACGTGCGCGTCAGCAGCAGGATCTTCTCCGACTCCAGGGCTTTGGAGATCCACACCTTGCGCCCGCTGACGACGTAGTGGTCGCCGTCCCTGCGGGCGTACGTGGTGATGCTCGTCGTGTCCAGTCCGGCGCCGGGCTCCGTCACCCCGAAGCACACATGCAGGTCGCCGCGCGCGACGCGGGGCAGGTTGCGCCTCTTCAGCTCGTCGGAACCGTGCACCACCACCGGATGCATGCCGAAGATCGACAGGTGGATCGCGCTGGCGGCGTTCATGCCGCCGCCCGAGCGGGCGACCTCCTCCAGCAGCAGTGACGCCTCCGTGATGCCGAGTCCGTGGCCGCCGTACTCCTCCGGGATGGTGATCCCGAGCCAGCCGCCGTCCGCGACGGTGGCGTAGAACTCCTTGGGGAATGCGTGGTCCCGGTCCTTCTCCATCCAGTACCGGTCGTCGAAGTCGCGCAGAAGGCCGGCCACGGCCTTGCGGATCGTCTCCTGGTCCTCAGTCAGCTCGAAGTCCACAGCGGGGACCCCTCTGTCGGCAGCCGATGATCTGTAAACCATATCAAAGGTCAGACCAAAGTCGCGGTCAAGAGTCCGAACGAAGGTCGCCCGCGTGGGAGGGAACACGCGAGAGGGCCCCCGCGGGACGAAACCGCGGAGGCCCTCTCGGAGGTGCTGCAGGTCAGGTTGCCGAACGGCGCGAACTCGCGCCGCCCGTGGGGGGCTTGGTCGCAGACGCGGCCTTCTTGGCGGTGTCGGTGACCGGGGTGGTCTTCTTCGTGGAGGTCTTCTTAGCCGCGCCGGTCTTCTTCGCCGTGGATGCCGCGGCAGGCTCCGGGCTGTCCGTCGGTGCGGGGGTGCTTGCCGCTCCGCCCGTGATCCCGCCCAGGCAGAACTCCCACACCTCCTCGACGCTGATCGGTGACGGGTGGGCTCCGACCGGGGCCGTGGGGGCCTGGGCCGTGAACATGGCCGTCTGCATGATCAGGGAGGCGGTACGACGCGGCTTGGAGACCGTGACCTGCCCGCCCGTGGCGGCCTCCTCCACCAGCTCGACGAAGTAGCTGAGCAGTGGGAGATGGGCGCTGGCCACCTGGTCCGGGTGGCTGACCAGCAACTGGATGGCGAAGTCGGTGAAGAGCGGGGACTGGCGGCCGGTGCGGGGCTTGCAGGAGTCGTACAGCAGCTCGACGGCGATCTTCAGTCGCGCCAGCGGGTCCCGTCCCGTTGCTGCGCTCTCCCGGATCTCGGTGGCCGACTTCGACAGCGCGTCCTCGAACAGCGCGAGCAACAGCTCGTGCTTTCCGTCGAAGTGCTGGTAGAAGCTGCGCAGCGACTGCCGGGAGCGCTCCACCACCTCCTGCACCGTGAAGTCAGTGGTGCCCTTGTCGGCGATCAACTCGTGGGCGGCGTCCAGGAAGCGCTGCACGCGTTGCTCGGCGCGCAGCTTCGCCGCCCGGGTGGAACGCTCGACGGCGCGCTGCCGCCAGGCGGGCTCGGGGGTCTCGACCGGTTCTGTGGGGACGGCACTCATAAGCAGAACGTTACTCCACATTTGCGGAACGAGGAGGCCTTCCTCCTACCGAACCGGCCTCCCCCGTAAGCGGGACCCTTACTTCCTCATACCGAGAATGTTATTCTCACCCAGCTCGGGCGACCCGCGCCCGATGTGCACCCACCGGTACGTCTAGAGGAGGCCGGGCGTGGAGTTCGAGCTCGACGAGGAGCAGCGGCTGCTGCGGCGAACGGTGCGCGAGGCGATCGCCAAGGTGCGTGGCCGGCCCGAGGCGCAGCAGTGGGACACCTATCTCCGGCTCGGCTGGCTGGAGGCGCCCCCGCTGGAACTCGCCCTCATCCTCGAGGAACTGGGCTACGCCGCCGACCCGACGCCGTTCCTGGCCACCGCCACCTGGTTCGCGCCGCTCACCGGCCGCCTCCCCACGGGCAGTGGCACCGCGGTCTTCGACGGCGCCGGGCGCTACGTCCTGGACGCGGACCGGGCCGACGAGGTCGCCGTGCTCACCACCGGCGGTGTCGTCGTCGTCCCCGGGGCGCGGCTCGCCGCCGAACGGGTCCCCGCGCTCGACCCGCATCTGCACCTCGCGCACGTCGACGCCGGCCACGCCGACGGTGCCGGTGACCTTGTCGCCGAAGTGCCCGACCTCGCCCTCCTCGGGCTCGCCGCCACCTGCGTGGGCGCCTGCCGGCGCATCCTCGACCTCGTCCTGGACCATGTGAAGCAGCGGGAGCAGTTCGGCCGCCCGCTCGGCTCGTTCCAGGCCGTCAAGCACAAGGCGGCCGACATGCACGTGGCGATCGAACGCGCCCGCGCTCTCACCCACTTCTGCGCCCTGACGATCGCGGAGGACGACCCGCGCCGCGCCGACGCCGCCCACATGGCGAAGGCGGCGGCGGGGGAGTGCCAGCGCCTCGTCTTCCGGCACGGACTGCAGCTGTTCGGCGCCATGGGATTCACCTGGGAGAACGAACTGCAGTATTACCTCAAACGCGCCCAGGCCTGCGACCTGCTCCTCGGCAGCGCGGCCGTCCACAGGAAGGCACTGCTGGTCCCGTGAAACTCCCCATCGAACGGGCGCTGTCATGAAGCTCACCGACGATCCGGAAGTGGAGGAGTTCCGTGCGGAGTTCTCCGACTTCCTCGACGCCCACCTGCCCGCCGAGGCCGAGGCGCGCGAACGCGCGGGGTCCAGTGCGCATGTCCCCGAGTGGGCGCGCCGCTGGCAGCGCACCCTGTTCGACGCGGGCTGGCTGCTGCCGGGCCAGCCGCCCGAGTTCGGCGGTCGCGGCGCCACCCTGCCCCAGCAGCTCGCGCACCTGGAGGAGCTGGCCCGCCGCCGGATCTACCACAGCTTCAACCCGCAGGGCCTCGGCATCATTGCCGCTTCGCTGATCACCTTCGGGACCGAGGAGCAGAAGCGCCGCTGGGCCGTGCCGATCCTGCGTGCCGAGATCACCGCCGCGCTCGGCATGAGCGAACCCGAGGCCGGTTCCGACCTCGCCTCCCTGCGTACCAGGGCGGTGCCCGCGCCCGACGGGTTCGTGGTCGACGGCCAGAAGATCTGGACCTCGGGCGCCCATGACGCCGACGTCCTGCTCACCTTCGTCCGCACCGACCCGGACGCGCCCAGGCACCGGGGCATCAGTGCCCTGCTGATCCCCACGGACACCGAGGGCGTGGAACGCCGCCCGTTCGGTTCGATCGCCGCCGAGGACGACCTCGACTTCAACGAGGTGTTCCTCACCGGCGTGCGCGTGCCGCGCGAGAACCTCGTCGGCCCGCTGAACGAGGGCTGGCGGGTGGCGAACGGCTCCCTCGGTCACGAGCGCACGCTGCTGTGGCTGTCGTACGCCGAACGGCTCGAGGACCTGCTGCGCGACTCGCGCGACACCGGGGCGGACCAGGACTGGTACGCCACCCTCCGCATGGACCTGACGGCCCTGCGGCTGCTCGGCTACCGCCAACTCGGCGAGGACCGCGACCCGGCGGAGATCTCCGTACTCAAACTGCTCGGCTCGGAGGCAGTCCAGTCCGCCTCTCTGCACGCGCTGGAGGCGCACGGCGCCGAGGGCCTCTCGCATCCGGTGCGCACGGGCCCGTACCGCCACATGCACCACGAGCACTTCATCTCCAGCTGGTTCGAGCGGTACGCGCGCAGCTTCGCCGGCACCATCGCCGGCGGCACCAGCGAGATCCAGCGCAACATCATCGCCGAGCGCATCCTCGGCCTGCCGCGCTAGGCCGCGGCGGACCGTGTTCGTCCACGCGGCGAACACGGGCCGCCGCGGCAGCGGTACCGCAGCACCAGGCAACACCCGCCCGCGACAGAGGACATCCGCCATGGACCAGATCCTGTACGAAGCCCAGGACGGCATCGCCACGATCACGCTGAACCGTCCGGAGGTCGCCAACGCCCAGACCATGGCGCTCCTCGACGAACTCGACGGGGCCTGGACCCGGGCCGCGCGGGACGAGGACGTACGGGTGGTCGTCCTCAAGGCGAACGGCCGGCACTTCTCCGCCGGGCACGACCTCAAGGACCGCTGGCCCAGCCCGGACGAGATCACCCTGGAGTGGATCTACGACGCCGAGACCCGCCGCTATCTGGAGTACTCCCTGAAGTGGCGCAACATCCCCAAGCCGACCATCGCGGCCGTCCAGGGCAAGTGCATCGCGGCCGGTCTGATGCTGTGCTGGCCGTGCGACCTGATCGTGGCCGCGGAGAACGCCGAGTTCTCCGACCCGGTGGTGCACATGGGTATCGGCGGGGTCGAGTACCACGGGCACACCTGGGAGCTGGGCCCGCGCAAGGCCAAGGAGATCCTCTTCACCGGACGCCCGCTGACCGCCCGCGAGGCCGAGCAGGTCGGCATGGTGAACAAGGTGGTCCCGCTGGACGAACTCGGCACGGCAGTGGGCGAGTTGGCGAGCCGGATCGCGACGATGCCCCCGTTCGGTCTGCGCCAGGCCAAGCGGGCGGTCAACCAGACCCTCGACGTGCAGGGCTTCTACGCTGCCCTCCAGTCCGTCTTCGACATCCACCAGACCGGGCACGGCAACGCGCTGAGCGTCAACGGGTTCCCGATCCTGACCAACCTTGACGAGATGAAGCAGCGCCTGCGGCAGAGCTGAATGGCGGACGGGCCGCCGCCCTCGCGACTCAGGCGAGGGTGGCGGTGAAAAGGGGCAGGTCCACGGTGGTGCGGATGCCGGGCGCTGCGGCGCAGACGGCGGGGACGGCGTTGACGGCCCGGTGGGCGGTGTAACCGGGGGCCACGGCGCCCAGCTGTTCGAGCGATACCGGGAAACGCATGTCGACGTCAAGGGGCGCGTCGCCGTCGACCGTGAGACGCCAGCCGGTGGGACGCAGGTCCCAGGCCGGCTCGAGATCCGTGGTGCAGTACCAGGTCGCGTTGAACTCCAGCAGCGTACGGCCCTCGCGCCGACCGGACAGGGTCACCCGCTGCGCCGCCACCGTCCCGGCATCCAGGACGCCGGCGGCGATCTCGGTCGTCTGCGCGGCGGTGGCGAATCGCCCCTGCGCCTCCACCGAGTCGAGGGGCAGGCCCAGGGCGTCGGCGACCAGCCGCAGGGACGGTCCGAAAGAGCCGTGGACATGGGCGAGCCGGTGCTCGTCGAACACGGCGCCCGGCGCCCGGCCGAAGCCCATCACGTCGAACAGCAGCCCCGGCGAGTTCCGCTGGGACAGGTCGGCGTACTCGTGGACGGTGAGCGCCTCGAGCCGCCGCTGTACGGAGGCCAGCAGGAGGGGCACGGCCTCGGTGATGAACCCCGGGCTGCTGCCGGTGTCGTGGAGGGAGGTGCCGCCCCGCGCACAGGCGCCCTCGACCCTGCTGCGGACGGCTGGATCAAGGCCGGCTGGATGATGGAGTCCGCCGGCCGTGGTCACGACGTTCGCCCCGGAGGCCAGTAGGGCGCACAGCTCGTCGAGGTCGGTCGCGCGCGGCATGTACAGCACACAGTCGGCGCCGAGGCCGAGGACGTCGTCGAGACGGTGGGTGGTGGTGATGCCCGTGGGGTCCATCCCGCACAGCTCGCCGGCGTCCCGTCCGGCCTTCTGCGGGGAGTGGACGTGGACGCCCGCCAGCTCGAGGTGCGGATGGTCGAGAACGGCGCTCAGCGAGCGGGTGCCGATGGTTCCGGTGGCCCACTGAACGACGCGAAGCGGCTTGCCCTGCTGTGCGGGACGGTCCATGGTCACTTCCTCCTCATGTCGCGGGCCCACCGGGCCCGCCGTTGCCCGGCCGGTCGTCGACGCCCGTGTTGTCGACGCCCGTGGTGGGGACGCCGTGGTTGAGGACCCCCGCGTCGGACATTCCCGCGTCGTCCATGCCGGGATCCGGGTCGACGCCGAAGGTGTTGTACGCCATGGCCTGCAGTCCGTACGAGCCGACGGTGAACACGAAGTCCATCAACTGCCGTTCGTCCAGCTCCTTGGCCAGGTCCGCGTAGACCTCGTCCGAGAGGGTGGAGGTGGTCTCGAGTTCGTCCACGGCCCGGTTGACCAGGGTGGCCGTGCCAAGGCGCACCTCCTGCAGCTCCTCCTCGGTGATGCCGGCCGCCCGCGCCATCACCACGTGATGCGTCCACTCGTACCGGCACCGGTGCCGCCAGGCGACCCTGAGGATCGTCAGCTCGCGCATTTTGTCGGGCAGGCTGCTGCGGTAGAGCAACTGGGTGCTGAAGGTCAGGAACGCCTTGGCCAGCCGCGGGTGGTGCAGGAGGAGGCCGAGGGCGTTGGACGGCGGGACGGTGCGCCCGCCCGTCAGCGGACGCAGAGCTTCGGTGTCCCACTCCTCGTACGGGACCGGTGCCAGCCTCGTCAAGTGTTGCGGCCTCCGTTCACGCCGATGATCTGCCCCGTGATGTAGCCGGCCTCCTCTCCGATCAGGAAGGAGCAGGTCGCCGCGATGTCCTCGGGGCGGCCGACACGGCGCACCGGGGTGCGGGCGATGTGGTCCTCGATGGTGCCGCCGAGCTGCTGGTTGGTCTCGGCGGTGCGGAGCATGGGGGTGTCGATGAAGCCGGGCGGGACGGCGTTCACCGTGATGCCCTTGGGACCGAGTTCCAGCGCGAGTGATTTGGTCAGCCCGTTCACCGCGGACTTGGCGGCGACGTAGTGGGCCATGTAGGGCTGGCCGGAGTGGGTGCTGGAGGAGGAGATGTTGACGATGCGTCCCCAGCGGGCCTTGACCATGTCCGGCAGGGCCGACTGCACACAGTGGAAGACGCCGTTGAGGTTGATGTCGACCACGCGCTGCCAGTCTGTGACGGACAGGTCGGCGAACCGGGTGAAGCCGTCCTTTCCGGCCGCGTTGACCAGGACGTGCACGGGGCCGAAGCGCTCGCGTACCGCGTCCATCGCCTTGTCGACCTGCGCGCGGTCCGCGACGTCCGCGGTCAGCCCGAACCCTTCCTCGGCGGGGGAGAGGTCGAGTACGGCGACGTTCAGGCCGTCGGCGGTCAGCCGGCGGACGATCGCCCGCCCGATTCCGGAGGCGCCGCCGGTCACGACGGCCGTCCGCTTCGCCGGGGCGCTCATGCGAACGCCTCGTCACCGACGACGGTCGTGCGGTGCAGCAGTCGTTCGGAGTTCTCATCGTAGGGCAGCGCCCGGTGCAGGACACCGGTGTTGTCCCACACCACCAGGTCGCCGATCCGCCAGTCGTGGGTGTAACGGAAGCGTTCCTGGGTGGCGCACTCCAGCAGTTCGTCCAGCAGCGCCCGGCTGTCGGCCGGGTCCATGCCGACGACGTGGTCGGCGGTGGCGCCGGTGACCAGCGAACGGCGGCCGTCGCGGCGCGCCCACACCAAGGACACCTCGTGGGTGGGCTGGGTGCGCCAGGCGGCCAGTTCCTCGTCGGTGGGATCGGGGGTGACCAGCCGCTGGGTGGCCTCGAAGCTGTGCACCACCCGCAGCCCCTCGTAGCGTTCGCGTTCCTTCTCCGGCAGGCTCTCGTACGCCGCGTACGTGCTGGCGAAGTCGGTGCCGCCGCCGGTCATGGCGATCTGGCGAGCGGTCAGGGTGGTGGCCTTGACCGGTATGTCGTCGCTGGTGCCGTCGAGGTGCCAGTAGAAGGCACCCCGCAGGTACTTGGCGGTTTTGCTCTTCTCCGGGTTGATGGAGATCGGGAAGATCTCCTGGCCGCCCAGGGCCACCACCTCGCCCATCCGGCGGCTGAAGGCCAGCTGCTGCTCGTCGTCGAGGTGCAGTCCGCGCACCAGCAGGACGCCCCGCCACTTCAGGGCCTCCACGCAGCGGTGGACGAACGAGTCGTCGAGCGCATCGGTGACCCCGGTGAACTCCACGCCGAACGCGGGACTCAGGGCTACTGAATCGATCATGGAAACACACCTTCCGTATATGAGAATCCTATTCTCATCACGGGAGGGGCGGGAAGCCCCTGTCGGTCCGAAGTCCTTGAAGCGGGGTCGCCTTGGCTGAGTATAGGCTTCTCGTGTTCGAATGCTTGATTCGCGCAAATGGAGAATGTAGTTTCCGGACCATACGAACGAGGAGGCAGGGATGCGGTTCAAGGACAAGGTGACGATCGTCACCGGAGCCGGCCAGGGCATCGGAGAGGGGTATGCCAGGGCTCTGGCCGCCGAGGGCGCGCGGGTGGTGGTCGCCGAACTGAACGAGGAGCAGGGGCAGCGGGTCGCCAAGGACATCGACGCCCTGTTCGTGAAGGTCGACGTCGCCGACCCCGCCTCCGCACAGGTGCTCGCCGACACCGTGATGAGCGAGTTCGGGCGGATCGACCACCTGGTCAACAACGCGGCCATCTTCCACGGCATGCGCCGCGAGGGCATCGTCACCGTCGACTACGACTACCTCGACCGGTTCCTGAAAGTGAACCTGCTCGGCGCGCTGCACGTCACCCGAGCCGTGCTGCCACACCTGAAGGAGGGGGCGGCCGTCGTCAACCAGTCGTCCACCGCCGCCTGGCAGGCCACCGGCTTCTACGGGCTCGCCAAGGCCGGCCTGAACCACCTCACCGTCTCCCTCGCCGCCGAACTCGGCCCCCGCGGGATCCGCGTCAACGCGATCGCGCCCGGTCCGACGGACACCGAGGCGGCCCGTAGCATCATCCCGGAGGAGTACCGCGCGGCCATGGTGCAGTCCTTCGCCCTCAAACGCATGGGCACACCCGCCGACCAGGCGGGAGCCCTGCTGTTCCTCCTCTCCGACGAGGCGTCCTGGGTCACCGGCCAGATCATCGCCGTCGACGGCGGATCGGTGGTGCGGCTGTGAGCGGCCCCGTCGTCAAGTCCCAGCTGATCGACGGCAAGCTGGTCTCCGCCGACAGCACCTTCCCGTCGCACAACCCGGCCACCGGCGAACTGCTCGGACGTGCTCCCGATGCCACCAAGGCCGACGCCGAGGCCGCGATCTCCGCCGCCCGCCGTGCCTTCGACACGTCCGGCTGGGCCACCGACCGGGACCTGCGGCTGCGCTGCCTGCGCCAACTGCACACCGCCCTCGACGAACACCGCGAGGAGCTGCGCGAGCTGACCATCGCCGAGGCGGGCGCACCCCGCCAGCTCACCCACGGCCCCCAGCTCGACGAACCGATCGGCCTCGTGACGTATTACGCGGACCTGCTGGAGAGCTACTCATTCACCGAGGACCTCGGCGAGAAGGAGTCGCGCGGACAGCTCCACCACCGCTGGGTGGAGAAGGAAGCCGCGGGCGTCGTCGCCGCCATCCTGCCGTACAACTTCCCCAACCAGCTCGCCCTCGCCAAGATCGCCCCGGCGCTCGCGGCCGGCTGCACGGTCGTCCTCAAGGCCGCCCCGCAGACCCCCCTGACGACCCTCGCGCTCGGCGAACTCATCGCGGAGCACACCGACATACCCGCCGGTGTCATCAACGTCCTCAGCTCCTCACGCGCCGACGTCGGCGAGATCCTCACCACCCACCCCGACGTCGACCTGGTCACCTTCACCGGCGCCACCACCACGGGACGGCGCATCATGGCCGCGGCGGCCGACACCGTGAAGCGGGTCTTCCTCGAACTGGGCGGCAAGTCCGCCATGATCGTCCTGGACGACGCGGACTTCACGAAGGCCGCCATGTTCGCCGCCTTCACCATCTGCTCCCACTCGGGCCAGGGCTGCGCCCTCACCTCCCGCCTTCTCGTCCCGCGCGACCAGCACGACCGGATCGTGCAGCTCGTCGCCGCCGGCATGGAACGCGTCCGGGTCGGCGACCCGACCGACCCAAAGACCGCCATGGGCCCGCTGATCAGCGAACAGCAGCGCGACAAGGTCGACGCCATGGTGCAGCGCGCCGTCGAGGCCGGGGCCACCCTGGTCCGCGGCGGCAGCCGCATCGACCCCGGCTGGTTCTACGAGCCCACCCTCCTCGCCGACGTCGACCCCGACAGCGAGATCGCCCAGGAGGAGGTCTTCGGACCCGTCCTCGCGGTCATCCCCTACGACGACGAGGACGACGCCGTCCGTATCGCCAACGCCTCCGCGTTCGGCCTGTCGGGCGCCGTGCACAGCGCGGACGACGAACGCGCGATCCGTATCGCCCGGCGCATCCGCACCGGCACCTTCTCGATCAACGGCGGCAACTACTTCTCCGCCGACGTGCCGTTCGGCGGCTACAAGCAGTCCGGCATCGGCCGCGAGAGCGGACGCTCAGGGTTCGAGGAGTTCCTGGAAGAGAAGGCGTTCGGCCGCGTCGTACAACCCGAGGAGGCGGTGTGAAGCCACTTGAAGGAATCCGCGTCATCGAGGCCGCCATGTACGGCTTCGTACCCTCGGCCGGAGCGGTGCTCGCCGACTGGGGCGCCGATGTGATCAAGGTCGAACACGCCGTCACCGGCGACCCCCAGCGCGGACTGCGCCAGACCGGCTCGTTCCGCGTCGAGGGCGACCCCAACCCCAACGTCGCCCACGCCAACCGTGGCAAGCGCTCCCTCGGCCTGGACATGTCCCGTCCCGACGGCCTTGAGGTGCTCCACGAACTGGTGAAGGGCGCCGACGTCTTCCTCACCAGCTTCATGCCCGCCTCCCGCGCCCGCCTTGGCATCGACGTCGACGACATCCGGGCCGTCAACCCGCGCATCGTCTACGCCCGCGGCAGCGCCATGGGCCCGCGCGGCCCCGAGTCAGGCAAGGGCGGTTACGACATGACCGCCTTCTGGTCGCGGGCCGGCACGGCCGCGAGCATCACCCCGCCCGGCACCGAAGGCATGATCAGCCCGCCCGGCCCCGCCTACGGCGACACCGTCTCCGGCACCAACCTCGCCGGTGGCATCGCCGCCGCCCTGCTGCGCCGCGAACGCACCGGCGAGACCTCCGTCGTGGACGTCTCCCTGCTCGGCAGCGGTCTGTGGGCACTGGGCCACTCCATCGCCCTCTCTCTGCATCTCGACCGGGCCTGGGAGGGTGTGACGCCCAGCGCGCACGGCTCACCCGCCAACCCGCTCTCGGGGCTCTACCGCACATCCGACGGCCGCTACATCGCCTTCGTCATGCTCCAGCCGGCGAAGTTCTGGCCGAACGTGTGCCGTTGCATCGGCCGGCCCGAACTCGCCGACGACCCGCGGTTCGCCACCGCCGAAACCATCGCCGAACACACCGCGGACGCCGTGAAGATCCTCCGAGAGGTCATCGCGAGCCGCACCCTGACCGAGTGGTCGGCGGACCTCGCCGCACTCGACGGCCCCTGGGCACCCGTCCAGGACACCCTGCAGGCCGCCGCCGACCACCAGGTCCGTGCCAACGGCTACATCGGACGCGCCGGCGACCTCGAACTCGTCTCCAGCCCCGTCCAGTTCGACGTCGAGGACACCCGCCTCGGCTCCGCCCCCGAGTTCGCCGCCCAGACCGAGGAGATCCTCGGCGAACTCGGCTACGACTGGGACCGCATCCTCGCCCTCAAGGCGAGCGGCGCGATCACCTGACCATGCCGTCGCCGGCCCCGCAGGCGTCCGGCGGTCACAGACCCACACCACCCCGCGCCACACCCTCCCCCACGCCGCCCCGCACTCCCTCACCTCCCTCGGACGACGAAGTCCGAGCTCCACGAGGAGGCACCATGCGAAGACTCCTGATCGGCGCGGTCACCGCGACCGCGATCCTGCTGACCGGGTGTTCCACCCGTTCCGGCGACGCTCCGAGCACCGGCAACCCGGGGAAGACGAGTTCCACCGCCCAGGGCGGCGGCGCGAGATCCGGCTTCGGCACTCTGAAGGGCGTCTGTGGTCCCGGCACCGCCAAGCCCTCGTCCGTCCAGGGCGTCACAGCCGACAAGATCCAGGTCGGCGTCCTCTCCGACATCGGCTTCACCAAGAACTCCGATTTCGTGGACGCCGCCAAGGTGTTCACGTCCTGGTGCA
This sequence comes from Streptomyces sp. B21-083, assembly GCF_036898825.1. Taxonomy (GTDB): domain Bacteria; phylum Actinomycetota; class Actinomycetes; order Streptomycetales; family Streptomycetaceae; genus Streptomyces. The sequence goes on along the minus strand of NZ_JARUND010000002.1, from coordinate 995,998 downwards.
ACGACGCGGGTGGCATCAACGGCCGCGACCTCGCCCCCGTCACCCGCGACACGAAGCTGATGGAGGCCCGCCAGCGGGTGCTGGAGGCCTGCAAGGCGGACTTCGCACTCGTAGGTGGCGGCGCCGCGCTGGACAGTCTCGGCGTACAGGACCGGCTGAAGTGCCTGCTGCCCAACTTCCCCGCCCAGTCGAGCCAGATCGGCGCGATCGGCTCCGACCTCCAGGCGCTCGCCTCCGGCCCCACCGCCGGGTACTTCCAGTACGCCGGCTACTACTCCTGGCTGCTGAAGGACAAGTACCCTGACTCGGCGCAGAAGGTCGGCATCATCGCGGGTGACTCTCCCGTCACCAAGGCCCTGGCCGCCCAGTTCAAGGAGGCCGTCGCAGGTCTCGGCGGCAAGGCCTCCTACAGCGACCTGTACCCGACGGCCGGCGTCTCCGACTGGACCCCCTACGCCCAGTCGATCAAGAAGGAGGGCGTCAAGGGGCTTGTGTTCCTGGGCGACTTCCCGAGCCTCGCCAAACTGGAGCAGGCGCTCACGAACATCGGCTACACCCCCGACTGGATCGACGCCAACAGCAACGCCTACGGTCCCGCGTTCCTGTCACTGGCCGGTCCCGCACTGGCCAAGCAGCACAACTACGCCGAACTGTTCGCCACCGCCCCGCTGGAGAGCGCCGCCGACAACCCGGCCGTCCAGCAGGTGATCGACCTGTTCAAGAAGTACGCCCCCGGCAAGCAGGTCACCTACCCCGTCCTGCGCGCCTTCTCCGCCTGGCTGTTGTTCGCCACGTCCGCACACGACTGCGCGAACCTCACCCGTAAATGCGTGTACGACAACGCCATGAAGAACACCGACTGGGCCGCGGGCGGACTGCAGGCCCCCTTCGACCTCACCTCGAAGACGCCGCCCAAGTGCTACTCCATCGTCGAGGCGACCAGCAAGGGCTGGCAGGCGGCCGACTTCAAGCCGGACCAGGGCGCCTACCGCTGTGACGCTCCCACCTACAAGTACAAGGGCAACTACGGCGCGCCGGCCACCCTGGCGAGCGTCGGCAAGTCCCTGTCCGACCTGAAATGAACCGGAGGAGGCGAGACACGTGAAGGTACGCGTCGATCCCGAGCGCTGTCAGGGTCACACCCTGTGCGCCATGCACGCCCCGAAAGTCTTCGAACTGAGCGAGATCGACGGCCACTCCTGGCCGGTCGCCGAGGACGTTCCCACAGACCAGGAGAACGCGGTGGTCGAGGCCGTCCGCTCCTGTCCCGAACGCGCGATCGGCGTGTTCTGAGCCGTCCCAGGGCGGACCGAGAGGAGGCACCGCACACCATGACCGCACCGGACACCAGTGGCGACGAAGCCCGTAAGCAGCCTCGTGTCCACTTCGACCGGCACGCCCCCGAGTACCGTGACCGGTTCGAGGAGCAGACCCGGGAGTTTCACTCCGGCTGTCCGCTCGCCTGGACCGACACCTATGGTGGGCACTTCGTGGCCGCGGGCAACCGCGAGCTGCTCGCCTTCGCCCGCGCGGGCGCGACCCTGTCCAACGATCACGACGTGCACGGCGAGCGCCGCGGCTACCAGGGCATCAGTATCCCGGCCCCGCCCCGCGGCAGAGGCTTCCGCGGCGGCTTCCTGGAGATGGACCCGCCCGAGCAGCGCGCCTACCGCACCGCCCTCAACCCCTACCTGTCCCCGGCAGCTGTCCAGCGGTGGATCCCGTTCATCGACGACGTCGCCCGCGCCTGCATCGACGAACACATCGAGTCGGGCCGGATCGACTTCGTCGACGACCTCGCCAACATCGTCCCGGCCGTCTTCACCCTCGCCATGATGGGCATCCCGCTGAAGAAGTGGGAGCTGTACAACGAGCCCGCCCACGCCGGCGTCTACACCCCGCCCACCTCGCCGGAGATGGCCCGTGTGGTGGAGGGCCACATGGCGATGATGTCGGACATCGCCACGACACTGCAGGAGGTCCGCGCCCACCGCCGCCCGGGACTCGCCGACGCCCTCGCACGCATGGAGATCGACGGCGCTGCCCCACCCGAGCCGGACCTGGTCGGCGCGCTCGCCCTGCTCATCGGCGGCGGCTTCGACACCACCACCGCGCTGACCGCGCACTCCCTGGAGTGGCTGTCCCAGCACCCCGGGGAGCGTGCCCGGCTGAGCGGGGAACGCGACGCCCTGCTGGACACGGCCACCGAGGAGTTCCTGCGCTACTTCACCCCGGCGCCGGGCGACGGACGTACCGTCGCCGAGGACTGCGCGATCGCCGGAACCGAGTTCAAGGAGGGTGACCGGGTCTGGCTGTCCTGGGCGATGGCCAACCGTGACCCGCAGGTCTTCACCGACCCCGACGACGTCGATCTCGCCCGCGGCGGAAACCGGCACACCGCCTTCGGTCTCGGCCTGCACCGCTGCATCGGTTCCAACGTCGCCCGTACGGTCTTCAAGCGGATGCTGATCCAGGTCCTCGACCGTATGCCGGACTTCGTGTGCGACCCCGAGGGCACGGTCCACTACGAGACGATCGGCGTCATCCAGGGCATGCGCCATCTCCCCGCCACGTTCACCCCCGGCCCCCGCCTCGGGCCAGGACTGGCGGAAACCCTGGAGACCCTGCAACAGGCCTGCGACGAACAGGGACTTGCCGAGCCGGTCACGGTCCGCAAAGCGGAGGCGAAGATTCGTTGAGCGGCCCCGACGAAGCCGTCCGTCCACAGCCGGAGTTCCGCCAGGAGACCGAGTTCTTCTGGACCTCCGGCCGGGACGGACGGCTCCGGTTCCAGGCGTGCACCGCCTGCCGGGCACTGATCCACCCGCCGCAGCCGGTATGCCGGTACTGCCGGGCGCACGACATTCAGGTCGGCGAGGTCTCGGGCTTCGCCAACCTGATCGGCTTCACCGTCAACCACCGCTTCCCCTTCCCCGGTCTCCCCACCCCGTTCGTCGTCGCCCAGGTGGCGATCGAGGAGGACCCGAGGGTGCGGCTGACGACCAACGTCGTCGACTGCGCACCGGAGGATCTGCGGATCGGCATGCGCATGGAGGTGGTTTTCGAGCAGGCCGGTGAGGCCTGGCTGCCGTTGTTCCGGCCGTGCGCCGAACAGCCACCGGCCGCGCCCCTGCCCGTGGACACTCCGGTCGGCGGGCATCTGCGCACCAGACCGGCGGGGCCCAGGTTCGAGGACCGCTCGGTGATCAGCGGCGCCGGCGCCTCGCGCATGGGCCGCCGCCTCATGGCGCCGCCCCTCGAACTCACCGTAGAGGCCTGCGAGAAGGCTGTCGCCGACGCCGGGCTCACCTTCGACGACATCGACGGCCTGTCCAGCTACCCCGGCGGCGGAGCCTACGGCGGCTTCGCCGAGGGCGGGGTGAGCGCCCTGGAGTCCGCGCTCGGTATCCGCCCGGTGTGGCACAACGGGGCGGGGGAGACCTTCGGCCCCGGCGGTTCGGTGATCGCCGCGATGCTCGCGGTCGCGGGCGGACTGGCCCGGCACGTGCTGTGCTTCCGTACGGTGTGGGAGGCGACGTACGGCCAACTCGTCCGGCAGGGCAGGATCCGCTCGCCGGGGCAGCCGGGCCAGGACGGCTGGTTCAAGCCCTTCGGCGCCGTCTCGCCCGCGATGATGCTCGCGATGAACGCCCAGCGGCACATGCACCGTTACGGCACGACCCGCGAGACCCTCGGCCGGATCGCCCTCAACCAGCGGGCGAACGCGGCCCGCCACCCGGACGCCGTCTACCGTGACTCGCTCACGATGGACGACTACCTCTCGGCTCGCCCCATCGCGACGCCCTTCGGCCTGTACGACTGTGACGTCCCCTGCGACGCCTCGGTGGCCGTCGTCGTCTCCGCCGCCGAGTGCGCGCCCGACCTCCGCAGGGCGCCCGTACGCGTCGAGGCCGTCGGTACGCAGATCGTCGAGCGCCCCGAGTGGGACCAGTCCACCCTCACTCACGAACCCCAGGTGCTCGGCCAGGCCGCCCACCTGTGGACCCGTACCGATCTGCGCCCCGCCGACGTGGACGTGGCGCTGCTGTACGACGGCTTCACCTTCAACTGCCTGTCCTGGATCGAGGCGCTCGGCTTCTGCGGTATCGGCGAGGCCCGCGACTTCCTGGACGGCGGCAAGAACATCGCCCCCGACGGGGTGCTGCCGCTCAACCCGCACGGCGGCCAGCTCTCCCACGGCCGGACCCACGGCATGGGCCTGCTGCACGAGGCCGTACTCCAGCTGCGCGGCGAGGCCGACGCCCGTCAGGTGGCGGGCGCCCGCACCGCGGTCGTCTCCAGCGGAGGCCTCACCCCCAGCGGAGTACTCCTGCTCAGGACGGACGTATGACTGCTCGATGGCCAGGACGTGACCTCCCGGACGGACGAATGACCCCCAGGACCGTGGCATGACCTCTCTCGAACCCGAACTGGCCACCGCCGTCGCCCGGCAGATCGTCGACGTGCACGGCGTCCCGGCCTCCGCGCTGGTGGCCGAGGTACCGCGCCCGCGAGCCGTGATCGTGGCGCTGCACGGCGGCGCCACCACCTCGGCCTACTTCGACCACCCCGGCCATCCAGGGCTCTCCCTCCTGCGCGCCGCCGCCGCGGCCGGTTTCACCGTCGTCGCCCTTGACCGCCCCGGCTACGGCAGTTCGGCCGGGCACGAGGAACACATGCGCACGCCCGAACAGCGCACCGACTTCGCGTACGCGGCCCTGGAGGCGTTGCTGAAGGACCGTGAGCGCGGTGTCGGCGTGTTCCTTTGGGCGCACTCGGCGGGCAGCGAACTCACCGTCCGCATGGCGAGCGACCCACGGGGCGCGGACCTGCTGGGCGTCGAGCTGGCCGGGATGGGCCGGGTGCACCACCCCAGAGCCCTCCGGGCGATGGAGGAGTGGCGCAGTGACCCCACCCGCACCCGCCCCAGCCTCCGGCACGCGCTGTGGTACCCGCAGCAGGCCTACCCGCCCGACGTGCACGGCGGACGCCGGATCGGCGCGTCCTCGCCCGCCTACGAGGGGCACCGGGAGGGCTGGCGGGAGGAACTCGCCCGGCTGGCCGCGCGCGTCGAGGTACCGGTCCACATCACCCTCGCCGAACACGAACAGGTGTGGGCCAACGGGCCGGACGGTCTGGCCGACCTCGCCTCGCTGTTCACCGGCTCGTCCCGCGTGGTGCTCCACGAACAGGCGGGCGCGGGGCACAACACCAGCGTCGGCCGCACCGCCCTCGCCTACCATCTGCACGTCCTCGCCTTCGTCGAGGAGTGCGCGCTGGGCGTGCCCGCGCTGCCCACGGAGCGGGGGCGGCGCAATGGGTGACGCCACCGACATCGCTGTGCTCGTGCTGCGCCTGGTACTGGGCGCGGTCATGATGGCGCACGGCTGGAACCACTGGCGCGGCGGGGCCGGCATCACCGGCACCGCGGGTTGGTTCGCCGGACTCGGACTGAGCCGGCCGCGGCTCCAGGCATGGCTGAGCGTCCTCACCGAGATCGGCGCGGGCGCGCTCCTGGTTCTTGGCCTGCTGACACCGCTGGCCTGCGCGGCCGTGCTGTCGGTGATGCTCGTCGCCGGACTGCTCGCGCACCGTCCGCACGGCTTCTTCGTCTTCAAGGAGGGCTACGAGTACGTCCTCGTCCTGGGCGTGCTGGCCCTGACGCTCGGCGCGTGGGGGCCGGGCAAGTACGCGGTGGACACCGCGGCCGGCATCGAGGTGACCGGATGGGCTGGCGCCGGTGTCGTACTCGGGGTGGGCGCGGCGGCGACCGCCGGACTGCTCGCCCTGTTCTGGCGTCCAGGGAGGACAACATGAGCAGAGAACCCCTGCGGGTGGGCTTCATCGGACTCGGCAGTCAGGGCGCCTCCATGGCGCGCCGCCTGATCGAGGCGGGCCACCCGACGATCCTGTGGGCCCGCAGACCCGCCACCCTCGCCCCGTTCGCGGACAGCGGCGCCGAAACGGCCCGGTCGCCCGCCGATCTGGCCGCTGCGAGCGACCTGGTGTGCCTGTGTGTCGTCGACGACGCCGACGTCGAGCAGGTCGTCACCGGTGCGGACGGGGTCCTCGCCGGGCTGCGCCGGGGCGGGGTGATCGCCGTCCACTCCACGGTGCACCCCGACACCTGCCGCCGTCTGGAGGCGCTGGCCCGCACGCGTGGTGTCTCCCTCGTGGACGCGCCGGTGAGCGGGGGCGGCCGGGCCGCCGAGCAGGGGACCCTGGTCGTCATGGCGGGCGGCGACCCACAGGTCTTCGCCTACTGCCGGCCGGCGTTCGCCACCTTCGGCGACCCTGTTGTCCACCTCGGCCCAATCGGTTCGGGACAGCTCGCCAAGATCCTCAACAATCTGTTGTTCACCGCCCAGTTGGGGCTGGCCGCCGACGCGCTCGGGCTGGGCGCCGACCTGGGTCTCGACCGCGACGCACTGAGTCGGGTCCTGCCACGCGGCAGCGCGGCCAGCTTCGCGCTGGACCGGATCGCCGACGCGGGCGGCACCCTGGACCGTATCGCCGCCCACGCGGGCGGGCTGCTCGCCAAGGACGTCCGGCTGTTCGCCGAGATCGCGGACCGGGCCGGAGTCGGCGGCAAGTCCGAGCTCCGGGAGGCCGCGCTGGCCGCCCTGGCGTTGATGGGACGGTGAGTGAACGGTGATCGAGAATCCTGTCCCACCCCTCGTCCCGCGGCGTCGCTCCTACGTACTGTGGGCGGGTACCTGTCCACCGGCGGAAGAGGCAGGACTTGGTGTCAGGGCGGCCTGAGCAGATCCTGGAAGCGGCTCTGGAGGTTCTCGCTGCCCGGGGCTTCAAGGGGACCTCGATCGACGCGGTGGCCGAGCGGGCGGGCCTGACCCGCCAGGGCGTCCTGCACTACTTCCCCAGCAAGCAGCGGCTGCTGGTGGCGGTGCTCGACTTCCGTGAAGTGCTGCACCGGGAGAACCTGGCGGGCCGACGGGTCGGCGAGGACTGGGGCGGTGACTTCGCCGAGGCCGTTGCCTTCGAACAGAGCCACCCGTCGCTTGCCACCGTGCACAGCGTGGTGCTGGCCGAGGCGGTCACCGGTCAGGAACCGGCCGCCGACTACGTCCGGCAGCGGGCCCGCTCCTTACAGGATCACCTGACCGCGAGCCTCGCCGAACGGTACGGGGAGCGCATGCCCAGCGGGCTGAGCGCGCCGGCCGCGGCGGCTGCCGTCCTGGCGCTGGTCGAGGGCGTCCACCAGCTGTGGCTGGTGGACCCTGAGGCGGACCGCTATCCGCAGATCGTGCGGGACGCGGTGGCGGTCCTGCTCGGCGTCGGGGACGGCGGCAGCGGTGGTGGGGGCGCTCACGTCACCGCGACCGCCCCCACCACCGCTCCCCCCGGGCCGCAGGCCCCGGCCACGAACGTCGGGCCTCAGTCCCCGGCCACGAAGGGGTAGATGCGGGTGAAGTCGGCGCCGGGTGTGTCGGCGCTGAACGCCTCCCACACCGCGTCCGTCACCGCCCCCACGGTCCGGGCGCCGCCCAGTTGCTCCACCTCGTCCAGATAGAGCCGTACGTCCTTGGACATCAGCGTGTTGCTGAACCCGGAGGCGTAGCGCCCGCTCAGCACCTCGTCGGGGAACTTGTCGGCGGTGGCGCCACTGCGTCCGCTGGAGGCGTTCAGCACCTCCACCATCACGGCCGGGTCGAGCCCGGCGGCCCGCCCGAACGCGACGGCCTCGCTGGTCGCCGCGAGCGCGGTCGCGGACAGGAAGTTGTTGGCCAGCTTCAGTGCCTGCGCCTGCCCCGCCCGGTCGCCGACCCTGCGCCGGCGGTCGCTGAGCCCGGCCAGCACCGGCTCCACGTGGGCGCAGTCCTCGTCGGTCCCGGCGTACATGACCATCAGTCTGCGTTCGCGTGCTCCTGCCACCCCGCCGGAGACGGGCGCGTCCACGTACGCCAGGCCCATTGCGGCCAGCTCGCGGGCGGCCGTCACGCCCACCGTCGAGGTGTCCACGACGTGGGTGACCCTCCGGTCTTGGGCGTCCGCGAGATCGCCCACCACCTGTCTGCCGACCGTTCCGTCCGGCAGGCTGAGCACCACGGTCCCGGCCGCCCGTGCCACCTCCGCCGCTCCTGGCGCCCAGCGGGCACCCGGCGGTGTCCGGGCGGGACCGGCGGCGTCGTACGCGACCACCTCGAACCCGGCCCGCGCCAGGTTCGACGCCAGCGCGCCGCCCATGTTGCCCAGACCCACGAACCCGATCACGGGCGGTCGCCCGCTCACGCCTCCTCCCGGCTGCAGAAGATCCCGAGGACCCTGTGGGCCCTGTGGACCCCGAGGAGCCTGTGGACGTTGGAGCAGGCGGAGTTGCCCAGCGGGGAGAGGTGCGGTGTCCGGTGAATCGCCATCGTGTGCGCTCCGGTCATGAGTAGGACGGCCGGGTTGGTTGTGTGTGTGGGGAGTGCCGCTGCGTCGGCCGTTGTCGCGTCGGCGACGATACCGAGCGCTCGGGAACCACATCAACATCTACGACTCGGCACGTTAGGCACTTATGGAAATGCTGTTCTCTGAAATGGAGACGACTGTTATCGTGGCGGTGTCATCCTGAGCGGAGGTTCCCGACCCATGGCGCACTTTCCCAAGCCTGAAGAAGGCAGCTGGACCGAGCACTTCAAGATCGACACAGGGCCCGTCTCGTACGCGGACTCGATTTCGCCGGAGTTCTACGAGCGCGAACGAGACGCCGTCTTCCGCCGGACCTGGCTGAACGTCGGGCGTGTGGAGCAACTGCCACGCAAAGGCAGCTACTTCACGAAGGAACTGGACGCCGCCCGAGCGTCCGTCGTCGTCGTCCGTGGCACGGACGGCGAGGTGCGCGCCTTCCACAACGTGTGCCGGCACCGTGGCAACAAACTCGTGTGGGACGACTACCCCAGCGAGGAGACCAAGGGCAACTGTCGGCAGTTCACCTGCAAGTACCACGCCTGGCGGTACGACCTCGACGGCAAACTCGCCTTCGTCCAGCAGGAGTCGGAGTTCTTCGACATCGACAAGTCGAAGTACGGACTGATGCAGGTGCGGGCGGAGGTGTGGGAGGGGTTCATCTTCGTCAACCTCGACCCGGACAACACCACACCCCTCAAGGACTACCTGGGCAAGTTCGCGCAGGGCATCGAGGGCTACCCGTTCGACAAGCTGACCCAGGTGCACAAGTACCGCGCCGAGATCGGCAGCAACTGGAAGCTGTTCATCGACGCGTTCGCCGAGTTCTACCACGCGCCGATCCTGCACGGTGGCCAGTACGAGGCCGGCGAGGCAGCCAAGATCAAGAAGTACGGCTACGAGGCGCTGTCGTACGACATCGACGGCCCGCACAGCATGGTCTCCTCCTGGGGCGGCATCGCGCCCCCCAAGGAGAAGGCGATGGTCAAGCCGATCGAACGGGTGCTGCGCAGCGGTCTCTTCGGACCCTGGGACGCCCCGGACATCGGTATGACGACCGAACAGCTCCCGTCGGCCATCAACCCGACCCGCAGCGACGTCTGGGGCATGGACACCTTCGTGTTCTTCCCCAACTTCATGCTGCTGGTCTGGCGGCCCAACTGGGTGCTCACGTACCACTACTGGCCGACCTCGTACAACACCCACATCTTCGAGGGAACCTGCTACTTCGTTCCGCCGGAGAACGGCTTCCAGCGACTGCAGCAGGAACTCGCCGCGGTGACGTTCAAGGAGTACGGCCTGCAGGACGGCAACACCCTGGAGGCGACGCAGACGATGCTGGAGCGGCGCACCGTGGACGAGTTCCCGCTCTGCGACCAGGAGATCCTGCTGCGCCATCTGCACAGTTCCACGCAGAACTTCGTGCGTGAGTACGAGCAGAAGAACTCCAAGACGCCCGCCGGCTGAGGCGTCCTTCCCGCAAAGACGCCCACCGAACAGACACGGAGACCTTGACATGGGCAACGTCTTTCCCGCCGGGTTCGAAGCACTGGAACCGTTCGCCGACTGGGCGGTCCAGGGCGAGAAGGCCCGCTACGCCAAGCGCGTCAGCAGCACGATGGAAGAACTGCAGGCCTTCTACGACGTGGCGTACCCGCTGTTGCAGAAGAACACCGAGTACATGGAGAAGCTCAGCCTCGAAGGGATCGGCGAGGAGGACAAGCGCCTGCTGTGGGCGTTCTGCGCGCTGGTGACCGTCGCCTTCCCCGTGGAGGCATGGGGCCAGCCGCGGGTTCCGGACAGCGGTCCCTCCAGTATCGACGCCATCATCGAACCCGCCGTGTGATGGCCGCACGGGACAAGGCGGCACAGACGCCCGTACTTCTGCGGGCGGCGCGGCTGCTGGACATCGACAAGGGCGAGATCGTCGAGCCGGGTGAGGTACTGGTGGTGGGCGAGCGCATCGCCGAGATCCAGCCGGCCCGGCTGCCCGAGGGCACGGTCGTGCGCGATCTCGGGGACGTCACCCTGCTGCCGGGCCTGATGGACATGGAGGTCAACCTCTTCCTCGGCGGCCCCGACCACCGCAGCCCGCTGATCCCCGTCCAGGAGGACCCGGCCGTGAGGACCCTGCGCGCGGCCGCCAACGCCCGCCGCACACTGCGGCGGGGCTTCACCACGGTGCGCAACCTCGGTCTGTTCGTGCAGACCGGGGGAGTGCTGCTGGACGTCGCACTGAAGAAGGCGATCGACCTGGGCTGGGTCGAGGGCCCGCGGGTGGTGCCCGCCGGGCACGCGATCGCCCCGACGGGCGGGCACCTGGACCCCACCATGTTCCAGGCGTTCGCACCCGGCGTACTGCCCCTCACGGTGGCGGAGGGCATCGCCGACGGGGTGGCGGAGGTGCGCAAGGCGGTCCGCCACCAGATCAAGTACGGGGCGCGGGTCATCAAGGTGTGCGCGTCCAACGGGGTCATGTCGCACACCGGACCCGCCGGTGCACAGCAGTACTCCGACGAGGAACTGCGCGCCGCCGTCGACGAGGCGCATCGCGCGGGCCTGAAGGTCGCCGCGCACTGTATGGGCGACTCGACGATCCGGGCCGCCGTCGAGGCCGGCATCGACTGCATCGAACACGGTTTCCTGGCGAGCGACGCCACGCTGGACCTGATGGTCGAACACGGCACCTTCCTGGTGGCCACCACCTCGCTCACCGAGGGCATGAACACCTCGCACGCGGACCCGGTGCTCCAGGCCAAGGCCGCGGACGTCTTCCCGCGCGCCCGCGAGTCCACCGCCCGGGCGATCCGGCGAGGGGTCAAGGTCGTCCTCGGCACCGACGCCCCCGCCATCCCGCACGGCAGAGGCGTCATGGAACTCCTCGCCCTCGCCGACCGGGGCATGCGCCCGGCCGACGCTCTGCGGGCCGCGACCACCGTCGCCGCCGACCTGATCGACGCCGACGACCGGGGCCGGATCGCCCCCGGACTGCTCGCCGACGTCATCGCCGTGCCGGGCGACCCGCTCACCGACCTGTCCGTCACCGGGCAGGTGTGCTTCGTGATGAAGGGCGGTCAGGTGTACCGCGACGACACACAGGAGTCCTGACCGAACGACACGGACCCCGTCACCACCCGGCCGGCGCCGCGCGGACACCATTGAGGGGACCGCGCGGCGCCGGTGCGGCCCTGTTCACCCACAGGGAGAAGCGTGTTGTACGACTACATCATTGCGGGGGCCGGATCGGCGGGCTGTGTGCTGGCCGAACGGCTCTCACGCGAACCGGGGAACCGTGTGCTGCTCGTCGAGGCGGGCGGCGCTGACCGGCACCCCTATCTGCGGATCCCGAAGGGCGTGGGCAAGCTCTTCGGCGACCCCACGTTCTCCTGGCACTACCGCACGCGCCCGGTACGGGAGGGCGGCAACCCCGAGGTCTGGGTGCGCGGCAAGGTGCTCGGCGGATCCAGTTCCGTCAACGGCATGGTCTACAACCGGGGTTCGCGCGCCGACTGGGACGAACTGGAAGGCCTCGGCAACCCCGGCTGGGGCTGGGACTCCGTCCTGCCCGCCTTCCGGGCCATCGAGAACAACGCCCTCGGCCCCTCGCTCACCCGCGGCGCGGCCGGCCCGCTGCGCGTCTCCACGGTGCGTGACCCCGACCCGCTGTGTGACGAACTCATCGCCACGGGGCGGGCGTTCGGCCTGCGCGATATACCGGACGTCAACGAGGAGGACGGTGAGCGCATCGGTTACACGATGGCCACCATCGCCGCCGGGCAGCGCTTCAGCGCCGCCCGCGCCTTCCTGCGTCCCGCCCGCTCCCGCCCCAACCTGACCGTCGCCCGGGAGACCACCGTCACCCGGGTGCTGTTCGACGGGGACAAGGCCGTCGGCGTCCGGGTGCGCAAGACCGGTGGGCAGGAGGAGGACGTCCGCGCCCGGCGTGAGGTGATCCTGAGTCTCGGCAGTCTGGCCACGCCCCGGCTGCTGCAGCTGTCCGGCATCGGACCGGCCGAGGTGCTGCGGTCGGCCGGAGTGGACGTCCGTCTGGACCGTCCTACCGTCGGCGCCCGGCTGCGCGAACACCGCTGTCTGGCGCTGCGCTTTCGCCTCAACGCCCAGCTGGGCGTGAACCGGTTCCTGGCGACCCCGGCCGCCCAGGCCCGTACGGGCGCCGCCTATCTGCTCACCCGGCGGGGACCGCTGGCCCGCCCCGCCTACGACGTGATGGCCTTCCTCAAGTCGCGCCCGGAGCGCGAACGGCCCGACACCGAAGTGCTGCTGGCCCCCTGGTCCCTCGCCGCGCTGCAGCCGGGCAAACCGGCGTCGGTGGAGCGGGAGCCGGGTATCTCGGCCTGTGCGATGGCGCTGCGTCCCACCTCCGAGGGGGCGCTGGCCATCACCTCGGCCGACCCCGACGCCGGACTCGACATCGACCCCGGCTACTTCTCCTCGGAGCACGATCGGCAGGTCACGGCGGACCTCTTCGGCCGGCTGCGGGACTTCTTCGCCGTCGACCCGATCGCCTCCCGCATCCGCCACGAGACGTTTCCCGGTCCTGACGTGAGCTCCGACTCGCAGGACGACATCGTCCGTTCGGCGCTCGACGGCGGTTACTGCGGCTTCCACGCCATCGGCACCTGCGCGATGGGCTCAGGTGCGGACGACGTGACGGACACGCAGCTGCGGGTGCGAGGCGTGGACAACCTGCGGGTGGTCGACGCGTCCGTCCTGCCGGTGATGGTGTCCGGGAACCTCAACGGGCCGGTGATGGCGATGGCGTGGCGTGCCGCGGAGTTCATCCGCGACGAGGCGTGAGCAGTCCGTTCGGGCACCAGGCGCGCAGGAACTCCGCCATCGCCTCGAGTTGCCGCAGTCCCTGAGCGGCGGAGTCCTCGTGGATCCGCATGTCGACCGCGACCCCGGAGTGCGCCGCCCGGGTCGCGAACGACAGGGTGTCGTCCAGGAGCACCTCCGTTCCGGCCGCGTGCAGTTGCAGCGGCGGCAGACCGTGCAGATTGCCGTGCAGGGGACTGAGCAGGGGATGGTCGCGCGGCGTGGTCCCGGCGTAGGTCGCCGCGCGGATCGGCAGGACCTCGGCGTCCACGATGCGGTCGGCGGCGGCGTTGAGCAGCAGGCTGGGCGCGTCCAGCGTGAAGTCCAGCACGGGGGAGGAGAGCGTCGCACAGGTGGGCAACGGCGCGCCCGCGTCGCGCAGTCGAAGCAGCAGGCTCGCGGCGAGGGCCCCGCCGAGCCGCTTGCCGGCGACGGCTGCCGGCCCGCCCGCACGGCAGTGCTCCCAGGCAGCCAGCACGTCGTCCAGGGCCTCGGGGAAGCGGGGCCGGTAACGGGCGCAGACGACGGCGTATCCGGTCAGGCGGGCCAGTTCCCGTGCGGTTGGCAGGGCGTCCTGCGGGGTGCCCGCCAGCCGTGGGTCACCGTGCAGATACAGCACCGTCTGCGCGGCACTCGCGCCCTCGGGGCGCACCTCGGGACCGAACGGCCCTTCTTCCACGCGTACTTCATTTACCACGGGACATCACCCTCTCCGCCGCTTCCCAGTGTTCCCTGGCCACCCACAGCCGGGCGAAGGCGGCTGCCGCCTCGCGCGCCGGACGGGTCCGGGTGGTGAGGTTCTTGATCTCGCGGGCCTGGGCGGTGGCGAGGGCCCGGGCCGTCTCCCGCCAGGCGTCGCCGAATTCCGCTCGGGGCAGGACCACGTCGATCAGTCCGAGGCGCTCCGCCTCGGCTGCCTCCAGCACGCTTCCGGTGCCGGCCAGCAACAGGGCCCGTCCCGGTCCCACCAGGCGCGCCAGCCGTTCGGCGCCGCCCCAGGCGGGCACGATGGCCAGCTTCGTCTGGTTGAAGCCGATGCGGATGTCGTCGGCGGCGATCCGGATGTCGGCCGCCACGGCCATCTCCGCGCCGCCGCCCAGCGCGTGCCCGTTGAGCGCGGCCACCACCGGACCGGGGAAGGCGGCGATCCGGTCGCACAGGGTCCGCATCCGCAGCGCCATCCCGGAGGCCTCGGCCTCGGTGCGCAGCCGCGCCAGTTCCTTGAGGTCTCCGCCGGAGACGAACGCCTTCTCGTCCGCCCCGGTCACCGCCAGCGCGCTCGCGCCCTCGGCCGCGTCCAGGGCCTTCTCCAGCTCGCCCATGGTGCCGAGGTCGATGGCGTTGCGGGCGTGCGGGCGATCGATGGTGACGACGGCCAGGCCGTCCTCCAGCTCCAGCTCAACCATGCGCGGCCTTCCGGTTGTTGGGCGAGTACGGAGGTGTCTGTCGGTGTCAGTCCTCGTACACGACGGTCACGTCGGGGGTCGTCGGCTCGGCCTGGCAGGTGAGCACGTAGCCCTCGGCGACCTCGTCGGCGTCCAGGGCGTTGTTCACGCGCATCTTCGCCTCGCCGGACGTCAGCAGGGCCATACAGGTCGCGCAGTCCCCGGACTCGCAGGAGAACGGCGGTGTGAAGCCGGCCCGGCGGGCGCTCTGCAGCAGGGTCTCGCCGACCCGCTGCGGGACGCTGCGGCGCTGCCCGCGCAGGTCCACGGTCACGGTCGCGGCGACGGGTTCGGCGAGGGGGTCGGGCAGCCCAGCGGGTGCCGCGACGGTGGACGCGGGCACGAAACGCTCGACGAAGATGCGCTCAGGGGCCACCCGGTGAGCGGTCAGGGTGCTCTCCACCAGGGCCATGAACCGCTCCGGCCCGCAGACGTAGAAGTCCGCCGGGCCGCCCTGTTCCTCGGCTCCGTCGGCGAGGGCCCGTATCTCCTCGGCGCCGACCAGTCCGTCCCGGTCGTCGAGGTGCGAGCGGACGTCGAGGCGGTCGGGATAGCGCACGGCGAGCGCGTCCAGCGCCCGCGCGAAGATGGCCGATCCGGCGGTCTGATGAGCCGTCAGGAGTCTCACCCTGCGCCGCGTCGTCGCCAGCGCGGTCTTGACCAGGGAGAACACGGGCGTGATGCCGCTTCCGCCCGCGTAGGCGACCAGCGGCCGGTCGGCGGCGTCCTCGCGCAGGCAGAACGAGCCGCTGGGGAGGGTGGCCTGCAGCGTGTCGCCCGGTTTCAGCTGCTCGTGCATCCAGCCGGACACCAGCCCGCCGGGCACTCGCTTGACCGTGACGCACACCTCGCCGTCGGTGTCGGGCGAGGACGACATCGAGTAGCTGCGCAGGGTCCCGCACACCTTGAACGTCAAGAACTGCCCGGCCAGGTAGGGGAAGCGCGCGTCGAGAGCGAACGTACGGACGTCCGGTGTCTCGTCGACGACCCGTGTGATCCGCATCGGATGGAAGCCGTGGTCCCGTGCCATGTATGGAAGTTACCTTCTCACTATGGGAGAGTGCAATTCTCATACCGAGGGAGGAGCTCCTGTCATGACGACGATTCCCCCCGGAGCCCTGCGGCCAATCCCGTCCGGACTTGCCGCGCGCTACGAATCCGAGGGCTGGTGGACCAGTGAGACCCTGGGCGACCTGCTCGCTGACGGGCTGGCCAAGGCCGGGGACGTGCGGTTTCGGGTGCACTCCGAGGTGCGGCCCTGGTCGGGGACGTTCGCCGACGTGGAGCGAACGGCACGGCGGCTGGCCGCGGGTCTGCGCGCACGCGGCGTCGGCCCCGGCGACGTGGTGGTCATGCAACTGCCCAACTGGATGGAGGCGGCGGCCGTGTTCTGGGCCTCGGCCCTCCTCGGCGCCGTCGTCGTTCCGGTGGTCCACTTCTACGGGCCCAAGGAGGTCCGCTACATCGTCGAGGCGACCCGCCCGAAGGCGTTCTTCGGCGCCGAGCGCTTCGGCCGGACGGAGTTCCGCCCGGAGCTGTGCGCGGACGTCCCGGTCGTCGGTGCCGTGGGCCGGGACTTCGAGGAACTCCTCGCCGACGAGCCGATGACCGGCGTCGTGCCGGTGGACGCGGACGCCCCGGCGCTGATCGCGTTCACCTCCGGCACCACCCGTGACCCCAAGGGCGTCATCCACAGCCACCGCACCCTGGGCTTCGAGACCCGTCAGCTCGCCGCGAGCTATCCCCCCGACCGGGGGCGGCAGTTGACGGTCGCGCCGGTCGGCCACTTCATCGGCATGGTCAACGCGTTCCTCATCCCCGTCCTGGACGGCTCCCCGGTCAACCTCGGGGACACCTGGGACCCGGCCCTGGCGCTCGCGCTCATGCGGTCCGAGGGTCTGACCGTCGGCGGCGGAGCGACGTACTACATGACCAGCCTGCTCGACCATCCCGACTGCACCCCGGAGCACATCGCGCGACTGAAGTACGCGGGGCTGGGCGGCGCGGCCATCGCCTCGGCCGTGACGAGGCGCCTGGAGTCCCTCGGCATCACCGTCTTCCGCGCCTACGGCTCCACCGAGCACCCTTCGGTGACCTGCACTCCGTACGACGGTCCGGCCGCCAAGCGCCTCCACTGCGACGGGCTCCCGCTGCCCGGCGCGGAGGTACGGCTCGCCGAGGACGGGGAGATCCTCACCCGCGGCCCCGACCTCTGCCTGGGCTACACCGACCCCGAGCTGACCGCCGCCGCCTTCGACGCCGACGGCTGGTACCGCACCGGCGACATCGGTGTGCTGGACGCCGACGGCTGGCTGACCATCACCGACCGCAAGGCCGACATCATCATCCGTGGCGGGGAGAACATCAGCGCCGCGGAGGTGGAGGAAGCACTGCTCGGGCTGGACGGCGTGGCGGAGGCGGCCGTGGTGGCCGTGCCCGACCCGCGGCTGGGGGAGCGGACGGCGGCCGTGCTGCGCATGCTGCCCGGCCGGCCCGCTCCGGGCCTCGCCGAGGTGCTCCCGCACTTCGAACGATCGGGTCTTGCCCGCCAGAAATGGCCCGAGGAGGTGCACGAGGTCGACGACTTCCCGCGGACGCCGAGCGGCAAGGTCAAGAAGTTCGTCCTCCGCAGGAACATTGCCACCCCCCTAGAGCGAGAATATGATTCTCGAAATCAGTGAAGGAGGATCTCGTGCCCTCTCGTGACCTCGCGTATCCGCTGTTCGACGCGGACAACCACCTCTACGAGACCCAGGAGGCGCTGACCAAGTACCTCCCGAAGGAGTACGCAGGTGCCATCGAGTACGTGAACGTCCGCGGTCGCACCAAGATCGCGATCCGCGGACAGATCAGCGAGTACATCCCCAACCCGACCTTCGACGTGGTGGCCAGGCCCGGCGCCATGGAGGAGTACTTCAAGATCGGCAACCCCACCGGCAAGACCCGGCGGGAGATCTTCGGCGAGCCGATGCGCGCGGTTCCCGCCTTCCGCGAACCGGGCCCGCGCCTGGAGCTGATGGACGACCTCGGTATCAAGCGCAGCCTGATGTTCCCTACCCTCGCCAGCCTCATCGAGGAGCGGATGAAGGACGACCCGGAGCTGATCCACGCGGTCATCCACGCCCTCAACCAGTGGCTGCACGAGAACTGGGGCTTCGCCTACAAGGACCGCATCTACACGGTCCCGGTCATCACCCTCCCGATCGTCGACAAGGCGATCGAGGAGCTGAACTGGGTGGTGGAGCGAGGAGCGCGGGCCGTTCTCGTCCGCCCCGCGCCCGTACCCGGTTTCGGCGGCACCCGGTCCTTCGCGCTGCCGGAGTTCGACCCGTTCTGGAAGCGCGTCGTGGAGACCGGTGTGCTGGTCGCCTTCCACTCCTCCGACAGCGGCTACGCCAACTACGCCAACGACTGGGAGGGCAACAGGCGCGAGTTCCTGCCCTTCAAGCCCAACGCGTTCCGGCAGGTCAACGAGTGGCGGCCGATTGAGGACGCGGTGACCTCGCTCATCTGCCACGGCGCGCTCTCCCGCTTCCCCGAGCTGAAGGTCGCCGTCATCGAGAACGGCGCCTCCTGGGTGGAGCCGATGCTGAGCCGGCTCGCCGACGTCCACAAGAAGATGCCGCACGAGTTCCAGGAGGACCCGGTACAGGTCTTCAGGCGGCACATCCACATCAGCCCGTTCTGGGAAGAGGACATGGCGCGGCTCGGCGACCTCATCGGCATCGAACGCGTCCTGTTCGGCTCCGACTACCCGCACCCCGAGGGCCTCGCCGACCCCGTCACCTACGTCGACCACCTCGCCAAGCTCAGCGAGGAGGACAAGGCCAAGGTCATGGGCGGCAACCTGGCCCGGCTGATCGACGCATGACCGGCGCCCGGAGCATCCCCGAGCTGGTGCTCGGCGCGGCCGACCGGTTCGGCGGCGCCGAGGCGGTGGTGGACGGCGAACTGCGCCTGACCTTCACCGACCTGGCCGACCGGGTCCGGCGCACCGCCGGGGCGTTCGCCTCGGCGGGCGTCGGCCCGGGCGACCGGGTGGCGCTGTGGGCGCCCAACTCCGCCGACTGGATCGTCGCCGCGTTCGGCCTGCTCGCGGCGGGCGGGGTGCTCGTGCCGGTGAACACCCGCTTCCTCGACGAGGAGGCCCACGACATCGTCGTACGCAGCGGCGCCAAGGCACTGCTCGTGCAGAACGGTTTCCTGGGCCGGGAGTTCACCGGCCCGCCCGGCGTTCCCGCAATCGACCTCAAGACCTCCGGCTTCCTCGCCTCTGGGGATCCGCTGGAACGCCACGTGGGCGCGGACGACCTCGCGGACGTCGTCTACACCTCCGGCACGACCGGCCGCCCCAAGGGGGTGATGACCACCCACGGCCAGACCCTGCGCCTGTACACCGAGTGGTGCGACCTCGCCCAGCTGCGGCAGGGCGACCGGTATCTGATCGTCAACCCGTTCTTCCACATCTTCGGCTACAAGGCGGGCCTGGTGGCGTCCATGATCCGGGGCGCGACCGTTCTCCCGGTCGACGTCTTCGACGTGGACCGGGTGCTGGACCTGGTGGAGAAGGAACGGGTGACCGTGCTGCCGGGGCCGCCGACGCTGTACCACTCCCTGCTGGAGGCGGGCACCGGCCGCGACCTGTCCTCGCTGCGGGTCGCGGTGACCGGCTCCGCCGACATCCCGGTCGAACTGGTCCGCCGTATCACCACCGAACTCCCGTTCACGCACCTGATGACCGGCTACGGGCTCACCGAGGCGGGCACCGTCACCGCATCCCGGCCGGGCGACCCGTACGAGGCCGTGGCGACGACCGTGGGCCGGCCCTGCGAGGGCTTCGAACTGCGCGTCGCCGACGACCTGGAGGTGCTCGTGCGCGGTTACTCCGTCATGCGCGGCTACCTCGACGATCCGGTGGCCACCGCCGAGGCGATCGACGCCGACGGATGGCTGCACACCGGCGACCTCGGAGAACTGGACGCCGAGGGCCGGCTGAGGATCGTCGGCCGCAAGAAGGACATGTTCGTGGTCGGCGGTTTCAACGCCTACCCCGCCGAGATCGAGGGCTTCCTGCTGAAGCATCCGGCGGTCGCCCAGGTCGCCGTCATCGGCGTACCGGACGAGCGGCTGGGGCAGGTCGGCAAGGCCTTCGTCGTCCCGCGCGCAGGCCCCGGCCAAGTCGGCGAGGCCGAGCTGATCGCCTGGGCCAAGGAGCGGATGGCCGGGTTCAAAGCGCCCCGCCACATCGAGTTCCGCACCGAACTCCCCCTGAACGCCACCGGAAAGGTGATGAAGGACCAACTGTCATGACCAAGGACTTCCGCACCGCCTCCGGCATTCCCCTGCAGCCGGTGTACGGCCCCGCAGACCGACCGACGCACCCTCCCGACCCCGGCACGTTCCCCTTCACCCGCGGCAACTTCCCCACCGGCTACCGGGGCCGCACCTGGACCCTGCGCCAGTACTCCGGCTTCGGCACCGCCGAGGAGTCCAACCGCCGCTACCGCTACCTCCTCGACCAGGGCGGCACCGGGCTTTCGGTCGCCCTCGACCTGCCCACCCAGTGCGGCTACGACTCCGACGACCCGGAGTACACCGACGAGGTCGGCCGGGTCGGCGTCGCAATTGACACCCTCGCCGACGCCGAGATCCTCTTCGACACCATCCCGCTGGACCGGATCAGCACCAGCTTCACCATCAACGGCACCGCGGCCATCCTGCTCGCCTTCTACGTGGCCGCCGCCGAGAAGCGCGGCATCCCCCGCGCGAAGCTCACCGGCACCATCCAGAACGACATCCTCAAGGAATACGCCTCACGCGGCACCTGGATCTGGCCTCCGGAGCCCTCGCTCAGACTCATCGCGGACACGATCGAGTTCTGCGCCGAACAGGTGCCCCGCTTCAACGCGATCTCCGTCGCGGGGGCGCACTTCCGCGACGCGGGAGCCAACGCCGTACAGGAGATGGCCTTCACCCTCGCCGACGGCGTCACGTACTGCGAGACGGTCCTCGAACGCGGCCGGATGACCATCGACCAGTTCGCCCCGCAGATCTCCTTCTTCTTCTACACACACGGCGACTTCTTCGAGGAGATCGCCAAGTACCGTGCCGGACGCAGGCGCTGGGCGACCCTCGTGCGCGAGCGGTTCGGTGCGAAAACCGACAAGGCGGCCATGTTCCGCTTCGGCTGCGTCGCCGGCGGAGCCTCGCTGCACGCCCCGCAGGCCCGCAACAACACCGTGCGCGTCGCCTACGAGGCACTCGCCTCCGTACTCGGCGGGGTGCAGTCGATGTTCACCGCCGCCTGGGACGAGCCGTTCGCCCTGCCGAGCGAGGAGTCGACGACGCTGGCCCTGCGCACCCAGCAGATTCTCGCGCACGAGACGGGCGTGGCCGCCGTCGCCGACCCGCTGGGGGGCTCGTACTTCGTCGAGGCCCTCACCGACGCGACCGAGGAGCGGATCGTCGAGATCATGGCCGACCTGGAGGCGCACGGCGGCATGGTCCGCTGCATCGAGGACGGCTACCTGCAAGGGCTCATCGCCGACGAGTCGTGGCAACTGCACCGGAAGACCACCTCCGGCGAGCGACCGGTCGTCGGCGTCAACCGGTTCACGGTCGACGAGCCGCCACCGGACCTCGCCACCTACGAACTCGACGCCGAGGGCCGCGAACGCCAGCTCAAGCGGCTCGCGCGGGTCAAGTCCGAGCGCAGCGCCGCCGAGGTGCGCGCCAGCCTCGACGCCCTGCGTCGCGCCGCCGAGGGCGACGACAACCTCATGAACCCGCTCATCGACTGCGCGGGCGCGTACTGCACGGTCGGCGAGATGGCCGACGTGCTGCGCGCGGTGTGGGGCGAGTTCCGGCAGCCGGTGGTGTTCTGATGACCGCACCGGTACGCGTACTCGTCGCCAAGCCCGGCCTCGACGGGCACGACCGCGGCGCGAAACTGGTCGCCCGCGGACTGCGGGACGCCGGATTCGAGGTGGTGTTCACCGGCATCAGGCACCGCGTGGACGACATCGCCGTCACCGCGGTGCAGGAGGACGTCGCCCTCGTCGGCCTGTCCATCCTCTCCGGCGCCCACCTCACCCTCACCCGCCGCACGGTCGAGGCGCTGCGCGCCGCGGGCGGCGACGACATCCCCGTCGTGGTCGGCGGGACCATCCCGGCCGGCGACATCGCGCGGCTGCGGGAGGCCGGGGCTGCCGGCGTGTACCCCACGGGCACCCCGATCGACGAGATCGTCGCGGACATCCGCGCCCTGACAGCCCCGGAGGACTGAGATGCGAGTCGGAGTGATGAGTGGCCCCGAACGGGGTGACGCGACGCACAAGGCGGCCCGTATGGTCGACGACGCCCGGTGGGCCGAAGAGGCCGGGTTCGACACCGTGTGGGTGCCGCAGGTGCCGACGGACTTCGACGCCCTGACCGCCATCGCCGTCATGGGCCAGGCCACGGAACGCATCGAACTGGGCACGGCCGTCGTTCCCGTCCACGCCCAGCACCCGATCGCGCTGGCCCGCCAGGCCATGTCCGCGCAGGCGGTGGCGGGCGGGCGGCTCGCGCTGGGCGTCGGCGCCTCCCACCACTGGATCGTCCGGGACATGCTGGGCCTGCCGTACGAGAAGCCCGCGTCGTACACCCGCGCCTACCTGGAGGTCCTCAACGCCGCGCGGTCCGGGGGTGGTTCGGCGGACGTGGACAACGACGTCTTCAGCGTCCACAACCCGCTCACCATCGCCCCCATCGCCCCCCTCCCGGTCCTGCTGGCCGCGCTGGGGCCGGTGATGCTGCGCATCGCCGGGGAGCACACGGACGGCACGGTGCTGTGGATGGCCGACGAACGGGCGGTCGGCGAGCACATCGCCCCGACGATCACCAAGGCGGCGGAGGCGGCGGGCCGCCCGGCTCCCCGTATCGTCGCGGGCATCCCGGTGTGCCTGTGCGCACCGCACGAGGTCGACGCGGCGCGCGAGCGCGCCAACCGCATCCTCGGCGAGGCCGAGATCTCCCCGAACTACCAGCGTCTCCTCGAACACGGCACCGCCCGCGATGTCGGCGACCTGTGCGCGGCCGGCGACGAGGCGGCCATCGCGGCCCGCTTCCGGCAGTTCGCCGATGCCGGGGTGACCGACCTGTCCGTGCGGCTGCTGCCCATCGGCACCGGACGGGAGGAGCTCATCGCCTCCAAGCTGCGCACCCGGGACGCCGTCGCGGCGATCGCCGCGGAGCTGCGGTGACCGGCGCTGGGCCCCTCGCGGGGCTGCGGGTGCTTGAGGTCGGCCACATCCTGGCCGGCCCCTACGCCACCATGCTGCTCGCCGACCTCGGCGCGCAGGTCACGAAGGTCGAGCCGCCCGGCGGCGACCTCTCCCGGCAGGTCTCCGACGCGTACTTCGCCAGCCTCAACCGGGGCAAGCGCTCGATCTGTGTGGACCTGGCCGCCCCGGCGGGCCAGGACCGGCTGCACGAGCTGGTACGGGACGCCGACGCCCTGCTGGTCAATCTCAAACCGTCGGCCGTCGAGCGCTTCGGCCTCACCTACGAGGCACTGAAGCCGTTCAACGAGCGACTGGTGTGCGTCGCCCTCACCGGCTGGGGCATGGAGGCCGGCGACACCCCCGCCTTCGACTACGTCGTCCAGGCCGCCACTGGCGTCGCCGCCCTCACGGGTGAGCCGGACGGGCCGCCCATGCTGCCGGGCTACTCCTCGGCCGACAACTCGGCCGGACTGGCCGCCGCACTGGGCCTGTTGGCCCAGGTCGTCTCCGGACGCGGCGGCCAGGTCGAGGTCTCGCTGCGCGACGTGATGCTCTCCCAGCTTAACTACCACGCCGCCGCCTGGCTCAACGACGGCGCCGCGCCGCGCCGCCTCGGGGGAGCGCACGCCTACTACGTTCCCGCGCAGCTCTTCCCCACCGCCGAGGGCCACCTGGCCCTGTTCATCACCCACGACGGGTTCTGGCGCGCCTTCGCCGCCGAGGCCGGCATCGAGGGCTACGCGACGATGGCCGAGCGCGCGGCCCGCCGCGACGAGGTGATCGCGGCGGTGACGAAGGCCCTCGCCGGGGATTCGGCGGCGGCCTGGGAGGCCAGGCTGAGCCCGCTCGGAGTACCGGCGGGCGCGGTACGCACCCTGCCCGAGGCGCTCGCCGAAGCACCTGACGCGGTGATCGAGGCGGGCGGCCACCGACTGGTCGGCAGCCCCTTCCGGATCGCCGGCCAGGTGCCGTCGTACGGTCCGCCGCCGCGCCTGGGGGAACACGGCGACCTGCTCTGACACCGTTCGGCCCCCCCGGGACGACAGTCCCGGGGGGCCTGGCCCGCGCGTGAAGCGGACCAGGCCCTCAGGTGTGTCAGGTCCCGTTCGCGGGCTGGTAGTACGCTTTTTTGCCCACGTTCGTGATGAGTGTGCCGGTCGCCTGGAACTGCGTCTTCCGGAGGTCGATGGTGACGTGGAAGCCGTAGGCGCTGGTCTTCTTGGTGGACAGCACCTTGCCGTGACGGCCTGTCTTCACCAGGTCCGAGGACCAGTCGAGGGTGGTCAGGGTCGGGCTGGTGCTGGTGCGGGTCACGCTCTCGGAGCCGTTGATGACGCCCTTGCCGTCGTCCGAGAAGTTCGTGTACTTCACGGACACCGTCTGCACGCCGGTCTTGGCGGCGTCCCACGTGATGTTGACCTTGGCGCTGCCGGACTTCTTGCCCACCAGGGTGTAGTCGCCCTGCGTCGGGTACGGCCGCTGCGGAATCACGCTGCCGGGGACGTACGGCGTGCCCCACGGCACGGTGTCGGAGATCGGCTTCACCGGCGGCATGTGCAACGGCTTGCGGTCCACGAGGCGGGCGATCATCAGCCGGACGCGACGGCCGCCGGGCTCGGTGGACGCCGGGCACGGCAGCGGGTTGGCGCCGCCGCGCGACGGGAAGGACACCAGGCGCTCGTAGTAGGCGACCGAGGTGCCGTCGGGCGACCAGCGCGGGTCGGCGCCGGCGTTCCAGTTGGTGGAGGTGTTGGAGTAGTTGAGCTGCTGGCCCTGGTAGGAGCCCCGGTCGCCGTTGCGGTCGATCAGGTACGGCTGGAAGAAGCGCCGCTGGCCGTTGTTGCGGACCGAGGAGACCACGGAGGTGGTCAGCAGGTCGGTGATCGCCGGGATGCCGGTCATCCCGGAGGTGAACATCATGCGGTCGTAGCCGCGGGTGTCCAGCGCCACGATCCACCGGTCGTCGGGGGAGGCGTCCACGGGGTCCGCGTACCCGGGGTTCGCCGTGATCCGGCGGACCTTCCCGTCTGCAGGTTGACGGCCACCAGGTCGAGGTTGGACGATTCGACCGGATAGCCGACGTAGAAGGCCTCCGTGCCGTCCTTCGAGAAGCCGCGGAACTCACCGACGCCGGGCAGCGAGGTGTTGTCCACCAGCTTCGAGGGGTCGTTGGGGTCGACGTGCACCGGCTGCGCGGCGGGGGAGGCGTCGAAGAGACGCGTGGCCTTGTCGAGGTCGTAGCGGGGTACGAGGGGTGCTCCCGACGTCGGCGCCGGATTGAAGCGCAGACGGCCCAGGTAGCCGAACTGGTCGAGGCGCGAGCCGCTGACGGCGATGGAGTTGAAGCCGAGGTGCACCTGGTCCGGGTGCAGGCGCAGCTCCCGGATGGAGCCGCCCGGCCCTGATCCGTCGGCGGTGCTGTTCCAGCGGATCGGGTAGATGTGGAGGCGGGCCGGGGTGCAGCCCGGCGAGTCGAGGGCGTACTCGCCGCAGTCGACGATGTTCGACCCGAGCAGCACCCTTGCCGTCGGAGAACGGCTGGGGGTAGCTCAGGTCTGGGTTGATGCCCTGCCTATTGACGGGCGGGGTGCCACAGGTGACGCACTTCCACGCGTCACCGTTCGGGAACTTCGTGCCGTCGGTCCGTACCAGGATCAGCTGCTCGCTGGTGTAGACGCCGGCCGGGTCGGGCGCGGCCGGGGCACCGGCGAACTCCACGACCGCGGTGACCGTACGTCCGCCCGGCAGGAAGCCACCGTTACGGATGTCGGAGTCCCAGGCGCCCGACATACAGCCCGTGCCCCGCGGGTTGACGGCCGCGGTACACGATCCCACCGTGTTCGAGGGGGGCGGTCGGCGGCAGGGGCAGCCGCTCCGCTCGGGAGCGGGGGGCCGCGGGACCCGGGAAGCCGAGGCGACCGACGAGGCCGAGGAGGCGGCGGACGCGGAGGCCGGGGCCGCCTCCGCGGGTGACAGGAAGGCGGTGACGCCCACCAGGGCCACAAGGGCCGTGAGGCCCTTGGTTCTCATACGCATGGCACTCCTTTGATCGGTGTGATCGAGGACGTGCTATTTCGGTGGGAACCTCAACGCGCCGTCCAGGCGGACGACTTCACCGTTGAGGTAGTCGTTTTCGCACAGGTGTTGCACCAGTGCGGCGTATTCGTCGGGCCGTCCCATGCGCCGTGGATGCGGTACCTGGGGGCCCCAGTACGCCTCTAGACGGTCCGCGGCCTTGCCGTAGGCGGGTGTGAGGACGGTGCCGGGGGCGACGGAGACCACGCGGATGCCCAGGGGGGACAGGTCCCGGGCGGCGACCAGCGTCATCGCGCTCACCCCGCCCTTGGCGGCGGCGTACGGCAGCTGGCCGATCTGCCCCTCGAAGGCGGCGATGGACGAGGTCGTGACGATCACGCCTCGTCCGCCGTCCTCGTCCTGGGGTGCGGTGCGCGCGAGTGCGGAGGCAGCCATGCGCATGACATTAAAGACGCCGGTCAGATAGATGTCCACTGTGCTGCGGAAGTCGGCGAGGTCCAGTGGCGAGCCGTCCTTGCCGACGAGCCGCCCGCCGCTCGCCGGGCCGCCGTGGCAGTCGACGGCGACGCGGAACTCGCCCGCGCGCTCGGCCACTTCCACCGCGGCCGCCACCGAGTCCTCGTCGGTGGCGTCGGTGCGGACGTACCGCACGCCCAGCTCCGCCTCCAGGGTTTTGCCCTTGTCGTCGGCGAGATCGGCGACCACCACTGTGGCGCCTGCCGCGTGCAGTCGCCGTACCGTGGCCTCGCCGAGGCCACCCGCGCCGCCGACCACCAGGGCCGTCGATCCATCAATGCGCACGTGATACCCCTCTCTTGCGAGCGTGCCTCTGAGTGTATGAGAATGGCGTTCTCATGAACATAGTCGTGATCCTGGAAATGGCCGCCTCCGCGGGAGAGCGCCCAATCGTCACGGAGGGCGGCCGGTCGCTGTCCGCGGCCGGGCTCCAGCGCCTCGCACGCCACGCGGCCGACCGCTTCCGTGACCGCACCGCGGTCCTGTACCTGGGCCCGAACCATCTCGCCTACCCCGTCGCCCTGTTCGGCGCCGCCCTGGCCGGAGTCCCGTTCGTCCCCCTCAACTACCGACTCGGCGAAGACCAGCTGGACGCCCTGATCCTCCGGCACCCGGGGGCCGAGGTACTGCGTCCGGCCGACCTCGACGCACTTCTTGCCCCGCCCCCGGGCGAGGCGGAGTGGAAGCCCGCCCCGGAGGACCGCGACGCCACCGCCGTCGTCCTCTACACCAGCGGCACCACCGCCGCCCCCAAGGCGGCCCTGCTGCGCCACCGCCATCTGCTCGCCTACGTCTTCAACACCCAGGACTTCGGCTCGGCGAACGCCACCGACGCGACCCTGGTGGCGCTGCCGCCGTACCACGTGGCCGGCGTGATGAACCTGCTGACGAACCTGTACGCCGGCCGCCGCGTCGTCTATCAGTCCGCCTTCGACCCGGCCGACTGGCTGACCACGGTCCGCCGCGAAGGCGTGACCCACGCCATGGTGGTCCCGACCATGCTCGCCCGCATCACCCGGGAACTGGGCGAAGCGGAAGCCGGCGTGCCGACCCTGCGCAGCCTCGCCTACGGCGGCGCGCGCTGCCCCCTGCCGGTGGTGGAGCGGGCACTGCGGCAGTTCCCGGGCACCGGCTTCGTCAACGCCTACGGTCTGACCGAGACCGCCTCGTCGGTCTGTGTGCTGGGCCCCGAGGACCACTGGCAGGCGATCGCCTCCGACGATCCGGCCGTACGGGCGCGCCTCGGTTCGGTGGGGCGCCCGCTGCCCGGCGTGGAGTTCGAGATCCGCGACGAGGACGGAGGGACGCTCGGTCCTGACACCACAGGGCTCGTCTTCGTCCGCGGGGACCAGATCTCCGGCGAGTACGCGGAGTCGGACAAAGCGCCCGGGGACGGCTGGTTCGCCACCCGTGACCGGGGCCGGCTGGACACGGACGGCTACCTCTACCTGGAGGGCCGCGCCGACGACACCATCATCCGGGCCGGTGAGAACATCGCCCCCGCCGAGATCGAGGACGTACTGCTGCAGCATCCGGGGGTGCACGAGGCCGCCGTACTCGGGCTTGCCGACCCGGAGTGGGGCCAGCGCCTGGTCGCGGTGCTGGTCGGATCGGGCGACCCGGAGGAGATCCGGTCCTTCGCCCGACAGCGGCTGCGCTCCTCCAAGACGCCGGACACCGTCGTCTTCCGCTCCGAACTGCCCCGCACATCCACCGGAAAACTCTTGCGCCGCACCTTGGTCGCCGAACTGGAGGAGGCCGCCGATGCCTGAAGCTGTGCTCGTCTCAGCCCTGCGTACCCCGATCGCCACCGCCTTCAAGGGGAGTCTGCGCGAAACGACCGTATACGATCTGGCCGACCGTGTCGTCGCGGCGGCGGCCGAGGGACTCGACCCGGACCTCCTTGACGACGTGATCCTCGCCGAGTCGCACTACGGCGGCGGCGTCGTCGCCCGGCACGCGGCGGTGACGGCCGGCCTCGGGCAGGTGCCGGGGCTCGCGCTGAACCGGCACTGCGCTGCGGGGCTCGCCGCCGTCCAGACGGCGGCGGCCTCGATCCGGGCCGACATGGACCGGCTGGTGCTCGCGGGCGGCGTCAACTCCGCGTCCACCGCGCCCAAACTGTCCTGGCTGGACCGCGAGCGCTGGGTGCCGCCCTCGCACCCTGACCGCCCGGACGCCCCCAACCTCGACATGTCGATCACGGTCGGCTGGAACACCGCGGTACGGGCGGGTCTCACCCGCGAGGAGATGGACGCCTGGGCGCTGCGCTCGCACCGCAACGCCGTACGTGCCCTCGACGAGGGCCGCTTCAAGCAGGAGACGTTGCCCGTCGACACCCCCTTCGGCCCCTTCGAGGCCGACGAGCATCCACGCCGCGACACCAGCGCGCAGAAACTGGCCGCGCTCAAACCGCTCCACCCGGAGATCGAGGGCTTCTCGATCACGGCGGGCAACGCCTGCGGAGCCAACGACGCGGCGGCGGTCGTGGCGGTCGCGGAGGAACGGCTCGCCAGGGAGGTGCTGGGGCTGCCCGTGCTGGCCACCGTGCGGTCGTGGGCCTCGGTCGCGCTCGACCCTGCGGAGACCGGCCTCACCCCCATCCACGCCATCCCCAAGGCGCTGCGCCGGGCCGGCCTGACCATGTCCGACGTCGACCTCTTCGAGATCAACGAGGCCTTCGCTTCGGTGCCGCTCGCCGCGATCCGCAATCTCGGCCTGGACCCGGGCCTTGTCAACGTCAACGGCAGCGGCTGTTCCCTCGGCCACCCGGTCGCCGCCACCGGCACCAGGATGGCCGTCACCCTCGTCCACGAACTGCGCCGCCGGGGCGGCGGCGTGGGCGTGGCAGCGATGTGCGCGGGCGGCGGCATGGGCTCGGCGCTGGTACTCGAGGTACCGGCGCCCTGACCGAAGCGCCCGGCTGAGCGTCTCGGCTGGGAGTCCGGCGACCCGACCGACCGGGTTATTCGAAGGTCACCTCCGCCGTGGCGTGCTGTTCCTCCCGCCCCGTGGCCACGCGCAGTTCGGCGTGGTCACCGCGGGGCGTGCCGCACGCCACGAGGTGTTCCCCGGCGAACACCGGCCGACGCAGCCGGTACGACAGGGAGCGCACCCGCCGGCCGAGGGCGTCCCGGCGGGCGAGTTCCAGCATGAGCAGGGCCAGCAGCGGGCCATGGACGACGAGCCCGGGGTAACCCTCCTCGTCCCGGCAGTACGGTGCGTCGTAGTGGATGCGGTGGGCGTTCGCGGTCAGCGCGCTGAAGCGGAAGAGCAGCGCCGGGTCGGGGTGCAGGGGGAGCTGCCACGGCTCGTCCACGTGCGGCCGGGTGAACTCGCCGACGGCGGCCGGGTGTTGTCCGCCGCCCCCCGGACCGGTAGACGATGTCCTGCTCCTCCACGAGACACGTCCGCCCGCCTACGGAACTCACGGCGCTCGGTGACGAACAGCATCTCGCCCGTACGCCCCCGCTTGGCGGTCACGGAAGCGAGGGAACTGACCCGTTCGACGGGTTCACCGAGGCACAGGGGCTGGGTGATCTCGCACCGGCCGCCCGCCCACATGCGCTGCCGGTGAGGCAGGGGTGGCAGGAAGTGGCCGTCCAACGGGTGCCCGTCGGCGCCGAGTAGCCGCCCGGCGGGCCAGCTCAGGAAGAAGAGCCACTGCCACATCGGCGCAAGCGCCTCGCCCGCCTTCGGGGCGGGTCCTGGCAGGTTCAGCACCGCCGACAGGGCCGCCGCAGGGCCGACGCCCAGCACGTCCTCGTCCCTGACCGGTCCTGGCGTCCACGACTCCACGTAGGTGTGGAGCGGGGGTGGGGTGGGCCGCATCGTCCATCCGTCCTTGTCGTCTCTCGCTGTTCGCGTCGGCTGCGCCGCGTTACTCGTCCTCGGGGGAAGCGCCGGCGTTGTGCGGTTGGGCGGAGGGCCAACTGCCCCGGGCCACCGCCCGGTTGATCCGGCCAACCAGCTCCCGGGCCACGACCTCCACAGCGGGCGGGGTGCGCCCGGACCGGGGAGTGCCGAGGACGATCGAGCGCCACACGTCGGGCTCGCTGAGCGGCGCCGCGCTCAGGGTGCCGTGCGCGACGTCCTCGGCGATACCGACACCGGGCAGGACCGTCCACCCGTGCCCCGCCCTGACGAGCTGCTTCTGCACTGTCATGGAGTTGGTCTGTACGGCGACATCCAACGCGGAACCCGCCCGTACAGCCGCCGCGTCGACCAACCGGCGCAGACCGTGCCCGGCGGCGGGCATCACGAGCGGGTGCCCGGCCGCCTCGGCGAACGCCACCGGACGGTCGGCGCGCAGCCCGGCCCCCGGTGGAGCGACCGCCCACAGCCGTTCACGCAGCAGCGGGCGGGCGTTGAGCGAGGGGGTGCTGTCCAGGTCGTAGAGCAGGGTCAGGTCCAGGTCGCCGTCGTCGAGCCAGCGCTGGAGGTGCCCCGAGTAGGCGGTCATCAAGCGGAGTTGAACGCCGGGATGACTGCGGGCGACCGCGGTCACCAGGGGCTCGGCGAGCAGGTCGCCGGTGCTCTCCAACAGACCGACGGTGACGATGCCCGACACCTCGCCCGGCGCCGGCTGCACCTCGGCGCGGGCCCGCTCCAGTTCGTCGAGGGCCCGCCGGGCACGCTCGACCATGACGGTGCCCGCCTCGGTGGGCCGCATGCCCGTCCCGGTCCGTTCGAAGAGGTCGACGCCGAGTTCCTGCTCCAGGGCGCGGATCTGCCGGGTCACAGCGGGCTGCACCAGATGCAGTAGCTCCGCGGCGCGCGTGACACTGCCCACCTCGGCGACCGTGACGATCGCCCTGAGTTGCTTGATGTCCACGAGCGGGCCCTCCTGCGGCGGTCATCCGGTGTGCGCATGGGGGTATCAGGAAATGTCATTTCATTACCGTCGCCATGAGCGTTCATGATGATGGTCCCGGTACGGGACCCGCATCCTTCTGGAGGTCGCCCATGACCGAGCCCCCCGCCCCGCTGCCGCTGGCCGGCCTCACCGTCGTCAGTCTGGAGCAGGCGGTGGCCGCCCCCTTCGCGACCCGCCAGCTGGCCGACCTCGGCGCCCGGGTCATCAAGGTGGAGCGGCCCGGCGGAGGTGACTTCGCCCGCCGCTACGACACCACGGTGCACGGCGAGTCCAGTTACTTCGTGTGGCTCAACCGGTCCAAGGAGTCCGTCACCCTCGACCTGAAGTGGGAGGCGGGAAGGGCCGTCCTTGAGCAACTGCTCGCGGACGCGGACGTGTTCGTGCAGAACCTGGCGCCAGGAGCGGCCGTACGCATGGGCCTGGGCGCCGACGCGCTCCTCGACCGCTTCCCCTCGCTCGTCCCGTGTTCCATCACGGGCTACGGCTCCAGCGGCCCGTGGGCCGACCGCAAGGCGTACGACCTCCTGGTGCAGTGCCAGACCGGGCTGGTCTCGCTCACCGGCAACGCGCACGGCGCAGCCCGGGTCGGGGTGTCGATCGCCGACATCGCGGCCGGCATGTACGCCTACTCCGGGATTCTCACCGCCCTGCTCACCCGTGCCACCACCGGTGTCGCCCGCGCCGTGGAGGTCTCGCTGTTCGAGGCACTGGCCAAGTGGATGAACCAGCCCGCCTACTACACCGGCTTCGGCGGCACCCAGCCCCCGCGCCTCGGCACTCAGCACGCCACCATCGCGCCGTACGGCGCCTACACCGCCGCCGACGGCCAGGACATCCTGTTCTCCATCCAGAACGAACGGGAATGGGCCGCTCTGTGCGACCGGATCCTCGGCCTGCCCGAGCTGGTCGCGGATCCACGTTTCGCCACCGGCTCCGCCCGGGTCGTCCACCGTGAGGAACTGAACGTGATCGTCGCCGGGCGGTTCGGCGAACTCGACAGCGCCGAGGTGACGGACCTGCTGGACGCGGCGGGCATCGCCAACGCCGGGGTGAACGACGTGGCGCAGTTCCTCGAGCACCCGGTGCTCAGCGGCCGGGACCGCTGGCGGGACGTGGGGATCCCCGGCGGAGCCACGGTGCGGGCGCTGTTGCCGCCGGCGGACCTGACCGGCGTCGCCGCGCGCATGGATCCCGTCCCCGCCGTCGGTGAGCACACCGGGACGATCCTGGCCGCCCTCGGATACAGCACCGCCGACATCGACCGGCTGAGGGCGGAACACGTCATCTGAAGCGCCGGGCGAAGCCGTCGGCGGCATCCGCCCCACGCCCCCTCGCCGCCACGCCTGCCCCCCTCGCCACCCCCTCCACCCACGAGGACGCCACAGCATGAGCACTCTCGACATCCTGTCCGAGGACGAGCGGTTCATCGTCCGTACGGTGCGTGACTTCGTCGACAAGGAGGTGAGGCCGGTCGTACGGGAACTGGAACACGCGAACACCTATCCCGAGGCCCTGATCGACCGGATGAAGCGGCTCGGCGTCTTCGGGCTCGCCGTCCCCGAAAGCCACGGCGGCACCCCCGTCTCCACCCCCTGCCACGTCCTGATCACCGAGGAACTGGCCCGCGGCTGGATGAGCCTGACCGGCGCGATGGGCGGCCACGCCGTCGTCGCCAAGCTGCTGCAGCACTTCGGCACGCAGGCGCAGCAGCGCCGGTACCTGCCGGCGACGGCCACCGGTGAGATCCGCGCGACCATGGCGCTGACCGAGCCCGGCGGAGGTTCGGACCTGCAGGCCATGTGCACGGTCGCGCGCCGGGACGGCGATCGCGGCTACGTGGTCAACGGGGTGAAGACCTGGATCACCAACGCCCGCCGTTCCGGCCTGATCGCCCTGATGTGCAAGACCGACCCGGACGCCGTGCCCGCTCACCTGGGCATCTCGATCCTGCTCGTGGAACACGGTCCGGGGCTGACCGTCTCCCGCGACCTGCCCAAGCTCGGTTACAAGGGCGTGGAGAGCTGCGAGCTGTCCTTCGAGGACTTCCGGGTCCCGGGCGACGCTCTGCTCGGCGGTGTGGAGGGCAAGGGCTTCGCCCAGATGATGCAGGGCCTGGAGACCGGACGTCTGCAGGTCGCCGCCCGCGCGCTCGGGGTCGGCCGGGCGGCGTTCGAGGACGCCCTCGCCTACGCCCAGGAGCGGGAGTCGTTCGGCAAGCCGATCTGGAAGCACCAGTCGGTCGGCAACTACCTGGCGGACATGGCCACTTCACTGAGTGCGGCCCGTCAGCTCACCCTGTACGCGGCCCGGGAGGCCGACGCCGGCCGGCGGGTGGGCATGGAGGCGGGGATGGCGAAGCTGTTCGCCTCCGAGACCGCCATGCAGATCGCCCTCAACGCCGTGCGCATCCACGGCGGGTACGGCTACTCCACGGAGTTCGACGTCGAACGCTACTTCCGTGACGCCCCGCTGATGATCGTCGGCGAGGGAACCAACGAGATCCAGCGGAACGTCATCGCGAGCCAGCTCGTCAGGCGCGGCGGTCTGGACGCATGAGGATACTGACCGTGCCGCAGCGCCGTCGAGGTGTCGGCGCGGCGGTCGGGTGGTGAAGCGGGTGGTCGGGGTGGGGCGTCACTGGTCCTGCGGTACGGAGGAGGCCTCCCGCGGCGGGAACCGCAGCAACGCCTCCTGCGCGTACGACGCGAGCAGTGAGCCGTCCCGGGTGAGGACGTCGCCGCGCGCGAAGGACCGTCCGTGTGCGGCGAGCGGGCTGTGCTGGCGCAGCAGCAGCCAGTCCCCGGTGGTGAACGGCCGGTGGAGCCACACGGTGTGCGAGGTGACGGCCGAGGTGAAGGCCAGGCCGGCGTCCGCCTGGGTCACGCCCTCGACGGGCCGTAGCGCGGTGCCGATCGCCGTGAGGTCGGTGGCGTAGGCGAGGAGTGCGGGGGCGAAGGTGTGCGACGCGGGCGGGATCCGGGTCCACAGCGCGTACTCGGCAGGCTCGGACTTCGGCGTGTCGAGATCGGCCGCCGCCCTCGACTCCCAGGGAAGCAGACCGAGTTCGACGGCGTGCTCCGGTCCTGGCAGGGGCGGCACGGGCTCGGTCGTCTGCCGGTCGGACCCTTCTTCCCAAGTGTGCAGGCTCGCGTTCGCCACCGCGACGACCCCCCGCTCCTGGTGGGCGGTGAGCCGTACGGCCGCGAAGGTCCGGCCCTGCTGCGCCACCTCGCTCCGGTAGACGACCGGTTCACCGGTGCGTCCTTCCCGCAGGAACTGGGTGTGCAGCGACTTCAGGGCCTTGCCGGGCGCGGCGAGTTGCGCCGCGCAGGCGAACTGGGCGAGCAACTGCCCGCCGAAGAGCCGCCGGTACTCCAACTGCTGTGAGCTGCCCTCGTGGGCGTTCGCCCCGGCGGGCGCGAGGTCGAGGCAGTCGAGCAGGTCGTTCCACAGGCCGGTCACGGGGCGCTCCTCACAGGTCGACGAGGCGGGGTGCGTGGTCCTCGCGCAGCAGCAGCCGGCCGGCCTCGCGGGTCAGCTCACGGGTGGAGCCGAGCAGCCCGTCGAGGACCAGAGCGCGTTTGACGTGCCGGTGCAGGGCGTGCTCGGCGGTGAAGCCGATGCCGCCGAGCGCCTGCTGGCAGTGGCGGGCGGCGGTGAGCGCGGACCGGCCCGCCACGGCCTTGGCCAGCAGGGACCCGGTGTCGTTGTCGGCCGCGGCGAGGACCGCCTCCGCGGCCTCCAGCGCCACGTACGTCTCCGCCAGCCGGTGCCGGAGCGCCTGGAAGGAGGCGAGCGGGCGTCCGAACTGCTGCCGTTCCAGGACGTGTTCACGGGCGAGCGTCAGCATGGCCCGCCCGGAGCCGAGCAGCCACCAGCCCAGCGCCCGGCGTCCCGCAGCCAGGGCCGGTGCGGGGAGGTGGCCGGGTTCGGTGGGGCGCAGGGGCAGGCCGGGGTCAAGCGGGCCGGCTTCGGCCGTGTCGTCGCTGACCCATGTCACCCAGGCCCCGCCCGCGTATGGCAGCGGCGGCGGGTCCTTGAGCGGGGCGCCCGCCGATCGCAGGACGACGTCGTTGAGGACCGGCGCCTGGACGCCGGTCTCGCCGAGCAGCCGGAACACCAGCGGGATCGCGGTGCCCGGTTCCTGGGCGAGCATCTCGGTCCAGCCCAGGTCGGCCAGGGCGGCGTCGAGTCCGGCTCCCGGCGTGTTCGTCTTCATGGTCCTGCGCAGGGTTTCTTCCAGCAGTTCGCGTTCGGCGGTGTCCACCGTGTCTCACTCCTTCCCGAGGTCGAGCAGGCGGCGCGCGACGATGTTGCGCTGGATCTCCGCGGTGCCGCCGTAGATGGTCGCGGCCCGCGAGTACAGGTACTCCGTGCGCCAGGCCTCGTCCTGGGCCAGTTCCACCGCGCCCGGAAGCAGGTCGCGCGCGGTGTCGAAGAGGCGTTGCTCGGCGCCGGCCAGGAGGATCTTGTCGACGGAGGTCTCGGGTCCGAGCCGTCCGCCGTCCGCGAGGGCTCGCTGGGTGGCGGCCGAGCGGCAGCGCACGGTGTGCAGGTCGAGCCAGACGGCGCCCAGCGCGTCCGCGTCCGGTTCGCAGCCGTCGTCCAGGAGGCGGTCAAGCCGGCTGTAGAGGTGGGCGACCCGGTGCCAGAAGCAGGTGGAGCGTTCGTGGGGCAGCAGGTCCATCGCGAGGCGCCAGCCGTCGCCGGGGGCGCCCAGCAGTCGCGCGCCGGGGACGCGCACGTCGTCGAAGAAGACCTCGGCGAACTCGTCGACGCCGTGCATCGTGCGCAGCGGCCGTACGGTGATGCCGGGGGAGTCCATGTCGACGAAGAAGGCGCTGATGCCACCGTGTCCCGGCCCGCCCGTGCGGGCCAGCAGGACGCAGCGGGCCGCGTACTGGGCGAGGCTGGTCCACACCTTCTGTCCCGTCACCACCCAGTCGTCGCCGTCCCGTACCGCACGCGTGGACAGGGACGCGAGGTCGCTGCCCGAGCCGGGTTCGGAGAAACCCTGGCACCACTGTTCCCGGCCGCTCAGCAGCCGGGGTGCCATCTCGGCGGCGAGCGCCGGTGACGCGTAGTCGATCAGGGTGGGGGTCAGGACCTCGACCATCGACCAAAGGCCGGGCTCCGCCAGGCCCCGGGAGGCGATCTCCTCGCCCAGCACCGCGCGCAGCACGCTCGGCCCCCCGAGCCCGCCGACGGCGGCCGGCCAGCCGTGCCGCATCCAGCCAGCGGCCCACAACTCCTGCCGGACTCGGGCCAGTTGGGCGACCTGGTCGTCGAGGTCGTGGCCTTTTCCCGGGGTCAGGTCGTGAGTGTCAAGCCATGTCCTCAGTGCCTGCCGGAAGTCGTCGGTCCTCACGGGCGGGTGCGCTCGAAGGCGTGCGGGCGGCCCGAGTCGTGGGCCCCGCTGCGGCGGATGAAGGTCATGGCGCGGGTGCGCAGCCGCCAGCCGTCCGGGGTGCGGACGTAGGTGTCACTGTAGTAGCCGATGCGCATGTCGTGCGCGGACTGCTCGACGAAGCAGAGTGGCTGGGTGCCGGCGGCGGAGTCGCCGTCGAGGTCGATCACCGGCGTGCCCACCATGAACAGCCCCTTGGGGGCGGCGGCGATCAGCTCGGGGAACCCGTCGAGGGGGTAGGTGTCGCCGAAGGCGCTGTAACTGCCGTCCGGGGTGAAGACGGCGAGGACCAGGTCCACGTCCCCGCGGGTCATGGCGACCGCGTAGCGGGCCAGCAGTTGTTGGATCTGTACCAGGTCGTCGGTGTCGCTCAAGGGTCGTAGTCCTCTCGGATGAGAATGACATTCTCGCTAAAGGAGTATCGCTCCGGATGGTTGCTTCTCCAATAGAGAGAAGCTAATTTCCACATCATGGATCAGTTCCTGGCCTTCACTGCGGTAGGCCTGAGCACCGCCGCCGTCTACGCGGTGATCGGCACCGGCCTCGTGGTCACCCACGCCACGACCGGCGTGTTCAACTTCGCCCACGGCGCCGCCGGAATGCTCGCCGCCTTCTCCTACTGGCAGCTGTCCGTCGGATGGGGCTGGCCGGTTCCGCTCGCCCTCGCCTTCGTTCTGCTCGTCCTCGCCCCCGCCTTCGGCCTGTTCGTCGAACGGGTGCTGATGCGCCCGGTGCAGGCGCTCGGCGAGGCGGAACGCCTCGTGATGACCGTCGCCCTGCTCACCGGGTGCATCGCGCTGGCGCGCTGGGTGTGGGACCCCAACGCCCCCCGTCCGCTCATGCCGTTCTTCGCAGACCGGCCTGCGCTCCACCTGGGCCCTGCCGTCGTCACCTGGCACCAGGCCACCACCATGGTGGTCGCCCTCGCCATCGCCGCGGCTCTGTGGTTCCTGATGCACCGCACCCGGATCGGCACCGAGATGCGGGCGTCCGTCGACGATCCCGCGCTCACCGGCCTGACCGGCGCCGACCCGCTGCGCGCCACCCGGATCGCCTGGGTGCTCGGCATCCAGCTCGCCGCCGTCGGCGGCATCCTCATCGCGCCCGCCGTGGCGCTCGACGCCATGCAACTGTCCCTGCTCATCGTCAGCGCCTACACCGCCGCAGTCTTCGGCCGCCTGAGCAGCCTGCCGCTCACCTTCCTCGGCGCCGTCGTCGTCGGGCTCCTGGAGGCCTACCTCGCCGGCTACCTGCCGCAGAACGACTACCTGCCGGGCCTGCGCCTGGCCGCCCCCGCACTGCTGCTGTTCCTGGCCCTGCTCGCCTTCCCGCACCGCAGGCTGCGCGGCCGTGACCGCACCCTGGTACCCGTCCCGCTGCCGACGCTACGCGGAGGCCTCGCCCTCGCGGGCTTCGTCGTGGTCGTCGCGCTGGTCCTGGTGACAGTCCTGACCGAGGGCCAGGTGATCTCGTACGGCACGATCTTCCCA
Source organism: Streptomyces sp. B21-083 (assembly GCF_036898825.1). Classification (GTDB taxonomy): domain Bacteria; phylum Actinomycetota; class Actinomycetes; order Streptomycetales; family Streptomycetaceae; genus Streptomyces. Next base: position 957,719 of record NZ_JARUND010000002.1, on the reverse strand, counting down.
CTCGGCGTCATCGCCCTGTCCTTCGTGCCCCTGGCCGGATTCACCGGGCAGATCTCCCTGTGCCAGCTGTCCATCGCCGGCATCGGCGCCGTGGTGTGGGGACATCTGGGTGCGCAAGGTGAACTGTGGGCGCTGCCCGTAGCGATGCTGGTCTGCGCGGCCGTCGGCGCGCTGATCGCCCTGCCCGCGCTGCGACTGTCCGGCATCTATCTCGCCCTCGGCACCGCCGCCTTCGCCGTCGTACTCGACCGCTGGATCTTCACCCTGCCCGCCTTCGACGTGCTGGGCGTGCACATCGCGCTCTTCGACCAGGGCTCGGTATCGGTCACAGGACCCGACCTGTTCGGCCTGCACCTGACCTCGCCGACCCAACTGCTGCTCCTTTCCGCTGTCTGCCTCGCGCTCACCACGTTCGTCGTGGGCGCGCTGCGCAGGGGCCGCTACGGCCGACGGCTGATCGCTCTGCGCGACAGCGAGGCCGCCTTCGCCACCCTCGGCGGACGGCTCCTCGTCGCGAAGACCGCCGTGTTCGCCCTGTCCGCGGGGATCGCCGGTCTCGGCGGCGCCCTGTACGGCATGCAGCTGCAGACGGTCACCGCCGAGCAGTTCAACCTCGTCGCGGGGCTGCCCATCTTCCTGATCGCCGTCATCGGCGGGCTCGGCGCGAGCGGCACGGGCCTGTTCACCGGCCTCGCCTTCGTCGTCCCGGCACAACTGCTCGCCTCGGCCGGCTCCTGGGCCAGTGACGTCACCTCCCTCATGGTCGCACTCGCCGGCATGGGCCTCGCCAAGAACCCGGGCGGCATTCTGACCCGCATGCGCGCCGAATGGGAGCCGCTGTTCCGCGACCGGACGCTGCTGTCCGCGATGCTCGGCGTCCTGGCCACATGCTGGCTGCTCGCGGCGCTCGGCGCGACGAACGGATGGCTGCTCCTCGCCGTCGCCGCTGTGGCCGCAGGACTGCTGCGCGCCCGCGCCGCCGCGGCCAAGGCGCCGCCCACAGACATTCCACTCGAGTGGTGGGGAGTACGCCGGCCCTGGCGGAGCGAGGACGAGGAGGTGCTGAGCCGTGCCACCACTGCTGCAGGCTGAGGGGGTCACCGTCGCCTTCGGCGGACGCCGTGCCCTGGACGAGGTGTCGCTGACCGCGGAGGCCGGCCGGATCACCGGACTCATCGGTCCCAACGGAGCGGGGAAGTCCACCCTGTTCGACGTCGTCTGCGGACTGCGCAAGCCACGTACCGGCCGGATCCGCCTCGACGGCCGCGACATCACCCGCGAAGGCCCCGCCTGGCGTGCCCGGCGCGGAATGTCCCGCACCTTCCAGAACCTGGAGCTCTTCGGCCGCCTCTCCGTCCGCGACAACCTCCTCGTCGCCGCCGAACTCGGCCCCCGACACCGGCAAGCGGCCCGCACCACGGACCAGGTGCTTGACCGGCTCGGCCTGACGGGCGTGGCAGGCGACCCCGTCGACGCGCTCCCCACCGGCCTGGCCCGCCTGGTCGAGGTCGGCCGCGCCCTCGTCCTCGGCCCACGCGTCCTGCTCCTCGACGAGCCCGCCGCAGGACAGGACGCCGACGAGACCAAGCAGTTCGCCGCGCTGCTTCGCTCGCTCGCCGACGAGGGCACCGCCGTCCTGCTCGTCGAGCACGACATGAGCCTGGTGATGAGCGTCTGCGACGAGGTGTACGTCCTCGACCTCGGCACGGTCGTCGCCTGCGGTCCGCCGGCCAGCGTCCAGCAGGACGAAACGGTCCTGGCGGCCTACCTGGGGGAGGCATGACCATGCGAACAGACCCCTTGCTCGAGCTGTCCGGCATACGCGCCGCGCACGGCGGCATCACCGTGCTCCACGGAGTCGACCTGACCGTCGGGGCGGGCCAAGTCGTGGCCCTCCTCGGCCCCAACGGAGCCGGCAAGACCACCCTCCTGCAGGTCGCCTCCGGAGTGCACCCGCCCAGCGCGGGCCGGCTGCTGTTCGGCAACCGGGACGCCACCGGCGTCCGCCCGGGCGACCTCGCCCGCGCCGGAGTGTGCCTCATCCCCCAGGGCCGGGGTGTCTTCCCCAACCTGTCCGTGCGCGACAACCTCCTGATGATGACCTTCACAGGCCGCGCCCAGGCGGAGATCGAGGAGATCGCGTACTCCCGCTTCCCAGTCCTCGGAACCCGGCGCGCCCAGGCCGCGGGCACCCTCTCCGGCGGCGAACAGCAGATGCTTGCCCTCGCCCGGGGCCTGGTCACCGACCCCGCCGTCCTGATCCTGGACGAACTGTCCATGGGGCTCGCCCCATTGGTGGTCGCCGAACTGTACGAACTCGTCGCCGACATCGCCCGGCAGGGCGTCGCCGTCCTCGTCGTCGAACAGTTCGCCGCCGCCGTCCTGAAGATCGCCGACCACGCCGCCGTACTCGTCCGTGGCCGTATCCAGTGGCAGGGGCACCCCGACAGCTCCCTGCACGCCGAACTCTCCTCCTACTATCTGGGGAGCCAGACATGACCACAGGCCCCACCTCCGAGGCGCGCGCTGACCGGTTCGTGCGCGAACTCGCCGAGTTGAAGATCCCCGACCCCGCCACCGCCCGCGCCACGCTCTGGCTGCGCCTGGGCGGACTGCTCATGGCCGTCGGCCTGGCACTCGGCGCGCTCGCCTTCCCGCTCGCCCACGCCACGGACAGCTCCCTCGGCCAGGGCGACGCCCTCGCCCTCGGCCTCGGCGGTGTCACCGCCGCAATGGTGGGCGGCGCGCTGTTCCTGCGCTACTCACTCACCGGGTTCCTCCGCTTCTGGCTCGCCCGCCAGTCGTATGACCTGTACCAGCTCGGCGAGCGGCTCGACCCGGCCGCCGTGATCATCCCCGCACCCGAAGGAGAACCGCGCCATGCCGTCACCCCGCACGCCGGCCCTGCGCCCCGGTGACCAACTGGCCTGCACCGCCGGCACCACCCGCGTCATCGTGATCCGGGCCCCGCAGCAGATGTCGGGCCCCGTCGAATGCGGCGGCGCCGAAATGGTGCCGGCCCAGGACGCCCCTGCCCCGCAGCCGTCAGGCCAGGCCCCCGACACCCTCATCGGCAAGCGCTACGTCGACCCGGACGACGCTCTCGAACTCCTCTGCACCGCCTCCGGCTCGGGCCGTCTGACGTACGGAGGAAAGCCCTTGGCCGTCAAACCACCCAAGGCCCTGCCCGCCTCGGACTGATCTGCACCGAGCTCAAGGAGTATCCATGGACCGCGACGACATGATCCTCATCAGCGTTGACGACCACATCATCGAACCGCCCGACCTGTTCGCGAACCACCTGCCGGCCCGCTACAAGAACGACGCCCCGCGTCTGGTGCACCGCGAGGACGGCACCGACATCTGGCAGTTCCGGGACGCCCGCATCGGCAACGCCGCGCTCAACGCGGTCGCGGGACGCCCCAAGGAGGAGTACGGCATGGAGCCGCAGGGCCTGGACGAGATACGGCCCGGCTGCTACGACGTCGAGGAACGCGTCGCCGACATGAACGCCGGCGGGGTCCTCGCCCAGATGAACTTCCCCTCCTTCCCCGGCTTCTCCGCCCGCCTGTTCGCCACCGAGGACTCCGACTTCTCCCTCGCCCTGGTACGCGCCTACAACGACTGGCACATCGACGAGTGGTGCGCCGCGCACCCCGGCCGCTTCATCCCGATGGCACTCCCGGCGATCTGGGACGCCGAACTGTGCGCCCAGGAGATACGCCGGGTCGCCGAGAAGGGCTGCCACTCGCTGACCTTCCCCGAGAACCCGGTCCCGCTCGGGTACCCCAGCTTCCACACCGAGTACTGGGACCCGGTGTGGCGGGCGCTCGCCGACAGCGACACGGTGATGAACCTGCACATCGGCTCCTCCGGCCGCCTCGCCATCACCGCGCCCGACGCCCCGCCGGACGTGATGATCACCCTCCAGCCGATCAACCTGGTCCAGGCCGCCGCCGACCTGATCTGGTCGCGCGTCCTGAAGGAGTTCCCCCGCACGAAGATCGCGCTGTCGGAGGGGGGCACCGGCTGGGTCCCGTACTTCCTCGAGCGCATCGACCGCACCTACGAGATGCACTCCACCTGGACGCTGCAGGACTTCGGCGGCAAGCTGCCGTCCGAGGTGTTCCGCGAGCACTTCCTGACCTGCTTCATCAGTGACCCGATCGGGGTACGGCTGCGCCACGACATCGGGATCGACAACATCTGCTGGGAGGCCGACTACCCGCACAGCGACTCGATGTGGCCGAACGCGCCCGAGGAACTCCACGAGGTTCTGACCGCCAACGCCGTGTCCGACGACGAGATCAACAAGATGACGTACGAGAACGCGATGCGCTGGTACTCCTTCGACCCGTTCGCCCACGTCCCCCGCGATCAGGCGACCGTGGGCGCCCTGCGCAGCACCGCGGGGGACCACGACGTGTCCGTCAGGTCGCGCAGCCACCAGGTCATCGCCCCCGCCGAGAAACTCGCCGTCTACCGCAAGAAGGCAACGGCGGCGCTCGCCGCGGCGGAAAGCACGGGAGACGGCCGATAGGGGCCGGCGGCCGGGCACGCGCGACGGTGCCCGGCCGCGAGGCACCGCCGCACCGTCCCTGCGCGGCAGGTCCGCCTCAGACCCGCGGCTCCCCGGCCTGGACCAGGCCGGTCTCGTAGGCGATGACGACCAGTTGGGCACGGTCACGGGCGCCCAGTTTGGTCATCGCCCTGTTGGCGTGGGTCTTCGCGGTGACCGGAGTGACGAAGAGGCGTTCGGCGATCTGGTCGTTGGACAGGCCGGTTGCCACCAGGGTCATCACCTCGCGTTCACGGGGAGTCAGGGTGGCCAGCCGCCGCGGGTCCACGAGGCCACCGGGGGAGGGATGGGCGAGGACACGGGCGATGAGGCCCTTGGTCGCCGTGGGGGAGAGCAGCGCCTCACCGGCGGCGACGAGGCGGAGGGCGTCGAGGAGTTGGGCCGGTTCGATGCCCTTGCCCAGGAAGCCGCTCGCGCCCGCCCGGAGCGCCTCGACGACGAGTTCGTCCTCCTCGAAGGTGGTCAGGACGAGGACCTTGACTCCCGCCATGTCCTCGTCCTCGCCGATCAGCCGGGTGGCCTCGATACCGTCGACCTCGGGCATCCGGATGTCCATCACCACGATGTCCGCACGCTCGGCGCGGGCCAGCTGCGCGGCCTCGCGCCCGTTGGAGGCCTCGGCGACGACCTCCATGTCCGGCTGCGCGTCGATGAGCAGCCGGAAGGTGCCGCGGAGCAGTGCCTGGTCGTCGGCGAGCAGAACACGAATCGTCACGGGCGGGATTCCTTACGGGTCGGTCAGACCGGTGCGGGGGCGAGGGAGAGCGGCAGGTCCGCGACGACCTGGAAGCCGCCTTCGAGCCGCGGTCCGGCGGTGACGGTCCCGCCGATGGCGGCGGCGCGCTCGTGCATGCCCATCAGCCCGTGGCCGGTGCCCTCGCCCTTGGGCACGCCGGGGCGTCCGTCGTCCGTCACGGTGACCCGCAGCGCGTGCGGACCGTAGTCCAGGATGACGGCGGCCCGGGTGGCGGATGCGTGCTTGTGGGTGTTGGTGAGGGCTTCCTGGATGATGCGGTAGGCGGTCAGTTCGGTGGCGGGCGCCTGCGGCGCGGGTACACCGGTGCTGGTCACCCGCACGGACAGCCCGCTCGCCCGGAACCCGCCGGCGAGGGCGTCGAGATCGGCCAGGCGCGGGATGGGGGCCCGGGTGCCGGGCGCGTCGTCGGGCTGGCGCAACAGGCCGACGGTGGCACGCAGTTCGTCGAGCGCGGCACGGCTGTTGTCCTTGATGTGGGCCAGCGCCTCGTAGGCCTGCTCGGGGTTGGCGCGCATGAGGTGGTGAGCCACCCCGGCCTGGGCGTTGACCAGGGTGATGTGGTGGGCGACGACGTCGTGCAGATCGCGTGCGATGCGCACGCGTTCCTCGGTGACGCGGCGCCGTGCCTCCTGCTCCTGCATGTTTTCGGCCCGCTTGACGCGTGCCCTGGCCGCGGCGAGGTGGTCACGGCGGCTGCGGACGGCGCGGCCCAGCGCCGTGGCGGCGATCGCGAAGTCGAACCGCAGCAGGCCGGCCCCTCCCACCAGGGACTCCGCGTGGGTCGCGGCATGGACACCGGTGATCGCCACCGCGGCGGCGATGCCGACGATCCACGCGGTGCGCCGGCTGCCGAGTGTGGCGAGCGTGTACAGGGCGACGAGGCCGGCGGCCGGTGCCAGGGCGATGTGTGAGGCGAAGGCCATCTGCGTGAGGCTGGCCGCCAGCGTGACGAGGGCGACGGGCAGCGGCCAGCGGCTGCGGACGACCAGAGGCAGGCAGGACACCGCCGTCCAGGCCGCCGCGGTCCAGTGCGGTTCGTGCCAGGAGGACTCTCCGACGGCGGTCGCCGCCGCGGCCGCCACGACCAGCGGTACCGCCGGGAGCGCGTCCCTGACACGGTCATGACGGGCCAGCCACTGCAGCCATACCATCCTCACGTCCATTCCCTCACTCTAAGCAGCGCGGGCCGGCCGAAGGCGAGATCGCCCGCCTGGCCGGCCCACGCGTTCGGCGTCGTGCCCGTCGTGCCTGTCGTGCCGGTCGGTTCCGTCGGTTCCGTCGGCCCTCGTGCCGGTCGGCTAGTCGGCCACGCCGGCGGACTGCGGCTCGCGCATCGGGTGCCGCGTGTGCGCAGGCTCGTCCACAGGGCCCTCCACGGACACGTGGGGCAGCGCCTGGTCGAGTCGGCGGGGCAGCCACCAGTTGGCGCGCCCGCACAGGTGCATGAGCGCGGGCACGAGGACCATGCGGATCAGCAGGGCGTCGACGGCGACGGCCACCGCGAGGCTGACCCCGAACTCGGCGATGACCCGCATGCCGCCGAAGACGAAGGAGCCGAAGACACAGAACATGATGGCGGCGGCCACGGAGATAACCTTGCCGGTCTCGGCCTGACCGACCCGGACCGCCCGACGGCTGTCACCGGTGTGCGCCCACTCCTCGCGCATCCGGCTGACCAGGAAGACCTGGTAGTCCATGGAGAGGCCGAACATGATGCCGACGACCAGGATCGGCACGAACGACTCGATCGGTCCGGCCGCGCCGAGCCCGAGGAGTCCGGCGCCGAAGCCGTACTGGAAGACCACGACGATCGCGCCGAAGGCCACTCCGATGCTGAGGATGTTGAGCACCGCGCCCACGGCCGGGATGAGCAGGCTGCGGAAGGCGATGGTCAGCAGCAGGAAGCCCAGCACGGCGATCACCAGCACGAACAGCGGCAGCTTGGACATCAGGGTCGACGCGAAGTCGTCGTTGCTCGCGGTGAGACCGCCCACGTAGACCTTCATCGACGTGCCCTGCTCGGCCGGTGGGATCACCTGGTCACGCAGATGGCTGATCAGGTCGGAGGTGGCCGCCGACTGGGGCGAGGTCGTGGGCACGACGGAGACCACACCCACCGTCTGTCCCTCCTTCATGGGCGCCGCGGAGGCACTGGCGACGCCCTCGACCTGCTCGAGGGTGGTGACCAGCTTCGCCTCGGCCGCCCTGTCGGCGGCGGTGGGGGCCTCGACCGCGAGGACGAGCGGACCGTTGAAGCCGGGGCCGAACCCGTCCGCGATCATGTCGTACGCCTGGCGGTTCGTGGAGGTGGTGGGAAGGTTGCCGTCGTCGGACGCGCCGAGGCGCAGCGACAGCGTGGGGAAGGCGAGCGCCGCGAGCACGGCGAGAGCGACCAGACCCAGCGCCTTGGGGCGGGCCTGGACGACCTCGGCCCACCGGGCCCACACACCGGGCTTGCCGGAGGACCGCCGGCTCACCTCGCCGGTCAGTTCCCGTCGTTCCTTGCGGCTGAGGACCCGTGGGCCGATCATGCCGAGCAGCGCGGGCAGCAGGGTGACGGCGGCCAGCACGGTCAGGACGACGGTGACGGCGGCGCCGATGGCCATGCCGTTGATGATGCCGACGTTCAGGATGAGCATGCCGAGCAGCGCGACGACGACGGTCAGCCCGGCGAAGAGCACGGCACGGCCGGAGGTGTTGAGGGCCTTGGCCGTCGACTCGGGGACTCCCATGCCCGCCAGCAGGTTGGCGCGGTGCCGGTTGACGATGAACAGGGCGTAGTCGATGCCCACGCCGAGGCCGATCAGTGAGCCGAGGGTCAGCGTCGTGCTGGAGAGCGTGATGACGTGGCTGAGCAGGATCACCGTGACCGCGGAGGTACCGACGCCGACGATGGCCGTGATGATGGGCAGCGCGGCCACCCACACGGCGCGGAAGACGAACAGAAGCACGATGAAGGCGAGGATGATGCCCATGGCGTCGGCCACGGGGTTCGGCTCGGGGTTGATGGTGAACGCCTGGCCGTTGAGCGCGATGTGCAGGCTTCCCGTTCCCGGCGCGGTGGCGAGTTCCTTCACGTGGTCGACCTGCGAGTCCTCCACGTCCCGGTCGAACGCGACCGTGGCGTACGCCGTCTCGCCGTCCTTGCTGACCTGCGTCCTGCCCTCGGCCGTGTAGGGGCTGCTCACCGCGGCGACCCCGGGGGCGTCGACGATACGGTCCAGCGCCCCCGTCATCGCCTTCTCCGCCGCGGGCTCGGTGACCTTGCCGCCGTCCAGCTGCCACACGACGCGGCCGCTCTTGCCCGCCGCGCTGTTCGAGGCGTGCTGCAGCAGGGCCGTGGCCTTGGCCGAGTCGGTGTTCTGCGCGGTCGGGCTGTTGCCGAAGGCGTTGCCGGCCGCGCCGACCCCGGCTCCCAGGGCGACCAGCAGGCCCACCCAGACCATGACGACAGCGAGCCGGTGCCGGTGGCACCAGCGGGCGAGAGAGGACATCGACGGGCCTTTCAAGGGGTACGTCACACCAACGGGCCGGTGATTTCGGCCCACCCCCACGCTCGCAGTTCCGCGCTCTCTCGTCGTTGGCCGTTCGCAGACACTTGCGTCTACTGCGATCGAAGTAGACGCGGTGCCGGACAGCGCCGTACAACGCGTGCGGTGTGGTCGACGGCTCGGCCGGCGGCGTCCCGTTCGCCACCACCTGCGACGAGTCGGGCCGTAGGCGCGGGTGGTCTGCGGGATGCGTGTCCCGTAAAGGGTGCCGTCGCCGACGTGCGGCAAGCCGGACGACTGGGACCGGGCCCATCACGACGTTGGCCGCGTCCCGCCGGCCGAGCACGCCGGGCAGCCGGCAGGGCCTGAGAAGTACTGACGTTCCTGGGCGAGCGGTCCGCGACCGGAGGTGCTGTCCTACCGTCGCTGTCGGTGCCCTCATCCTCCGACGCGCCCTGAGCCTGCAAGAGCCGCGAGTCCCGGGCCGTCCGTCTGCAGGGGAACCTAGGCCAGCGCCCGGGCCGTTACGAAGGCGCGTAGTTCCCGGGGCACGTCCGGGCCCGTCGGCGTGTAGATCACCTCCTGGTAGCCGAGGTCGCCCAGCCGGGACAGCTTGCGACCGATGCGGGCGATGTCGCCCACCATGGTGCGGGTGTCGATGTGATCGAGGAGAGGGCGGTCACGTGCGGTGAGGTCGGCGACGTGCCCCTCGAAGGTGAACAGATGGCGCTCGTCGGTACCGGCGAGCGCCTCCACCGCCGCACGCCACTCACGCCCGCCCGGCTTGGCGTCCACCGCCTCGGCCCCGCCCCGTGCGTAGGCCTCGTGCCAGTCACCCGCCAGGGGCCGATGGCCTCGCTGACCCGCTCGCCGCCCGGGTCCTCACCCTCGTCGAGGACCGTGCCGGAAAGGAGTGTCGCCGTGGGGAGGGTGGGGTGGGGTCGTCCGATGATCCCGTCGGCCAGGTGGCCGGCCAGGGCGGAGCCCCGGGGGCCGAAGACGCTGACCCATACGGGGACGTTCAGCGGACGGGGCGTCGCCAGGCCGGCGGTGTGGAGCATGCGAGTGGGCCTGCCGTCCACCACGGCGGTCCCACCCGCGGGAGGCGGCGCACCGCGTCGACGTACGCGGTGAAGGTGTCCAGTCGCATCGGGGTCCGGCTCAGTGCCCGGCGTGCGGTGAAGCCGGTGCCGAAGCAGGCGCGGAGACGGCCGGGCATCAGACGCGCGATCGTGGCGATGGACGAGACCATGGTCATTATGGAGCGCTCCTCGGGTACGAGGACTGCGGTCGCGAGAACGATACGGGTGGTTCGGCGGGCCGCGAGCGCCAGATGGATGAACGGGTCCTCCCACAGGGGTGCCGAGTCGTAGATCCACACCCGGGTGTAGCCGAGTTCCTCGGCGAGGACGGCCAGGTCGGTGAAGTCCGGTCCGGGAGGCAGGCCGCACGACAGCTCCGGAGCCGTCCGCGCCCTGTGGTCGTGTCCTGACGTCAAGGTCTGCCTGCCTGCCTGCCTGCCTGCCTGCCTGCCTTCCGGTCGGTGGGGCCGGTGCGCTCAGGAGTAGGACACGGGCTGGGTGTACACGCGGCCGTCCAGGATGGTCGTCATGGTGCCCGCCGGCTGGTATGAGCCCGTGAGGGAGGACAGGGGTGATGCGGTGTAGCCGCCCGGCTCGCTGGTGGTCCTGGTGCCGGTGTGCTGTCCGGTGACGCGCAGACGCGTGTGGAAGGTCACCGGGCTGGACGGGGTGCCGGCGTTGTCGGCGCTCTCGGTGCCGTTGAGGAAGGTCTTCCCGTCGTCGCTGTAGTTCTTGTACGCGACGGAGATCCGGGTGAGGCCGATTCCGGTGGTGTTCTCGACGAGGTCGACGGTGGCCCGGCCGGCGAACGTGCCGTCGAGCGTGTAGTGCCCGGCGGGCAGATGCGGTCGCTTGGGGTCCGGGTCTCCGGGGTGGTAGGGCGTGCCCCAGGGGACCGAGTCGGAGACCGGGTGGACGGGCGGGAGGTGGTGCGGTTTGCGGCTGGTGAGGTGGGCCAGCATGAGGCGGGAGGTACGGCCGCCGGGTTCGCTGGACGGCGGGCAGGCGGCCGGGTCGAAGGGGGGACCGCAGTCGGTGGGGGAGGAGTAGGTCTGGCCGTAGACGATCCGGGTGCCGTCGGCGGACCAGTAGGAGTCGGCGCGCGCGGCCCAGAACGGGGAGTCGGCGGTGCTGCCGGGTCCGGTGGCCGATGTCGAACAGGGGCCGGTGGTGCAGGCGTTGATCTGCTGGCCGTGGTATTTGCCCCGGTCGCCGTGCCGGTCGATCAGGAAGGGCTGGAAGAGCCGTCGGGTGCGGATGTTGTAGCCGGCGGACGCGGCGGCTCCGGTCGGGAGCATGTCGACGAGCGGGGGTACGCCCGGCAGCCCTGCCATGAAGTGGAAGCGGTTCCGGTAGCGGACGTCCATCGTGACCGTCCAGTTGTCGTCCGGTGAGCTGGTGGCGGGGTCGCTGTAGCCGGGGTCGGCGTCCAGCCTGCGGGACTTGCCGGTGGTGAGGCTGGTGGCGAAGTGGTCCAGGTTCACGGACCGGGCGTTGCCGATCCCGATCAGGGACCTGCCGTCGCCGCTGAAGTTCTTGAACTCGCCCACTGCGGCCCGCTGGTCGTACCGCAGCTTGCTCGGATCACGGGGGTCCACGCGGAAGAAGTGGCCGTTCAGTGCGGGATCAGAGTTGTAGAGCCCGGTGACCTTGACGATGTCGTAGCGGGGGGTCAGTGGTGTGCCGGTGGTGGGGTGCGGGTTGAAGCGGAGACGGCCGAAGTAGGCGATCTCGTCGAAGGCGTCGCCGGGCGCGGTCGGCCGGATGACCTTGTTCCATCCGACGTGGACGTTGTCGGGGTTGAGCTTGAGTCCCATGACGCCGCCGCCCGGTCCTGATCCGTCAGGCGTGACGTTCCAGCGGACGGGATATGCGCGCGTGGCGGCCGGGGTGCAGCGAGGGTCGGTGATCCGGTAGGGGGAGCAGTCGACGACGCTGGTGCCCGCCAGCACTCGTCTGCCGTCGCGGAACGGCTGGGCGTAGCGGAAGTCCCCGGCGACTCCTGCCTGGTTGGCGGCCGGAACCGCGCAGGTCACGCACTTCCACGGGTTGCCGTCGGGAAACCTGCCGCCGTCGGTCTTGATCAGAGCGAGCTGGTTGCCGGTGTAGACGCTTCGCGGGTCCGGTGCCGCGGGCGCCCCGGCGTAGGTGAACGACGCGGTGACGGTCCTGCTGCCGGGAAGGAAGCCGCCCGCCGTCACGCTGCTGATGCAGCCCGTGGCGGCCGTGCAGGCCCCGGTGCTGCTCGACGGCGGTGTGGGCGGAACCGGCAGCTCGCTGACGGCGACCGGCTCGGGCTTCGGCGCGGATGGTGCGGCCGGCGGCCGGAGCGCCGATGCCGGTGGGTTCGCCGACGCCCCCGGTGTCGCGCCCCACCACACCGTCAGGACCGCCAACAGGGCGATCGCGAGGCGGCACTGTTGGGTGATCACATGTCTGACTGATCCGGTCGGCATGGAGAACCTTTCTCTGCGCGGATGATCCGAAGACGATCCGGAGACGGCGCGCCCGGTGGCCCGGCCCGCGAGATGCGGGCCGGGCCACCGGAGCCCGTGTACCGGGGTGTTCAGGTTCCGTTGGCGGGCTGCGTGTACGTCCGTGGGCCGACCGTCGTGGTGAGGGTGCCGGTCGCCTGGAAGATCGTCTGCCAGAGGTCGATCGTGATGTGGAAGCCGTCGGCGCTGGACTTCTTGGTGGCCAGCACCTTGCCGCCCCGGTCGGTCTTCACCAGGTCCGAGTACCAGTCGAGGCTGGTCAGGGTCGGGCTGGTGCTGGTGCGTGTCACGCTCTCGGAGCCTTGGAAGACGTTCCGGCCGTCGTCCGAGTAACGCTGGTAGCGCACCGACACGGTCTTCACGGCGGTCTTCGCGTCGTCCCACACGATGCCGACCTCCGCGCTGCCGAACGCCTTCCCGCGCAGGGTGTAGGTGCCCTGTGCCGGGTAGGGCCGCAGCGGGATCGCGCTGCCCGGGACGTAGGGCGTGCCCCACGGCACCCGGTCGGAGACCGGTGCGACGGGCCGCCGATGTACGGGTTCACGGTCGACCAGACGGGCGATCATCAGCCGGGTGCGGCGGCCGCCCGGTTCGGTGGACACCGGGCAGGGCAGTGGGTTCGCTCCGCCGCAGGAAGGTGCCGACACCAGCCGCTCCTGGTAGGACACGGCGGTGCCGTCGGGGGACCAGCGCGGGTCGGCGCCCGCGTTCCAGTCGGGGGAGATGTTCGCGTAGTTGAGACGCTGGCCCCGGTACGAGCCGCGGTCACCGTAACGGTCGATCAGATACGGCTGGAAGAAGCGTCGTTGGCCGTTGTTGCGCACCGAGGAGACCACCGAGGTGGACAACAGGTCGGTGACCGCCGGGAGCCCGGTCATGCCGGCCAGGAAGGACATACGGTCCGTGCCGCGGGTGTCCAGCGCCACGATCCACCGGTCGTCCGGCGAGGCGTCCACGGGATCGGTGTACCCGGGGTCGGCCGTCATCCGGCGGACCTTGCCCGTGCGCAGGCCGACGGCCATCAGGTCGATGTTGGACGACTCGACCGGGAAGCCGACGTAGAAGGCCTCGCTGCCGTCCTTGGAGAAGCCCCGGAACTCTCCGACGCCGGGCCGAGAGGGATCGAACACCAGCTTCGACGGCGTGCGCGGGTCGACGTGCACCGACTGTGCGGCGGGGGAGGCGTCGAGGAGGCGGGTGACCTTTTCCACCTCGTAGCGAGGAGCGAGCGGTGTCCCGGTCGCGGGTGCCGGGTCGAAGCGGAGCCGGCCGAAGTAGCCGTACTGGTCGAAGCGCCCGCCGGTGACGGAGACGCTGTTGAAGCCCAGGTGCATTTGGTCGGGGTGCAGGCGCAGTTCGCGGATGTTGCCGCCGGGACCGGATCCGTCGGCGGTGTTGTTCCAGCGGATCGGGTAGATGTGGAGGCGGTCCGGGGTACAGGCCGGTGAGGCGAGACCGTACGGGCCGCAGTCGACGATGTTCGTCCCGTACAGCACTCGCCTGCCGTCGGAGAACGGCTGCGGGTAGCTGGTGTCGGCGTTCATGCCCTGCTTGTTGGCGGGAGGCGTGCCGCAGGTCAGGCACTTCCACGCGTCACCGTTCGGGAAGGTCTTCCCGTCGGTCCTCACCAGGATGAGCTGGTCCCCGCTGTACATGCTCGCCGGGTCGGGTGCGGCGGGAGCGCCGGCGAACCGGACGGCCGCGGTGACGGTACGGCTGTCCGGGAGGAAGCCGCCGGTGCGCAGGCCGGAGTTCCAGTCAGCGGCCATGCACCCCGTGCCGCGGGGGTTGACGGCACTGGTGCACGTTCCTGCCGCGTTCGAGGGGGCGGTCGGTGGCAGCGGGAGTCTTTCCACTCGGATGCGCTCGGGAGCGGGTGGGGGTGGGGACGGGGCGGCAGTGTTGTTCGAGGCCGCCTGAGCAGGTGACAGGAAGGCGGTGACGCCGACCAAGGCCACCAGAGCGGCGAGGCTCCTGGGTCTCGTACGCATGTCTCTCCTTCGTCAGATACATGACATTTTGATGAGCGGTACATTCCCCCTATGTGTAAGCTGTGCTCTTTCTATACGAGAACTAAGTTCTCGTGAAGACGTCCGTGCGGCAGGAAATGTCGAACTCGCGTGTCTCCGCGGTCGGTCGGCACATGAAACATCATCAACGGGATGCGAGGAGACTTTGCTGAATCAGAGAACTGTCTTCTCTGATTTTGGTCAGTTACCTTCTCAGGAAATGCACAGCATGTGTACGCTGACACCAGAGCGACCCTGGTGCTCCAGGGAAGCGAGTGACAAGCCGCCTCGTCAGCTGTCGCCGTCAACCGTCAACCGTCCGCCGACGTCACCGGGAGGCCGGGCGGTTCCTCATCGCCTCACTGAAGCGAGGTTTCCCGCATGCGAATGAGCACCGGATACCCCACCGAGCGAGTGCTGTCGGCCGGAGCCGTCGCCGCGCTGCTCCTGGTCACGTCGGTCCAGTCCGTCGCGGCCCAGTCCGTGCCATCGCCCACTCCGGCGGCCGTCTCGGTCGACTTCGGTTCGCAGCAGGGTGAACTGCCGCGTCCGGAGCGCCTGAACAACTTCGGCAACGTCACGGCATGGCCCGATCAGCGGGCCGGAGACGTGCGGTTCCTCAACAAGCACGGCCTGCACGGCGACGTCTACCGGGTGTGGCTCAGCAGCCCGAACGCGCCGGACGATGTGAACGTGTTCAACATGTGCGACCTCGCGACCAACAGCTGCGACCTGACCAAGCTGGACGCCTACCTCACCGACGCGAGCACGGTGTCCGACTCACTGCTGGTCAACCTGAACCCGACGGCCTTCGTGGAGGGCAAACGGCCGCTGAAGGATCTGCGCCCGATGGTCGAGCTGATCCTGCGGAGCGTCAAGAAGGCGTACCCCAAGGTCAAGTACGTCGAAGCGTTCAACGAACCGGACTGGCAGTTCCACGGGATGCAGCGCCAGCAGGGCCGCCCGGCGGACCAGACGACACTGCAGCCGGGCGACCTGTACCGCTACTACGTGCCGTTCTACGAGGCCGTCGACAAGGTCAACCAGCGACTCGGGCGCGAGAACCGGATCGAGCTCGGCGGACCGGCGCTGATGTGGATGGACCCGAAGTGGATGAAGCCGTTCCTGGACGACTTCGCCGCCGACCGGAACAGGAACAAGCGGCTGGACTTCATCTCGTACCACGCGTACCTGTCATGGGACGACAACTACCGGGTCCCGACGATGTACAACACTGACCTGCGAGTCGTGGCGTCGCAGCGGGACACCCTGCGCGGATGGCTGAAGGAGCGCCGCATCGACGCGCGCACCCCGAGCTACGTCACCGAGACGGGCATCTATCCCGGCCCGGCGTACGACGACACCGACCCCCGGAAGGACTACCTCCGGCAAGCGGCCGGCATGGCCACCTACGGCTACTACTTCGCCGGCCAGCGGGACACCTACATGTTCAACTGGTGCGTCCGGCACCGGGTCGAGGAGCGCAAGGACCAGCTGGTGTCCCGCACCACCGGCGGACCGGCCACCGATACCTTCACGCCCTACGGGAACATGATGCTGATGCAGTCCCGGATGAAGGACACCCGGGTGTCCGCCGTCTCGGACGCCGTCGACGGGGACAACGGCGTCTACGCGATCGCGTCGAAGGACCGGACGGGCGCGTCGCTGATGGTCTGGAACTGGCAGCACACCAAGGACCAGAGCTACCGGGCCACCATCGACATGTCCCGGATGCCGTCGGAGCTGCGGCACGGTCCGGTCCGCCGGCTCGTGTACCGGATCGACTCGACGACGAGCAACTACTTCGGCGACCCGGGCAGGGCCGAGCTGCAACTGGTCGACAGCAAGCCCGTCAGGCCCGGCAGGACGTACACCGAGACCGTCGACCTCGCGCCCAACGCGATCTACCTGATCCTGCTGGAGCGCGCCTGACACCTGCCGGCGGTGAACCCGCGCCCTGCCGCAGCGGAACGCACGTTCACGGCCCCTCGGTCCGGACCGCCGTACGCAACCCCACCGACCCTGCCGAGGCCGTCGTGGTCAGGGGCGGCTCACCGTTCGTGGACCACCCGGCCGTCGAACACGGTGAGGTCCACCTGTACCTCGGCGATGCCGTGCGGATCGAGGGCCAGCAGCGGACGGTCGAGGACACACAGGTCCGCCACCTTGCCGGCCTCGATCGTGCCCTTCCACTCGTCGGCGTGGTCCTGGCAGGCGGGGGTGGCGGTGTAGGCACGCAGCGCCTCCGCGAGCGATACGCACTGTTCGGGGCCGTACACCCTGCCGCTGGCCCTGGACTCGCGGTGCATCATGTGGGCCACGCCCTGCCGCCAGTCGGGTTCGATGATGGGTGCGTCGGAGCTGGCGCAGAGCCTGACGCCCGCCTCGACGGCTGTGCGGACCGGCCACTGGCGTGCCGAGAGCTCCGGTCCCACGATCGTGTCCATCAGATCGGCGGTGGTCCGCATGATGCCGGGGTTCATGTTGACGCCGTAGCCGTGCGCGGCGAGCTTGCCCAGGCTGTCGGGTCCGGCGAAGGTCCCGTGGATGACGTAGTGGCGAGCGTCGGGCCGGGGCGCGGCGGCGTTCGCTGCGGTGAAGGCGTCCACGACGGTGTCGATGCTGCGGTCGCCGGTCACGTGCACGCCGAGCTGGTAGCCGGCTTCGTGGGCGGTACGGATCATCTCGCGGAGTTCCTCGACCCGGAGCGCGGGCGTCTCGCCGTGCACGCACAACGAGCCGTGGCCGCCCTCGGGGTAGGGCTCGTCCATCAACGCCGTACGGTTCGGCGGGATGCCGTCGGCGAAGATCTTGACGCCGATGGCGCGCAGCAAACCGGCGGTCCGTCGACGTAGGGAGTGTCAGCTTGGCCAGTCCCTTGCGCAGCTCGTCGGCGGAGCCGCCCATGGGGACCGGCAGCAGCAGCACGCTTACCCGGGCGTGCAGTTCGCCCTCGGCGGCGAGTTCGGTGTACGCGGTCAGGTGCCCACGTGCAGGTGGCGGGCATCGGCTACAGCGCCGAGACGGCGGAGGCGATGGCCGCCGAGTTCGTCACCACCCCGTGGTACGGCAGCGCCCTGCGACAGGAACTGCCGCCGTCGATCTGCGCGGACGACGAGTACACCGGACCCCGCTTCCGGCACGGCTGGTTCTACGCCGAGCGGGTGCGCCCGGCCGGATTCCGCGACGGGGTGACCGGCGCCCTGCGGGACGGGGCCCGGGCTCGTGGGCCTGGTGCACATGGCCACCCAGGGCGCGGAGGTCTACGACACGGAGGCGCGCCGCCTGCTCGCCTCCGTGATACCCGCCCTCGCCGTGCTCGCCGACCCGGTGGCGCATGCCGGTGACCCAATACGGCGTTCGGATGAGCCCGTCAGGCCGGTGTCCGCGGTCGCGGAAAGCCTCGCAGGCCCGGGCATCCGGGTCGGGCGGAGTACGAGCGTCTGCCTGCGGCCGGAGTCCGACGCCGCGATGCCGCCGCGCAGGCGGGCGTCCACGAGCGCACCGCTGAGGACTGGGACAAGGGCATCCGGCAGATCGGCCACTCGTGTCTGCGCGCTGACGGCCGCCTGATCGACTACAAGACCGGTGTGACCACCATCGCCGACGCCACGACCCGGCCGCCCCTCGCGGCGGTCGACGCGCGGCTGCACCCCCCGGTTCCTGAACGTGACCGAGCGGGAGACGATCGCTGACATGCACCGGGCCGGCCATTCGCTGCGGGCGATCGGTCGGACGGGCTCTGGGGCGACTGGCGTCCACGGTCGAGCGGGAGATCGACGCCCAGGCGGTCGACGGCGTCTACCGGCCGCACCGGGCCCAGCGGGCCTGGGCCGGGAGCCGGTCACGGCCCAAGGTGTCGAAGCTCGCCGCAGACGGTCCGCTGCGTCGATACGTTGAGGACAGGAGGACGGATTCTTGGGGTCCTCGCAACACCTGATGGCTTACGCGGCTGTCAGTAGATCATGCAGGCGCTCGGCTGGGGTTCTCCAGCCGAGCGTTTTGCGTGGTCGGCCGTTGAGTTGTTGGGCGACGTGTTGGGCCTTGACCCGGAATCTTGGACACGGGCTACGCGGCTTGGGCCAGGGTAGTTGATGTTGTGTCGAGTGCTGTCTCGTAGGCGATGGGACTGCGTTGTCCGAGGCGGGAGTGTCGGCGTCGGGTGTTGTAGCGGTTGAGCCAGCGGAACGCGTCGAGACGGGCCTCGCGTTCGCTGGACCAGCGCTTTCGGCCCTGAAGCGTCTCGCGTTTGAACGTCGCGTTGAAGGACTCGGTGAGCGCGTTGTCCGCCGAGCTGCCGATCGCGCTCATGGACTGGCGGACGCCGGCCTGGCGGCAGGCGTCGGCGAAGGCCCGGCTGGTGTACTGCTTGGGTTCAACCAGTCGTTGCAACACCCCTGGTCAGAGGGGTGTGTTGTGGGACGGCCAGCGGGTTGGATGGCGGAGTTGACTGGGCGGTCGCCGATGAAGTCGCCGGGGCGGCCGTCGACGCGGCGGGAGATCGAGCGACTGTTCTGGCTTGAGATCGCCAAGGGGCTGACCAGTGAGGATGCGGCGGTCGCTGTCGGGGCAGCGCCGGCGGTGGGGACGCGGTGGTTCCGGCATGCTGGCGGGATGCCGCAGATCGATCTTGCTGTCTCGGGCCGCTACCTGTCGTTCGCCGAGCGGGAGGAGATCGCTCTGCTGCGTGTGCAGGGCGTTGGGGCACGGGAGATATGAAGTTGCCCCGTGATCTTGGACACTCGTCGGTTATGCCGCGAGGGCGTGTTGATGCCGCTGCCTGGTCTCGGCCGGGGTGAGGTAGCCGAAGGTCTTGTGCTTGCGCAGGCGACGGCGGTTGTAGAACGTCTCGATGTAGGTGAAGACCTCGGCGCGGGCGGTGGCCCGGTCGGGCCAGGTGCGGGTGCCGATCTCTTCCTTGAGCAGGGCCCAGAAACTCTCCGCGGCCGCGTTGTCAAAGCATGATCCGGTGCGTCCGCAGCTGCTTCTTAGCCCCAACTCCCTTATTCGGGTGCGGAATTGAGCCGAGGTGTATTCGCTGCCTCGGTCACTGTGGATCACGCAGCCGGGCTCCAGGTTGCCCCGGCCGTGGGCCATGTCGAGGGCATCCACGACGAGTTCGGCGCGGTGGTGATCGGCCATGGCATAGCCGACGACCTCGCGGGTGGCCAGGTCCAGCCAGCAGGCGAGGTAAAGCCAGCCCTCGGCGGTGGGCAGGTAGGTGATGTCGCCGACCAGCTTGATCCCGGGCCGCTTGGCGTGGAAGTCACGGCCGATCAGGTAAAGGGGCCGGCTTCGCCTTCTTGTCGGGCCGGGTCAGCGAGCGGCGCTTGCGCCGGGTGACGCCTCGGATGTCGCGCTCGCGCATCACGCGGGCGATGCGCTTGCGGTTCACCCGCCGTCCCAGGCGCCGAAGTTCGGCGTGGATGCGAGGGACACCGTAGGTGCGGCGGGAGGCGATGTGCAGCACCGTGATCTCGTGTGCGAGCTCGTCGTCGGCGGCCTGCCGGGCCTGGCGGGCGGCTTTGCCTTCGCACCACGCGTAGTAGGAGGAACGGGCGATGTGCAGCACCCGGCACAGCAGCACGATCGGATAGTTGGCCTTCTCCGCATGGATGAACCGGTACAACTTGCTCACCGGTCGCTCTCCTTCACGAAGAAGGCGGTCGCTTTTTTCAGGATCTCGATCGTCTGCTGCTGTTCGCGGTTCTCCCGCCGCAGCCGCTTGAGCTCCTCACGCTCGGCACTGCTCAATTCGCCGGGAGTGCCCTCACCCCGGCCCGCCTTCGCCTTGCGGTACCAGCCGCGCAGGGACTCGGAACTGATGCCGAGTTCCCGGGCCACAGCGGTGACCGTCCTGCCCGAGGAGTCGACGAGCGCGATCGCGTCCCACTTGAACTCTTCGGTGTACCGCTTCGTGTACTTGCTTCCAACCTGGTGCTACTTCCTCTGGAACCTCAGGTCCCAGTCTCCAGGTGTCCACGATCAAGGGGAAGGTTCAGTTCAGCACCCAGTGGTCGCCCTGGAGTTCGGCGCGCGTCGCCAAGGCGGCCAGGTCGGAGCCGGCACCGGGCTCGGAGAACCCTTGGGCGAAGACGTACTCGCCCGACACGATCCGGGGCAGGAAACGTGCGAGCAGGTCGGGCTCGGACCACCGCAGCATCGTGTTGCCGAGCATGGTGATGCCGAAGGCGTCGTTGTCCGACCCGTTGGGGATACCTGCCTGCGCCAATTCCTCCACGAGCACGAAGTGCGCAGCCGCGTCGAGCCCCGCTCCGCCGTACTCGACGGGCCAGGCGGGAGCGAGCCAGCCCCGCTTGGCCAGCTCGGCCCGGGTATCTGCGCAGAACGTGTCGCGTGCCCTGCCCGCCAGCGTTCATATGCCGGTCCAGCCTGGGGGAGTGTGCTCCCTGATGAAATCGCGGACCTCGGCGCGGAACTCCGAGGCCTTGGACTGGGCGACTGATGAATCCACAGCTCTCCTGACGTGGTGTGGACATCCGACGAGGCATATCCGTAGGGTTGCGTCATTAGACTGACCAGGTCAACCCGGAACTCTTTCCATGGGTTGGTGAGTTGCATATTAGAACTCACTCAGTCACGATGGCTACCTCTCAGCGACCGGACCGAGGAGGCACCGCATGCCGTTCGCCCTGACCGAGGAAGAGCGCCGGCTCGCCGACACCGCAAGCCGACTGCTCGCGGCTGCCGGGGCAGCGGACGCGGTCCCGCCGGCCTGGGAGCACCGGTCGGCCGGCATCAACCGGGCGCTGTGGCAGCAGCTGGCCGGCCTGGGCCTGCTCGGCGTCGGCGTAGCGGAGGAGCGTGGCGGATCCGGTGGCGGATGTCGTGAACTGTGCATCCTCGCCGAGCAGTTCGGGCGCGCGCTCCGGCGGGCCCCCTTCGCGGGCACTGCCGCGGTGCTGACGCTGCCCGGGCATGAGGTGACCGGGATCGTAGACGGTTCTGTGCTGGCGGTTCCCGCCTGGGAAACCTTTCCGGCGGCCGTTGTGCCACGGACCCGTGACACCGCGCTTCGTCTCTCCGGCTCCACAGTGAGCGGCACGCTGCAGGCGGTGGCCTTCGGCATGGACGCCGATCTCCTGCTCGCCTTCGCAGGAGACGTCCCCGTGCTGGTCGATCTGTCCGCCGAAGGTGTGCGGCGCACATCTGTCGAGGCCCTCGACGTCACCGAGCCGATGGCGGCGATCACCCTCACCGAGGCCCGCGCCACCTTGCTGGCCCCGGCCGGCTCCCTGGCTTCGGTGCTGACGGTACTGGCCGCAGAACTCGTCGGAACCGGGCAGCAGGCACTCGACGGGGCAGTCGAGTACGCGGGGCAGCGACACCAATTCGGCCGCCCGATCGGCTCGTTCCAGGCGATCAAGCATCTGCTGGCCGACCGGCACGTTCAGCTGGATGCCGCCCGGCTGCTCGTCGAGGACGCCGCGACGCGGATCGACGAAGCGAACCCGAACGCCGACGCCGCTGCGCGCACCGCCCTGGTCGCGGCGAGCGATGCCGCTGACGAGGCGACCCGTGACGCTCTACAGGTGCACGGGGGGATCGGATTCACCTGGGAGCACCCCTGCCATGTGTTCCTCAAGAGGGCGCGCGCCCGCCGTTCTCTGCTCGGCTCCGTAGGGACCCAACTCGACGCGTTGGCCGACCACGTCTTCGGCGTCCGTTGACTTCGACGCACCCATCACCAGGAGTTCGCCATGCAGCTTGGCATCAATCTCGGATACTTCGGTCTCGGCAGTGACACCGACAATGTCGCGATCGCGCAGGAGGCCGAACGTCTCGGCTATTCGTCGTGCTGGGCGGCCGAGGTCTACGGTTCCGACGCCGCGACCGTGCTCGCCTACATCGCGGCCAAGACGGAGCGCATTCACGTGGGTTCGGCCATCTTCCAGATACCGGCGCGGACCCCGGCCATGACCGCCATGACCGCGGCAACCCTGGACACGCTCTCCGGCGGTCGCTTCCGACTGGGCCTGGGTGTGTCGGGCCCGCAGGTGTCGGAGGGCTGGTACGGAGTGAGCTTCGACGATCCTCTCGGCCGTACGAACGAGTACGTGGAGATCATCCGCACCGCCTGGTCGCGGGAGAGGCTGATCCACGCGGGGACGCACTGGACGCTGCCCCTTCCGGACGGTCCGGGCAAGCCTCTCAAGCTCACCGTCCACCCGGTGCGCGAACGTATCCCCGTCTACATCGCCGCGATCGGCCCCAAGAACCTCGAACAGACGGGCCGGATCGCCGATGGCTGGCTCGGAATGTACTTCTCTCCTGAACAAGCCGAGGTCTCGCTCGGTCCGTTGCGTCAAGGACGGGGCGGAAGCCTCGACGGGTTCGACGTAGCCACGACGGTCCAGGTCTCGGTCACGCAGAGCGACAGCGCCGACGAGTTGAGGGCTGCGGCGGACACCCATCGCGCCTTCGTCGCCCTCTATCTCGGCGGAATGGGAAGCAGGAAGCAGAACTTCTACAACCGTCAAGCCCGTCGCATGGGTCACGAGCAGGCGGCCGAGGAAATCCAGGAGCGCTATCTCGCCGGTGATCCCAAGGGCGCGGCGGCCGCGGTGCCGCACGACCTGATCGACTCGGTCAGCCTCATCGGGACCCGCGAGCGTATCGCGGACCGCCTCAAGGCGTACGCCGACACAGGTGTGACCACGCTCATCGTCGCCCCGGGAGGCGCCGCACCCGGCCACCCGGGACTTACGTTGGACGAGCGGCTCACCGTCCTGCGGGGGGTCGCGGAAGCCGCCGAGCTGGCCCAGGTCTGACCGTCCGCCCCCTCCAACGGTCCTCGGCAGGGCCCGGGCCGTCGGTGTCCGCCGTCGAGAACAACGGCGGCCGGACACAAGCCGTGTGGGATCTCTTTGACCGGACTCGACGTCGGCCGGGTGGACACCGGTCCGACCGACGCTGCAGATGCCCCTAGTCCAGCCCGCAGTCTGTCGCACCCGTCGCTTGCGACGGCATCGAAACCGACGCGTGCCGGGATGCTCGCGCACGACGCACCCGGTACGTGAAGGCCGGGGTGCCGCAAGATCCGTCCGCGCTCCACCCGGGGCCGGCCGAACAACCACCGCACCATCCACGCTCTCGGAGAATGCCCATGGAAAACGCCGTAAACCACCGTCACGTCAAGGTGAACGGCCTGCGGCTCCACATCGCCGAGCAGGGCCAGGGCCCGCTCGTGGTGCTCCTGCACGGCTGGCCGGAGAGCTGGTACTCCTGGCGGCACCAGTTCGCCCCGCTCGCGGCGGCCGGATACCGCGTCGTCGCTCTCGACCAGCGTGGCTACGGCCGCAGCGACCAGCCAGAGGACGTCTCCGCCTACACCCTGCTGCACCTTGCCGGCGACGTCATCGGCCTGATCCGGGAACTCGGCGAAGAGCAGGCGATCCTGGTCGGACACGACTGGGGGGCGCCGGTCGCCTGGGTCACGACCATGCTGCGCCCGGATGTGGTGCGCGCCGTGGCCGGGCTGAGCGTTCCGCCGATCCTGCCCACGGGCATGGTCCCGCTCTCGGTCAGCCGCGCCCTGTACGGGGAAGGCTTCTACCAGATCTACTTCCAGAAGCCGGGTGTGGCCGACGCCGAACTGGCCAAGGACATTCCCGCCTCCCTCCGGCGCGTCCTCGTCGGAGCATCGGGCGACAATCCGCGCAACAGCCGACCACAGCCGTGGATCATTCCCGACGGCAAGACCCTCCTGGACACCGTCCCCGAGCCCCCCTCCCTGCCCACATGGCTGACCGAGGCGGACATTCAGGCGTACTCTGACGATTTCGCCCGCCACGGAGCCAGGGCCTTCACCGGCGCCTTGAACTGGTACCGGAACATCGACCGCAACGCCGAACTGCTCGCGGCCTTCCAGGGACGAGGCATCGACGTCCCCGCCCTCTATGTGGTCGGTGACCGAGACATGGTCACTTCACTGGGCGGGCCCGGCAGGCGACGCACCGATCCGCGCAAGGTCGCCCCGCACCTGCGAACTCCGGTGATCCTTCCGGGCTGTGGGCACTGGACCCAGCAGGAGCGCCCCGCCGAGGTCAACACCGCTCTGTTGGGCTTCCTCGCCCAGCTCGACCGGGCGCCGACCGGCTGACGCGATCTGCGACCGCAGGACCAATGGCGTCACTGGGGGCGCGCGGTGGGTTGGGTGACTTCCTCATGACAGGTCCGGCGGTCGGTGCGCGGCCGGCTACCACACTTATGGTCAGCCGCCGAGGGGCCGACTGCCTCCGCCAAGCAGTGTGTTCGTGAGGGGTGTCGGTCAGGCATGCGCACTGTCTTTGCGATACATGTGAAAGGACCGGCGCCCGTGACCGCGTTCAAGCCGTAGCCTTCGCCTACGGAGCAGGACTGGTCCGCCCCCTGTGGCGTCGCTCTCGCGCCGTTCCTGGTGCACATCCCGATCGAGCCCGCTCTGACCGCACTGCCGAGCCGGGCCGAGCGCCGAACCTTGGGGAACCGTCCCACGTTTGACAACGGATCAGGCACACAATCAGCGAGCGCAACAGGCCGTGCGCTCGTCAGAGTGGTGACGCCGCCGCCGGGGAGGTTCCGACGAGCAGGGGAATCGTGGTGCTCACGGCGCGCAACGACTCGCTGTCGCGCGAGGAGAGTGCGATGACGAACGCGCCTTGCGTCATGGCCAGCAGGGCATCCGCGAGTTCCCCTGCCGACCGGTCCTTGCGCACGTCGCCCCTTTCCTGGCCGTCGCTGAGCGCGGTGACGAGGAGGGCGCGCCAGTCGCGCAGGTCGCTGTCCAGCTGGGCGCGGAAGCTTTCGGAGGTGGCGGACACCTCGGTGGAGAAATTTCCGGCCAGACAGCCGCGCTGGTAGTCGGAGTTGATGAACTCGCTGGTCATCTCGTCGAAGTAGCCGACCAGTTTGTCCGGTGTAGGTAGCTCGGGCCGGTCGATCCACTTCTGTAGGAGATTCAGCTGGTATTGCATATAGACATTGAGGACGGCCTTGCCGAACGCCTCTTTTGAGCCGAAATGGTGGTAGAACGACCCCTTCGGGACGCCTGATGCCGCCAGGACGGAGTCCACTGTCGTGCCGTGGTAGCCGTACGCGTAGAAGTGCTTCATGCCCTGCCTGAGCAGGCGGTCCTTGTGTGACATCCCCGTCCGCTGCTGCGGGCTCACCGGCACTCCTGATGGCTTCGCGGGCGATGTGCACCCTATTTCAAAGGTTCAAGCATAGTCGTGGAGCCCCGCCTCTTTGTTACTTGACGGTTCGGTCTAGACGACTTAGTTTAGGCAGGGCCGGGGAGCCCCCCGCCCTCTGTCGAAAACCCCTCAGTCGATGACGACCGGTACGGGAGATACACGCATGAGCGACATCAAGTACGAGGCGATCGATGACGTCGCGGTCGCGACCCTGGCCAATCCGCCGGCCAACCTCTTCGACGCCGGCATCACCGACGGTCTGTTCGAGGCACTGCGCCGCGCGCGGGCCGAGGAAAAGCGGGCCATGGTGATCCAGGCAGAAGGCGCGCTGTTCTCCGGCGGCGCCGATGTGAACCTCTTCGCGGGCAAGAATTCGGTCGAGGGGCGGGAACTGTTCGAGCAGGTCATGCCGCTGATCGCGGCGATCGAGGACGCGCCGTTCCCGGTGATCTCGGCGGTGCACGGCATGTGCCTGGCGGCGGGGCTGGAGATCGCTCTGGCGTCCGACCTGGTCATCGCCGCCGAGGGCACCCGGTTCGCACAGGTCGAGGCCCTGATCGGTGCCGCCACCTTCCTCGGCGGCGTCTACCGCCTTGCCGAGCGGTGCGGTTCCGCCCGCGCTTTGGAGATCACCTTCTCCGGTGACCAGTACCCGGCCGAGACGTTCGAACGGTGGAACATCATCAACCGTGTGGTGCCCGGCGACCGGCTGCAGGAGGAGGCTCTGGCCTGGGCCCAGCGGCTGGCCAAGGGCCCGACCCGGGCGCACGCCGTCAGCAAGCGTCTGGTGCACCATTCCCTCGCACACGGCCCGCGCGCGACCGACGGCTACGTGCTGGACGCCGCCACCTCGCTGTTCGACACGCGAGACATGCAGCACGGCGTGGGTCTCCTGCTCCAGCAGGGCTCGCGGGAGTTCCTCAAGAACCACGCCGACATCGTCTTCGAGGGAAAGTGATGGGCGGCGCGGCCCCGCAGGACCCCCCCGAGGGCTGGGGGACACCGGGCACGCTTCCCGTCCTCCTGGCCACCCACGCGGCGGAGCGGGCGGCGCTCCCCGCGGTGTCGTGGCGTGCGGCCGACGGCGGCACGGCCACGCTGACCTGGCAGCAGTACCGTGAACTCGTGCTCGACGTGGCCGCCGGATATCTGCGGCTCGGACTCGAACCGGGCCGGACGGTCGCGATTCTCGCGGGCAACCGTGTCGAACACCTCGCGGCCGACCTCGCCGCATCTCACTGTGCCGCGGTCGCCGTCAGCCTCTACCAGACGCTCTCCACCGAGCAGTTGGACCATGTGGTGGGCGACGCGGAGCCGCAGCTGATCATCGTGGAGCAGGGCGCCAGAGAGCGGATCCAGAAGGTGCCCTGGGTACGGAAGCACACCCCGCACCTGATCATCCTGCCCGAGCGGACGGGCGAGGCCCCGAAGGAATCCCCGGAGCCGGGGGCGACGCGCTGGGCGGACCTGGTGGCCTCCGGCGCCGAGCACCGTGCCGCCCTCGCCGACGAGATCGAACGCCGCGTCGGCTCACTCAACCCCGATGATCCCCTCACCTACATCTACACATCGGGCACCACCGGCCTGTCGAAGGGCGTCACCCTCACCCACCACAACCTCCTGTGGGACGCGCAGGCCATGGTGCGCACAGGTGCCTTCGACAGGGACTATCGGACCATCTCCTCACTGCCCCTGGCCCATGTGGCCGAGCGGCTCTGGAGCGTCTACTTCCCCCTCGTAGTGGGCGGTCACGTCTACTGCCTGCCCGACACCAAGGATCTGCTGGACGCGCTCACCAGGCACCGGCCGAGCACGTTCATGGCGGTGCCCCGCGTCTGGGAGAAACTCGCCCAGGGAGTGCGGACGTTCCTGGATTCCTCGCTCATGGATGCTCACCGGCAGGCTCTCGAAGCCGACCGAGCAACCCTGACCGAGGAGTGGGAACTGATCCTGGACGACGTCCCCGTCCCGGCGAAACTCCGTACCGCCGCCGACCGCGCCCGGGAGGGCGTCCTGCGCGACGTGCGTGTGATGTTCGGCCTCGACCAGGCCGTGGCCTGCTGCGGTGCGGCCCCGCTGAGGGAGGACGTCGCCGGATTCTTCGCCTCGATCGGCGTCTACATCCACAACGGCTACGGGCTCACCGAGACGGGCGGTGTGTCGGTGGCCGACCGGCTGGGCGGCCAGAGCCGCGGCAGTGTCGGTCTGCCCCTGCGCGATGTCGGGGTCCGCATCGCGGAGGACGGCGAGATCGAGCTGAAGAGCCCCGGCAACACTCCCGGATACCGCAACCTGCCGGACGCCACCGCCGAGCTCTACACCGCCGACGGCTGGCTGCGCACCGGGGACATCGGGCATCTCGACGACGCCGGACGGCTGCACATCACCGACCGGAAGAAGGAGATCATCGTCAATGCCGCGGGCAAGAACATCGCTCCCACCGGCATCGAGTCCCTGATCTCCGGGCGTGGATTCATCGACCTGACCATGGTCGTGGGAGAGGCGCGCCCGTACGTGGTGGCCCTGTTCACCGTGGACGACCAGGCGCTGACGGCGTTCGCCGCGGCCGAGGGCATCGAGGAGACGTCCGTCGAGGCGCTGCTCGACCACCCCACTGTCCGAGCCCGGGCCCAGCAGATCGTGGACGAGGCCAACAGCCGGCTGTCGAGGCCGGAACAGATCAAGCGTTTCGCTCTTCTGCCGTCGGCCTGGACCCCCGAGTCCGGTGAACTCACCCCGTCGCTGAAGATGCGCCGCACCGTGATCCGCGACCGTTATCGGGATCACATCGAGGCGCTGTACCGGCAGGCCTGACATCCCGTCACGCCGCACCTGTCCTGCGGCCATGACGCCCGCAGCACCCGCACCCCGGCAGCGAACGGCCGGCGCGGACAACTCTCCAGCTCGGTTCCGAGCAACTTCCTTATCGCGTAACCCACTTGGAGTTCCCCATGTTTCCCGACCTGTTCTCCGTCCAGGGCAAGACAGCCCTGGTCACCGGCGGCAGCCGAGGCATCGGCTACATGATCGCCGAAGGACTGCTGCGAGCCGGCGTCCGCGTCTACATCTCCTCCCGCAAGGCCGACGCCTGCGCCACCGCGGAGAAGGAGTTGTCGCAGTACGGCGAGATCACCGCGATCCCCGCCGACGTCAGCACCGAGGACGGCTGCCGGGCACTGATCGAGGAGATCCAGGGCAGGGAGTCCGCGCTGCACATCCTCGTCAACAACGCCGGGACCACCTGGGGCACATCCTTCGACGAGTTTCCCGACAAGGCCTGGGACCGGGTGCTCGCCACCAACCTCAAGGCCCCCTTCACCATGACCCGGCTCGCCCGGCCCCTGCTGGAGTCGGCGTCCACCGACGGCGACCCGGCCCGCGTCATCAACATCGGCTCGATCGACGGCATGGTCGTGCCCGGCTTCGGCAACTACTCCTACGCCGCCTCCAAGGCCGCCGTCCACCACCTGACCCGGCACATGGCAGCCGACCTCTCCCCATCGATCCTCGTCAACGCCATCGCACCGGGACCCTTCCCGTCGAAGATGATGGAGATCCCGCTCCAGGAACTCGGCGACCAGCTGGTCGCGGCGAGCCCCGTGCACCGCATCGGCCGCACCCAGGACATCGCCGGCGCGGTCGTCTACCTGTCCTCGCCCGCCTCCACCTACATCACCGGAGCGGTCATTCCCCTCGACGGCGGCCTCAGCACCACCGTCGGCATCGCCCTCGAAGGAGAGTGACGATGAGCGAGTACAAGGCTCCGGTGGGGGAGTACGACTTCCTGCTCCGCCATGTCGTCGACGCCCAGCACGTTCTCGACGTGACCACCGGCGGGGAGGTGGGACTGGACGACGTACGCGAAGTCCTCGGCCACGCGGGCACGTTCGCCACCGAGGTCCTCGACCCGCTCAACACCATCGGCGACCGCGAGGGCAACACCCTCACGGACGGCAAGGTGACCACTGCCCCCGGGTTCACCGAGGCGTACAAGGCGTACGCGGAGGCCGGCTGGGTCGGTATCGGGCTGCCCCGCGAGGCGGGCGGCGACGGGATGCCGGGCGTGGTGACCACCGGGGTCAACGAGATCTGGGCAGCGGCGAACATGGCGTTCTCCCTGGGACCGGGCCTGTCCGTCGGCGCCGTGCACGCCCTGCTCACCGCGGCAAGCGACGAGATCAAAAAGACGTATCTGCCGCCGCTGGCGTCGGGTCAGTGGACCGGCACGATGAACCTGACGGAGCCGCAGTCCGGCACCGACCTGGCAGGCATCCGCACCACGGCCCGGCCGCGCCAGGACGGCAGCTGGGCGATCAAGGGCCAGAAGATCTTCATCACGTGGGGCGACCACGACCTCACCGAGAACATCGTGCACCTGGTGCTGGCCCGCACGGAAGGCGCGCCCGAAGGGCTCGGCGGCCTCTCGCTCTTCGTCGCGCCGAAGTTCCTGTTGAACGCCGACGGCACCCCGGGCCAACGCAACACCGTCCACACGGTGTCCCTGGAACGCAAGCTCGGCATCCACGCCAGTCCCACCTGTGTCCTCGACTACGACGACGCCACGGGCTGGCTCGTCGGAGCCCAGAACCGGGGCCTGGAAGCGATGTTCGTGATGATGAACCTCGCCCGGGTGGGCGTGGCCGCCCAGGGTCTCAGCCTCGCCGACCGGGCCTTCCAGCGCGCCGAGGCATACGCGGCCGAGCGCGTCCAGGGCAAGGTGACAGGCCGCCCGGCGGGCACCCCGATCGCCGAACACCCCGACGTCCGAAGGCTGTTGCTGTCAATGCGCAGCACGATCTCCGCGATGCGCGCCTTCCAGCTCCAGGTCGCGGCATGGCTCGACATGGCAGGGGCGCCTCAGGCGGACTCTGACGAGGCGTTCCAGCTGGCGGACTTCTTCGTGCCGATCCTCAAGGGCTGGCTGACGGAGAACTCCGTGCAGATCACCTCGGACGGCATCCAGGTGCATGGCGGGATGGGCTTCATCGAGGAGACCGGCGCCGCCCAGTACCTGCGCGACGTACGGATCCTGCCCATCTACGAAGGCACCACCGCGATCCAGGCCAACGACCTCACCCGCAGGAAACTGGCACGCGACGGCGGCGCCACCGCCGAAGCGGCCTACGCGCTCGTCGAAGCCTCTCTGGAGCCGCTGCGCCGCCACGACCACCCGGTCGCGAAGCGCACCGTCGAACGACTGGACCTGGCGATCGCCTCCGGCCGCGAGGCCACCGCGGCCCTGCTCCGGCAGGCCAAGAACAACCCACGCGACATGCTCGCGGGTGGTGTCCCCTACCTCACGCAGTGGGGCCTGCTCGCAGGCGGATGGATGCACGCCCGCATCCTGGCCGCGGCCCTCGACCTGCCCGAGGACGCCGACACCGCCCGCCGTCTCCTGGACGCCGACTTCTACGGCGCCCACAGCCTCAGCCGCATCGACTCGCTGACCGACGTCATCCAGGCCGGAGAGATCGTATGAGCACCGCGTTGACCCTCGACGTGTACACAAGCCCCTTGGTGAAGCTGCCCGAGGCGGTCGGCGGCTGGTTCTCACCGACCACCTCGACACTCGTCTACGGGCCGACCGAGGTAGTTCTGGTGGACAGCCAGTACCTGGCGGACGACGTGGCCGAGCTGGCCCGCCGGATCGAGGAGTCGGGCCGTACCCTCACCACGATCTACGTCACCCACGCCCACGCCGACCACTACTTCGGCATTGAGTGGCTGCTGGAGCGTTTCCCGCAAGCCCGGGCGGTTGCACTGCCGTCCGTGGTGGCGGAGATCAAAGCCACCAACGAGGCCCAGCGCACAACGTGGCGCCAGTGGTTCGGGGACAAGGCCCTCGACAACACCGTGATCCCCGAGCCCCTCGATGGCGACACGATCCTCCTCGACGGGGAGGAACTGAAGGTCATTGAGATCGGCCAGGCGGACATCGCCCCGGCCACCATCGTGTGGGTGCCGTCGCTCCGCGCGGTCATGGCCGGCGACGCGATCTACAACGGCGTCAACCCCTTCCTCGCCGCCTCCGGGCCCGCCGAGTGGACCAAGTGGATCGAGAGCATCGAGAAGATCGCGGCCCTGGAGCCGGAGATCGTCGTCGCAGGCCACAAGAACCCCGAGGCGCCCGACGACGACCTGGCCGCCACCGTCATCCACACCCGTGACTACATCCGCGCGTTCACCGAGGAACTCGACGCCAGCACCGACTCGCGTGACCTCGTGACCCGGATGCGGGCCCGGTACCCCCACAACCTCAACCCCAGCGCCCTTGTCCTGTCGTCCATGACGGCATGGAAGCGAAAGAAGGCAAGCAATGTCTGAAGCAGTCATCGTCTCCACCGCCCGTTCGCCCATCGGCCGGGCCAATAAGGGCTCGCTCGTCCAGATGCGGCCCGAGGTCCTTACGGTCCAGATGCTCCAGGCCGCTCTGGCCAAGGTGCCGGAACTCGACCCGAACACCATCGACGACCTCATGCTGGGCTGCGGCCAGCCCGCCGGAGAGTCCGGCAACAACCTGGCCCGCGTCGTCGCGGTCCTGGCAGGCCTCGACCCCGTCCCCGGTACGACCGTCAACCGCTACTGCTCCTCCAGCCTGCAGACCACCCGCATGGCGTTCCACGCGATCAAGGCGGGCGAGGGCCACACCTTCGTCTCGGCCGGCGTCGAGACCGTCAGCCGGTACCTCAACGGCTACGCCGACGGTTGGCCCGGCGTGGACGTGCGCAGCCCCGAGTTCGCCGACGCCCTGGCACGTACCGACGCCCGCGGTGCGGAGGGTACGGAGAAGTGGCACGATCCGCGCGAGGACAGCCTCCTGCCGGACGTCTATATCCAGATGGGCCAGACCGCCGAGAACGTCGCGCAGCTGACCGGCATCAGTCGGCGGGAGCAGGACGAGTTCGGCGTCCGCTCACACAACCTGGCCGAGAAGGCGCTCGCCAACGGCTTCTGGGAGCGGGACATCACGCCTGTCACCCTGCCGGACGGCACGGTTGTCTCCCAGGACGACGGCCCGCGTCCGGGGACGACGTACGAGAAGGTCGCCGGTCTCAAGCCGGTCTTCCGCCCCGACGGCACCGTCACCGCGGGCAACGCCTGTCCCCTCAACGACGGTGCGGCGGCCGTGGTCGTCATGTCCGACACCAGGGCCCGCGAGCTGGGTCTGACCCCGCTGGCGCGCATCGTCGCCACCGGTGTCACGGGCCTCTCCCCGGAGATCATGGGCCTCGGTCCCATCGGTGCCACGCGCAACGCGCTGGCGAACGCGGGCCTGTCCATCGGTGACATCGACCTGGTCGAGATCAACGAGGCGTTCGCCGTTCAGGTCATCGGCTCCGCGCGCGAGTTGGGCATCCCCCTGGACAAGGTCAACGTCAACGGCGGTGCGATCGCCGTCGGGCATCCCTTCGGCATGACCGGCGCCCGTATCACCAGCACTCTCATCAACTCCCTCCAGTTCCACGACAAGCAGTTCGGACTGGAGACCATGTGCGTCGGTGGCGGCCAGGGCATGGCCATGATCATCGAACGCCTCAGCTGAGAAACGGAGCAACCTCACCATGACTACGTCAACTCCCCGTACCGCCATCGTCACCGGCGCGGCCCGCGGCATCGGCGCCGCAGTCGCCGAGCGGCTCGCCGCCGACGGTCACGCGGTCGCCGTACTCGATCTGGACGAGGACGCCTGCAAGACGGTCGTCGCACGCATCGAAGCGGCCGGCGGCAAAGCGCTTGCCGTCGGCGCGGACGTGGCCGACGAACAGGCCGTCGAACGTGCGGTGACCCGCGTCGCCGACGAACTCGGCGCCCCCACCATCGCCGTCAACAACGCCGGCGTGCTGCGGGACAACCTGCTGTTCAAGATGACGACCGCTGACTGGGACACCGTCATGAACGTCCATCTG
This sequence comes from Streptomyces sp. B21-083, assembly GCF_036898825.1. Taxonomy (GTDB): domain Bacteria; phylum Actinomycetota; class Actinomycetes; order Streptomycetales; family Streptomycetaceae; genus Streptomyces. Next base: position 924,204 of record NZ_JARUND010000002.1, on the reverse strand, counting down.
CGCGGCGCCTTCCTCGTCAGCCGGGCCACCCAGAAGTACATGGCCAAGGCCGGCTGGGGGCGCATTGTCAACCTCTCCAGCGAATCGGCGCTCGGCAACCGGGGTCAGGCCAACTACTCCGCCGCGAAAGCGGGGGTGCAGGGGTTCACCAAGACCCTCGCCATCGAACTGGGCAAGTTCGGCGTCACCGTCAACGCCGTCGCCCCGGGCTTCATCGCCACCGATATGACCGCCGCGACGGCCCAGCGCCTGGGCATGACCTTCGATGCGCTCAAGGAATTCGCGGCCGAGCAGATCCCTGTCCGGCGCGTGGGTGGCCCGGCCGACATCGCCGCCGCAGCCTCGTTCTTCGTCCGTGAGGAAGCATCGTTCGTCAGCGGCCAGATCCTGTATGTGGCCGGCGGCCCCAAAGCCTGAAGGAGGCACCCCCCATGACACCTGTGAAGACCTACAAGGGCCTTGACGACTTCGAGAAGGCCGTCGGCACTGTGATCGGCCAGAGCGAATGGCACACGATCACCCAGGACGACATCGATCGTTTCGCTGACGTGACCGGTGACCATCAGTGGATCCACATCGATCCGGAGAAGGCAGCCAAGGGCCCCTACGGGACGACCATCGCCCACGGATACCTGGTTCTGTCCCTCGCGCCGATGATGATCTCGGAAGCCGCGCGGACGGACGGTCTGACGGCCGCCATCAACTACGGCAGCAACAAGGTTCGATTCCCAGCACCCACACCCGTGAACTCCCAGCTGCGCGGCACGGTGGAACTGGCGGAACTGCGGCGCGCACCGCAGGGAGCCCAGGCCGTCCTCCGCGTCACTGTGGAGCGGCAGGGCGGCGACAAGCCGGTCTGCGTCGCCGAAGTCGTCTCACTGCTCATCGAGTGAGCTGCTACAGAGCTGAGAGCCTGGCGTGACCAGCGGGGACCCTGAACAAGACCCTCGACGTACGGCGTGAGGGAAAGGTGCTGATGATCGGTCTCCAACCGACCGCACAAGCGCAATGGCTTCGACGCGACCAGGCTGCGGGACCTCGCCACGGTTTACGGCGAACTGAGCAAGGACGCATCCTGGCTGGACTTGGCGAGCGTGGGTCCGGAACGGCAGAAGCACATCTCCCTCGTGCCGGACGGCAGCATCAACCCGTGGCAGATTGAGAATTCCCGGTTGTCCAAGCCCCCAGGTGTGCCACTGAAGATCATCGGAGACGTCGGGGCGTGATCTTCTGCTTGTGGCGCTCGCAGGGAGCTTGGCTGGCTGAAGGCGCCGCGGGGGCGAAGGTAATCGTGGGCGTCCTCCCACTCGCCAGGCTGTTGTTGAATACCTCGGCGTCGTCATGTTGATGCCGTCGGGGAGCGGTACCACTCCTCAGCGTCGATAGGGCGTGCGATGTAGGTGTGGGCAGTGCCTCGTTGAGCACGCGCCAGCGGAAAACGGACTGGAACCCGGCGCGCTGTTGTTGCGGTGGTTTGGCTCAGCGTCGAGTAGATCCGCAGGCCGCACGGGCGGGTGCGGTCTCGATCACGGTGGTTTGGGAGGACTTGTCGGTCCGCTACGGCGCCCCGGGGAATCGAAGCGGGCGGATCGATGAACTTCACATCGGACTGACCTTCGGCGTTGTGCTGAAGGTCAGTCCGCTCGCGTTTGCGGGTTGAACCGTCGTCTCGATTTTGAAGCAGGAAACCGGTCGGTTTAAGATGAGTCGAAACCGACCGGTTTCACGCTTGAGCGGCGGTTGAGGCTGTCTCCGTGATGCCGTTGCCATCGACGCCGACGGCAGCCTGGGCATGGGGGAGGCGCCGCAATCCCGTTGAAGGATCACTGCTCTGTCTGCGGCGGTACGCGATGAGAGTGATCGTCCCGAAAAATCTTGGGCTGCAGTGGCGCCGCCCGTTCTCCTTCTGCTGTAGCCGTCTTGAACCGGAGTAATTCATGACCGAAATTCATCCGTTCCGCGTTCTGCGCGCCAAACCCCTGTGGATCGCCAACGGCGTCATCACGGGCGTCCTCGCGTTGCTGTTCACCGTGTTCTATGTGGGTGCCAACGTCGATCCCGCCGGCCATATGAAGAACCTGCCTGTGGGGTTGGTCAACTCCGACGAAGGGGGAACCGTCGACGGGAAGACGGTCAATCTTGGCCAACGGATCACTGGGTCGATCAAGGCGTCCAACGCCAGCGGTAGCAAGATCGACTGGAGGGTGATGGATGAGACGGAAATGAAAGAGGAGCTCGGCAAGGGCAAGTTGTACGGGGCGCTCGTCGTCCCCGAGGATTTCACCACCTCCGTCACTGCACTGACCAGCACTGAGGCCACCGATGATCTTGTTCGTCCCACGCTGACGGTGCTGACCAACTCGTCTGCGGGCAGCCTGGGTTCCAGCCTGGCGCGGACGGCCACATCGACAGCTGCCGAGAGGGCCTCACTCGGGTTGGGTAAGGAGCTGACCGCCCAGACCGGGTCCGAGCAGGCGAAAATGCCCGCCGCGGCCCGCGTCCTCCTGGCCGACCCGGCCGCCGTCACGATCAAGGACGGGCATCCGCTCGACTCCCACAGCGGACTGGGTCTGACCGCGTTCTACTACGCGCTCGTCCTCGTGGTGTGCGGGATGCTCTCCGCCAACGTGATCAGCGGCCAGGTGGACCACGCCCTGGGCTACACCCACAACGACATGGGCCCGCTGCGCCTTCACCGCCCGTTGATCCGGGCGACCCGGGTACAGACCCTCGCCATCAGTGCCACTCTCATGATCGGCCTGTCCCTGCTCATGGGCACCTTGGTGATGGCTGGTGCTGTCGGCATCATGGGTATGGATGCCTCGCATCTGCCACTTCTGTGGCTGTACTCGGTGACCGCCATCGCAGTCGCCGGCATCGGTGCCCTGACGCTGCTCGCCGTCTTCGGCACGCCCGGCATGCTGCTGGTAACCCTGGTCTACATCGCGATGGCGGTACCGACTGCCGGCGCCACCACGCCCATTCAGGCGTTGCCCGGCTTCTACCGCTTCCTGGCGGAGTTCGAACCGCTGCGGCAGATTACCGGAGGCGTTCGCTCGATCCTTTACTACGACGCCCAGGCCGACGCGGGCCTGACCCGGGGCTGGGTGATGATGGCCGCCGGTCTCGTACTGGCCGCGGCCTTCGGCTTCGGTGTGACGGGTTGGTACGACCGCAAGGGGCTGCATCGCATCCCCGCTGAGGCGGACCCTGAGAAGGACGCCGTTACGGTCTAGCGGACGGTACCCAACATCCGCCCGGACGGGGCCTGCCAGGTCGCCCCGTCCGGGTTTCCTATGACGGGGCGCGCACACCACCAGGGCTCGGCCGTGGGCGCAGCGTCACCACACCTGCCCGATCGGCTTTACCTGCTCGAACAGGCCGCCGAGACCTACCGCCAAGCCTTCCGACCCAGTGCGGACCTGGCAGAGCCCTACCTCGTGGTGGGCGCCAACGTCGTCGCGGCCGACACGACGGAGCGCGCCCAGCAGGCCCTCCTCTCCATCCGCCGCACCATGGCCTCGGGCATGGCGCGACCCAGACTCCCCGTCCAGACCGACATTGACGAGGACGCCGCCGACGAGCTCCTCAGCGGACCCATCGGGGAGCAGGTCGACAAACTGCTGCACTACACCGCGGTCGGGGACCCGAACGACGTCGCCCGCTACCTCGATGACCTCGCACAGGCCGTCGAAGCCGACGAGATCATCACCGCCCACCAGATGCCCGACCTCGAAGACCGGCTGCGCTCCGTCGCGCTGACCGTCGGCTCCGCAGCCTTCCCTCCGCACACTGACATCCCTCCGACCGCCCAGGAGGGCCCCGCCAACCACTATCCGGCAATGGCGGTGACCCCTCTACCGGATACCGGCCGGCGTCCCCCAGGGCTAACAAGCCCACCATCAGGTCCCACTCAGTATCAGAGCACGGCAACACACCAACCCACAGAGGAGTCCAGATGACGACCGATGAAACTCGTCAGCTAGCAACGCAGTTCATTGAAACCCTCACGACCGGCCGCGTAGATGAGGCGCTCGGCCTTTTCGCGGAAGATGCCCGCTGGCATCTGCTCGGGCATGCCGAGGAGTTTTCCCTCGCGCGACCGTACCGGATTCACGAGGTGAGTCAGTTGATGGCGGTGCTGGCCGCCGCAGTAACGCACGGCCACTACAGCCGCATCGAGAACATCATCGCCGACGGAAACCGGGCCGCGATCGAGTTGCACGTCGGCGGAAAAACTCCGGACAATCGCACGTACGACAACCACGTGGCATTCCACCTCGACGTCCATGCCGGCAAGATCGCCTACATGCGCGAGTACGTCGACACGCACCACCTGAAGTGGATCGTCGAGGGTACAGACGCCGTCGAACACCGCTCGTCGAACAGCTGACCCGTTGAGTTGACTGCGGTGACGTCGGCCAGATCCGGGACGCTCTGACCGGGCGGATCCGACGCGAGATGGAGCAAATTCCCGCGGGCGGTGGACCTTTGCTCCGTCCCACGAACCCGAAGGACTCCTTCGGGTTCGTTCCGCTGCCCCGGCCTCCAAGGACACAAGAACACCCCGCCCCTGACCCTTTCAGCGTGGCCTCACCTGGCCTGGCGGCCGGCGGCGGGCACGCCGAGGTCGTCGGCGAGTACGACGGAGGCAGTGAACCGCTTGCCCACCGGCTCCCGGTCAACAGGTCTGGAGAACGACCGAGTCACCGGAGGGATCGTGGACCCGCGCGCTGTGGAAACCGAACAGCACGTACGCCTATCACGCCCTGTGATCGCCCCGAGCGACGACGCTCGGCCCTTCCGCGAAGTCTCCATCCCGCGCAGACCCGAGAAGGCCGCTTATGTCCAGCAGGAAGTAGGCGCTCACCTCGATGCCCCTGCAGGGAGGGCGACCTGCCTGCAGGTTCAGAAGGAAGGCGCAACCGGCATGCAACTTGCACCCGTACAGGCCGCTTTCGGGCTGTTCGCTTCTTCGGCGTCAAGTCGCCGAAGGGGCCTGGACAAGCAGGGGGATGGTGGTGGTGATGGCGTTGAGTGATGCTTCCTCTCGCGAGGAGAGGGCGATCACAAAGGCGCCCTGGATCATGGCCAGCAGCGCATCGGCCAGTTCCTCTGCCGAACGGTCTTTGCGCACGTCGCCTTGGTCCTGTCCTTGCCTGAGGACTCTGACGAGATCCGTGCGCCAGTCCCGCAGGTCGCTTTCCAGTACAGCTCGGAAGCTTTCCGACGTGGCGGACACCTCCGTGGAAAACTTCCCGGCCAGGCAGGCCCGCTGATAGCCCGAGCTGATGAATGCCTTCACCATTTCGTCAAAATAGCCGCTCAGCTTCTCCGTCGTGGAGATGTCATTTCGCTCGGCCCACTTTTGCAGCAGATTAAGCTGAAATTCCATGTAGCGCTTGAGCACTGCCTTGCTGAACGCCTCTTTGGACCCGAAATGGTGATAGAAGGAACCTTTTGGGACTCCTGAGGCGTCGAGGACGGCGTCCACCGTAGTGCCGTGGTAGCCGTGCGCGTAGAAATGCCTCATGCCCTGCCTGAGCAGGCGTTCCTTGTGCGACATCTCGGTCCGCTGTTGCGGGCTCACCGGCACTCCTGATGGCTTCGGGGGTACTACATTATGCGGCCTCAATCATAGCGGCGTCGCGTGCGGGTCGAGCCTTCGAGCTTTTCTTGACGGTTCAGTCTAGTCGACTTAGTCTAGCGGGTGCCGGGGAGGTTGCCCGGCGCTCTGTCGACAGTTCAGTCGACGACGTTCAGTTCAGGAGACATGCATGAGCCAGACCAAGTACGAGGCCATCGGCGACGTCGCCGTGGTGACCTTGACCAACCCGCCGGCCAACCTCTTCGACTCCAGCATCAGCGACGGCCTGGAGGCGGGACTCCGGAGGGCGAAGGAGGAAGGGAAGCGGGCCCTGTTGATCCAGGCCGACGGTCCGATCTTCTCCGGCGGAGCCGATGTGAACCTCTTCGCCGGGCGCTCCGCGACCGATGCACGTGAGCTGTTCGGACAGGTCATGCCGCTCATCGGTGCCATCGAAGACGCACCGTTCCCCGTGATAGCCGCTGTTCAGGGTCTCTGCCTGGCCGCTGGACTGGAGATCGCTCTCGCTGCGGATCTGGTCATCGCCGCCGAGGGCACCAAGTTCGCTCAGGTCGAGGCCCTGATCGGTGCCGCTACCTTCCTCGGCGGCGTCTACCGCCTTGCCGAGCGGTGCGGTTCCGCCCGTGCTCTGGAGATCACCTTCTCCGGTGACCAGTACCCGGCCGAGACGTTCGAGCGGTGGAACATCATCAACCGTGTCGTTCCCGGTGACCAGCTGCGGGATGAATCCCTGGCCTGGGCGCAGCGGCTGGCCAAGGGCCCGACCCGCGCGCACGCCGTCAGCAAGCGCCTCGTGAACCATTCCCTCGCACACGGCCCGCGCGAGACCGACCGCTTCGTCCTGGACGCGGCCACCTCGCTGTTCGACACCCGGGACATGCAGCACGGCGTAGGCCTGCTGCTGAGCCAGGGCTCGCGGGAATTCCTCAAGAACCACGCCGACATCGTCTTCGAGGGAAAGTGATGGCCGCCGCAGCCCCGAAGGACCCCCCGGAGGGCTGGGGCGCCCCAGGCACTCTCCCCTGTCTCCTGGCCGCACGCGCGGTGGACAGAGCAACGTATCCCGCCGTTTCCTGGAGAGCCGCTGAGGGCACCGTCACCACGCTGACCTGGCAGGAGTACCGCGAACTGGTACTCGACACGGCGGCCGGCTACCTGCGGCTGGGCCTGGAACCCGGTGGGACGATCGCGATCCTCGCGGGTAATCGCGTCGAGCACCTGGCGGCAGACCTGGCCGCCTCCCACTGCGCAGCGGCTGCGGTCAGCCTGTATCCGACCCTGTCCATCGAGCAGTTGGACCACGTGGTCCGTGATGCGGAGCCGCACCTCATCGTCGTCGAGGAGACGGCGAGGGAGCGGATCGAGAAGGTGCCATGGGTAGCGGAACACGCTCCGCACCTCATCATGCTTCCCGCCCGCCCCGGCGACGCCCCCGCGCACACGCCTACCGAAACGTCGCCGGCGACGACGTGGCAGGAACTGGTGGCCGACGGCGCACGTCACCGGCACTTCCTGAGGGACGAGATCGAACGGCGTTGCGCCTCCCTCCGCCCCGACGCCCCCCTCACCTACATCTACACCTCTGGGACAACGGGACAGCCCAAGGGAGTCATTCTCACGCACCACAACCTGCTGTGGAACGCCGAGGCCATGGTGCGTACCGGGGGCTTCGACCACGACTACCGGGTCGCCTCCTCACTGCCCTTGGCCCACGTGGCCGAACGGCTGTGGAGCGTCTACCTGACGCTGCACCTGGGCGGTCACGTGTGGTGCGCTACGGATCCGAATGATCTGCCCGACAGCCTGCGGACGCACCGCCCCAGCTGTCTCCTGACCGTGCCTCGTGTCTGGGAGAAACTGGGCCAGGGCGCTCAGGCGTTGTTGGCTTCACCGATGATGGACAGCCATCATCAAGCCCTGCAGGCGGACCGGCAGACGTTGATCGAGGAATGGCGACTGATCATCGACGACGCTCCCGTGCCGGCCGAGCTGCGCACCGCAGCCCAACGCGCACGCGAGGGAGTGCTGCGGGACATACGTGTCATGCTCGGCCTCGACCAGGCGTTGGCATGCACCGCCGCCGCCCCCATGAGGGAGAACGTCGCCGAGTTCTTCGCCTCACTCGGGATCTACATCCACAACGGCTACGGACTGACCGAGACAGGCGGAGTGGCCGTGCTCGATCGGCCCGGCGGCCAGAGTCGCGGCAGCGTGGGACTGCCCCTGCCCGGAACCAGGGTCCGCATCGCCCCGGACGGTGAAATTGAGATCCACAGCCCCAGCAACACCCCCGGATACCGCAACCTCGCACACGCCACGGCCGAACTCCTCACGGCAGACGGCTGGCTGCGCACCGGAGACATGGGGCACCTCGACAAGGCCGGGCGGCTGCACATCACGGACCGGAAGAAAGAAATCCTCGTCAGCTCCGCCGGCAAGAACATCGCGCCCACCGGGATCGAATCCCTCATCGCCGGACGCGACTTCATCGACCTGGTCATGGTCGTGGGCGAGGCACAGCCCTACCTCGTCGCTCTCCTGACGGTGGACCCTGAGGCGCTCAAGGCATTCGCCACTGCGCAGGGCATCGAGGAAACCTCCATCGAGAAGCTCCTCGCACACACCGAGGTCCGCGCCCGGGCCCAGGCCATCGTCGACGAGGCCAACGACCGGCTGTCCAGGCCCGAGCAGATCAAGCGTTTCGTCCTCCTTGCCTCGCCCTGGAGCGTGGAATCCGGTGAGCTCACCCCGTCGCTGAAGATGCGCCGACCGGTGATCACCGAGCGTTACCAGGACCACATCGAGGCGCTGTACCAGCGGGCTTGACGCCTGCTGCCCCCTGGGCTCCGTCACCACCGCCGGGCCTGGGCGCCCGTCGCACCCCCACTTCGCGGGCCCTTGATCGCACTACCCATTTGGAGCACCCCATGTTTCCCGACCTGTTTTCGGTCGAGGGCAAGACTGCCCTGGTCACCGGCGGTAGCCGTGGCATCGGCTACATGATCGCCGAAGGACTGCTGCGGGCCGGCGCCCGCGTGTACATCTCCTCCCGCAAGGCCGACGCCTGCGCCACCGCGGAGAAGGAACTGTCGCAGTACGGCGCGATCAAGGCGATCCCCGCCGACGTCAGCACCGAGGACGGCTGCCGGGCCCTGATCGAGGAGGTGCGAAGCCAGGAGCCCGCGCTGCACATCCTCGTCAACAACGCCAGCACCACCTGGGGCGCTTCGTTCGACGACTTCCCGGACAAGGCCTGGGACCGCGTTCTCGGCACCAACCTCAAGGCACCGTTCAACCTGACCCGGGCCGCGCGCCCCCTGCTCGAAGCCGCCTCGACGCCCGACAACCCGGCCCGCGTCATCAACATCGGCTCGATCGACGGCAACATCGTGCCCGGCTTCGGCAACTACTCCTACTCCGCCTCGAAAGCCGCCGTCCACCACCTGACCCGGCACATGGCAGCGGAGCTGTCCCCGTCGATCCTGGTCAACGCCATCGCCCCGGGACCCTTCCCCTCCAAGATGATGGAAGGTCCGCTGAAGGAGCTGGGCGACCAGCTGGTGGCGGCGAGCCCGGTGGGCCGCATCGGCCGTACCGAGGACGTCGCGGCCGCGGCGGTCTACCTCTCCTCACGGGCCACGAACTACATGACCGGTGCCATCATCCCGCTCGACGGCGGCCTGAGCACCACCCTCGGCATCGACCTGGGGGGCGAGTGACGATGAGCGGCTACAAGGCCCCCGTGGGGGAATACGACTTCCTGCTCCGCCATGTCATCGACGGGCAGCACGTCCTGGACGCCACCACCGGCGGGGAAGTGGACCTGGACGACATCCGTGAAGTCCTCAGCCATGCCGGCACGTTCGCCTCCGAGGTCCTCGACCCCCTCAACGCCATCGGCGACCGGGCAGGCAACACGCTCACCGACGGCAAGGTGACCACCGCCCCCGGTTTCACCGAGGCGTACAAGGCGTTCGCCGAGGGCGGCTGGGCCGGCATCGGCCTGCCGCGCGAAGCGGGCGGAGAGGGCATGCCCAGTGTGGTGACCACAGCGGTTACCGAGATCTGGTCCGCAGCCAACATGGCCTTCGCCGTCGGGCCCGGTCTGACCGCCGGAGCCGCCTATGCGCTGTCGGCGGCCGCAAGCGACGAGATCAAGAAGGTCTACCTACCGCCGCTGGCGTCGGGCCGGTGGACCGGCACGATGAACCTGACGGAGCCGCAGTCCGGCACCGACCTGGCAGGCATCCGCACCATCGCCCGGCCGCGCCCCGACGGCAGCTGGGCGATCAAGGGCCAGAAGATCTTCATCAGCTGGGGCGACCACGACCTCACCGAGAACATCGTGCACCTGGTGCTGGCCCGCACCGAGGGCGCGCCCGAAGGGCTCGGAGGACTTTCGCTGTTCGTCGCGCCGAAGTTCTTCCCGACGGCCGACGGCGGCCTCGGCGAACGCAACACCGTCCACACAGTGTCCCTGGAGCACAAGCTCGGCATCCACGCGAGCCCCACCTGTGTCCTCGACTACGACGACGCCACGGGCTGGCTCGTCGGAGCCCAGAACCGGGGCCTGGAAGCGATGTTCGTGATGATGAACGCCGCCCGGCTCGGCGTCGCCGCCCAGGGCCTGGGCGGCTCCGACCGGGCCTTCCAGCGCGCCGAGGCATACGCGGCCGAGCGCGTCCAGGGATCCGTGGCGGGCCGCCCGGCGGGCACCCCGATCGCCGAACACCCCGACGTGCGACGGCTGTTGTTGTCAATGCGCAGCACCACCTCGGCGATGCGCGCGCTGCAGGTCCAGGTGTCGGCCTGGCTCGACCTGGCCCGTGCCGAACAGTCGGCCGAGGCGTTCCAGCTGGCGGACTTCTTCGTGCCGATCCTCAAGGGCTGGCTGACGGAGAACTCCGTGCAGATCACCTCGGACGGCATCCAGGTGCATGGCGGGATGGGCTTCATCGAGGAGACCGGCGCCGCCCAGTACCTGCGCGACGTACGGATCCTGCCCATCTACGAAGGCACCACCGCGATCCAGGCCAACGACCTCACCCGCAGGAAACTGGCACGCGACGGCGGCGCCACCGCCGAAGCGGCCTACGCGCTCGTCGAAGCCTCTCTGGAGCCGCTGCGCCGCCACGACCACCCGGTCGCGAAGCGCACCGTCGAACGACTGGACCTGGCGATCGCCTCCGGCCGCGAGGCCACCGCGGCCCTGCTCCGGCAGGCCAAGAACAACCCACGCGACATGCTCGCGGGTGGTGTCCCCTACCTCACGCAGTGGGGCCTGCTCGCCGGCGGATGGATGCACGCCCGCATCCTGACCGCGGCCCTCGATCTGCCCGAGGACGCCGACACCGCCCGCCGTCTCCTGGACGCCGACTTCTACGGCGCCCACAGCCTCAGCCGCATCGACTCGCTGACCGACGTCATCCAAGCCGGAGAGATCGTATGACAGCAACAAGGGCCGTTACCCGGCACCCGCCCCCGTCGGCGCACGGTTGCGGGCGACCGTCGAACTCGCCGGGTTCCAGCGGGGACAGCACGGGGCCCAGGTCGTTTTCCGCGTCACCGTAGAGTGGAAGGACGGCGACTCGCCCGTCTGCGTCGCTGAGATCGTCTCGGTCCTCGTCGGCTGACCCCCAAGGACGAGACCGCGACATCCGACGTGCGCGGGCCCGGTGCTGGTGTGATCGGCCTCAACCGGCCGCACAAGCGCAAGCCCCAGGGCACCGATCCGGTGTCCGACGGAGGTATCGACCTGTGGCAGGTGGAGGGCCGTCGGCTGTCCAAGCCGGTGCTGGATGCTCACCGCCGAACCGTTCGACGTGACCGAGGCCCATCACACCGGCCGCCTCCAGGAGGTCGTCCGACGCCACCCACGTTGACACTGGCCCAGTCGATCGGCCGTCAGGAACCCCTGGGCGTGCAGGCCACCGAGCCGACGCCCGCCTGTTCGACCGGGCGGGGATGCGGCAGCGGAGGCCGCTGAACTCCGACGGGCGGGCAATCTCCCCCATGCCCGCCCGCCGGTACCACCCTGCGCCTTCCGGCGCACAGAACGACAGCTGGACGAGGAGACTCACCATGCAGGACACGACCGGCGTTCGCCTGCCTTTCGACCCCGCGGTCCAGGGCGCCTTCACCCAAGTACTCGGCCTCGTCATCGATGCGGCTTCACCTCTGGAAGTCAGAGCACACCTTGACATCACCGCGGACCATCACAACCCCATGGGTTTCACCCACGGAGGTGTGTACGCGTCGGTCATCGAGAGCGTCGCGGGGATCGGGTCCGCCCTGGCGGAGAGCGAGGGCGGCGGTTTCGCGCTCGGTGTGAACAACCAGACCGACTTCATACGCCCACACGTCACCGGCCGTCTCGACGTGCTGGGCCGCCCCGTCCAGCAGGGCAGAACCCTCCAACTGTGGGCCGTTGAGATGAAGAACGCAGACGGCCGACTCGTCGCGCAGGGACAGGTACGCCTGTACCGCCGACCCGCCGCCGGGTGAGTCGTCAGGCCGGCTCAGCGGGCCCGGCCAAAAATCCTCCATCATCAGGAGCGCGCCGCCCGTGGTCGGCACGGGGTCGTAGAGGTAGGTTCCGCTCCCCTCACCCGTGGGCGTGGGGTCGAAGGTGAGGACGGCGGCCGCTCAAAAAACAGTTCCGTGTCTACGGCGCGGGCGCGGCCACTCCCGCTCCTCAATGGGTCGGCCTGCAACCGTGTGGCCTGCAACGAAGTTGGTTCTGTCGACGATCTTGTGATCCGGACGGGCTGGACTCATCGCGCGAGCAGGACGCGTTTGCGAAGGAGATCGAGGCTGGCCCGGCCGAGCATCTGCCGTTTCAGCATCTTCAGCCGGTTGATGTTGCCTTCGACGGCGCCGGAACTGTGGGGAAGGGACAGTCCGTTGCGGACGGCGTCGAAGTCGCGGCGGAGGTTGCGGGCGAAGCCCGCGAGTGGGGCGAGGGAGTCTCGTTCGACCTCGGTGATCCAGTCCTCGAGGCGGTCGCCGTGGCGTGCAGTCATCATGACGGCGAACTTCCTGACGTGAAGAGTGAGCCGGTCCAGCTCGGGATCGCGTTCGCGCAGCCGGTGAAGCTTTCCGGCGACCTCGTCCCGCAGGTGTTCGGGGCGAGTCATGATCCATGAGGTGACCTCACGGACCGACGGAGGCTTCGGCCCCGGATCGGGTGCATGTCCGCGCCCGGTGCGGTACTGCCGCAGGTGACGCTGGACGGCCAACTCGCCTCCGGGGTAGCCCTGTTCCTGTATCTCGCGGTAGAGCTGGGTGGCGTTTCTGACGCCACCGTTCCAGCGCCGGTGCAGGTAGCCGACATACGGGTCGACGACGTGCGCACGCTGCAGGCTTTTGGCGACGACGTCGTCCGCGGAGGGGGCGTTAACCAGTTTGCGGACGGTGGCCTGGTGCAGTCCGAGTTTCCGGCCGATCCCCGCCTTCGACATCCCCTGCTGCCACAACTCGTGGGCGGCAGCATGTTGTTCACGGAGCCGAGTCACGATCTTCAGCTCTGTCGGCAGCTGGACTACCTGCGGTTCGTCGGGGATGTCTGCGGGTTGTGAAGGCGGTTCGGCCAGACGGGAGCGATGACCGTTCACTGTCTTCTCGACCGCCTGGCCGAGATTGGCCCACAGATGATAGCGATCAGCGACCTGCTCGGCCTGCGGCGCTCCGATGCGTGCGCCCTCTGCGTAACCGCTGGACCGGTCCCGGCAGATCACCTTCACCTCGGGGTGGTCGCGGAGCCATGCGGCGAGGTCTTCGCCCTCGCGCCCCTCGTAGAGATGCAGTGGACGGTGGGTGGCCATGTCGATCAGCACCGTGCCGTAGTGACGGCCCTTGCGGAAGGCGAAGTCGTCAACACCGAGGACCTCCACCTCGCCGACCTCCGGTTCGGGCAGGGCTCTGACCAGCCGCAACAGCGTGTCCTTGCCCACGGTGATGCCGACCGCAGAGGCCAGGCGGGCTCCGGCCCGGCCGGCCACGGCCAGTCCGATCCGCGTCAGCACCCCACGCAATAGCGGGGTCTGCCGACTGTGCGGGGTCGTCAGTCCCACGATCTGTTCGGCGAACGTCACCGCCGTGCAGGCAGTGTTCTCGCAGCGGAACCGGCGTATACGTAACTCGATCACCACGCCGAGCCCGCCCACGGCGACGTCACGCAGCTTGCGCACGTACCGGCCGTGCACCCGAGCGGAGCTTTGACCGCACCGACAGGACCCGCTCGCCGCCCGCACCCGCGTCCGCAACACCACCTTGTCCGGCCGTCGCTCGACCTCCTCGATGAGCAACGCGGACAGGTAAGGAAACAGCTCCAAAAGCACATCACGAGAGCACGCGATGCATGATTGCGAACGGTCGACACGAACCGCTCAACCGTCCGGATCACAAGATCGTCGACAGAACCAAGATCCGCGACGGCGCCGTTGCCAACAGGCCCATTTACGTGGCCCTGGCCGTCACGACCGAGGGCCGACGGGACATCCTGGGGTTGTGGGCCGGCGACGGCGGCGAGGGCGCCAAGCACTGGATGCACATCCTCACCGAGATCAAGAATCGCGGCGTGGGCGACGTGTTGATGCTGGTCTGCGACGGGCTCAAGGGCCTGCCTGAAGCGGTCGAGGCCGTCTGGCCCCGCACCACCGTCCAGACCTGCGTGGTCCACCTGCTGCGGAACTCCTTCCGCTATGCCGCCCGCCAGGACTGGGACAAGATCGCGAAAGTGCTCAAGCCCGTCTACACCGCGGCGACCGAGGAAGCCGCACTCGAGCGGTTCGCCGAGTTCGCCGACGCCTGGGGCAAGAAATATCCCGCGATCGTGCGCCTCTGGGAGAACGCGTGGGAGGAGTTCACCCCGTTCCTCCGCTTCGACACCGAGATCCGCCGCATCGTCTGCACCACCAACGCGATCGAGTCCGTCAACGCCAGGATCCGGCGGGCGGTCAAGGCCCGCGGCCACTTTCCCACCGAGCAGGCCGCGTTGAAGTGCGTCTACATGGCGATCATGTCTCTGGACCCCACCGGCAAGGGCCAGGCCCGCTGGACCATGCGCTGGAAGACCGCACTCAACGCCTTCGACATCACCTTCGACGGCCGGCTCTCCGCAGCACGTCAGTAACCCCAAAAACCCCAGTTACACCGCTCGTTTGGCTCTGTTCCGTAGTCGGTGGTGACACTGCGTCATTGGCTGCAATCATGGATTGTGCATGATGCCAACTCTCTTGTGGATGTGGTGTTTTCAGGGCTGTCGGCGCTGGTCGTCGAGGATGTGGTGGATGGCGGCGAGGTGGTCCGGGTCGCGGCCCGGACCCGGGATGTCCCGGTTCCGTGCCCGGTGTGCGGGGTGCCGACGGGGAAGGTGCACGGGTACCACTGGCGGACGGTGGCGGACGTGCCGGTGGACGGCCGCCGGGTGGTGGTCCGGGTCCGTGTGCGCCGACTGGTCTGCTCGGGCCGGGGCTGTCCGCGGCAGACGTTCCGGGAGCAGATTCCCGGGCTGCTTGAGCGCCTCGGCCTGTTCTGCGCCTTCGCCCGCCTGCGCCCCGATCCCGCCCTGCGCACCTGACGCTGCCGCGCTTTTCCCCAGCCTGTGGAGAACCTCATGCTCACCGCCGTCCTCGGGACGAACCGCGCGAGCGGTCACACCATCACCGAACAGTTCCACGCCTTCGACGCGCACAACCCGCACGTATACCGCGCGCTGGAACGCATGGCCGCCCGCCGCCTGGCCGCCGGCGCCACACGGGTCAGCCTCAAGGACCTCTTCGAAGAGCTGCGCCGCCAACTCCCATACGGCGTCGCCGGACTGAACAACAACTTCACCGTCCTCTACGCCCGCCGCCTGATCGACGACCACCCCCTATGGGCGAGCGTGTTCGAGCTGCGCCGCCGCCGTGCCGCCTGAAACACCCCTCTCTTCTCCTTCTCTCGTCCTGCCGTTTACCGATACGGAGAACCCCTTCTTGTCCGCTCGTGCCGGTCATCCCGGCTATCAGGGACTGCTCCATGCCTGCTCGGCCGCTGTCCGCCGCCGCGCCCCGGGCACCGAATCACCGGCCCGCGCGGTCTCGCACCACGCTCTGAGCACCTGGATGCCTCGTTCAGTGCGTTCGTTCACATGGCCGTTCGCCGGTCGACGATCGCAACGGGCGGCGTACGGCGGCCTGCTGGCCGCCTCCTATCTGGGCACGGTCCCCGCGGCGAATCTGCTCACCGCCCACGTCGGTACAGTCCCGGTCGGGCTCGGTCTGATGGCTCCGGCCGGTGTCTACCTGGGCGGTCTGGCGCTGGTCCTTCGTGACCTGACCCGGGAAGTACTCGGCCCCCGCGCGGTGCTCGCGGCGATCGCGGTGGGCGGCGCGGTGTCGTGGCTGCTCGCGGAGCCGAGGCTGGCGCTGGCTTCGGTGGCCGCGTTCCTGCTGTCGGAACTGCTCGACGCGGCCGTCTATGAGCCAATGCGGCGTCGCGGCCAGATGGTGGCGGTGGCTGTCAGCAACACCGTCGGCACGATCGCCGACTCAGTGATCTTCCTGTCGCTCGCCTTCGGATCGCTCGCTTTCCTGCCGGGCCAGCTGCTCGGCAAGACGCTGATGACCCTCGCCGCCCTCACCGCGATCGCGATCGTGCGGCGCCGTCGCCTGGCGG
Source organism: Streptomyces sp. B21-083 (assembly GCF_036898825.1). Lineage (GTDB taxonomy): Bacteria > Actinomycetota > Actinomycetes > Streptomycetales > Streptomycetaceae > Streptomyces. The sequence continues at coordinate 907,937 of NZ_JARUND010000002.1, read as the reverse complement.
TGACCGCGTAGCCGTCACCAGGGCGGTCGGCGAGGCAGCGGGGCCGACGTTCTATCTCGGCACCCACATGGTGAATTGGCTCACCGACAGCGACATCCCCTTGTTCATATCCCGCAACCGGCTCAAGAAGCGCAAGACCTTCCCACGCGCCCGCACCGCGTGGGCCCTGGACTCCGGCGGCTTCACCGAGCTGCAGCGCCACGGCCGATGGACCACCCCCGCCGCCGAGTACGCCGCCGAGGTCCGGCGATACGCCGAGGAGATCGGCCGGATGGCATGGGCGGCTCCGCAGGACTGGATGTGCGAACCATGGGTGATCTTCGGCTCGCGCCAGGCACCGGCCGCAAGTCCCCGATGGTTCCACGGCACCCGCGCTGCCCGCGGCTTGTCGCCCGGCGACCTTGACCAGGACCTGGACGCGGCCATCGCCCTTCACCAGCGCTACACGGTGGCCAACCTGATCGAGCTGCGCACCATCGCCCCGGACCTGCCGTTCATCCCGGTCCTGCAGGGCTGGGAGCTGCGCCACTACCTTCACTGCGCCCAGCTGTACGCCGACGCGGGCATCGACCTGGCGGCGGAACCCGTCGTCGGGCTCGGTTCCGTCTGCCGGCGCCAGGCCACCGGCGAGATCGCCTCGATCGTCCGTCAATTCGCCCGCCGGGGCCTGCGCCTGCACGGCTTCGGAGCCAAGACCGCAGGTCTCGGCGCCTACGCCGACGCACTGGTCTCCGCCGATTCGATGGCCTGGTCGATGGGCGCCCGCCGCTCGGACCCGCTCCCCGGCCACAGCCACAAGAGCTGCGCCAACTGCTGGGACTGGGCCAGCCGCTGGTATCAGCGCGTGACCGCCCAGCTGCCTTAGATCCGCCACCAGACACATACCGCACGTCTATGAGGAGGACCAACTCCCCGATGCCCCACCCCAATCACCCGGAAGACGCGACCCCCCGTCCACCCCATAGTTCCTCGGGTTCTCCCCTCGTGCTCGTCGTTTCTCCCGGAGACGAGACCGATCGCGGCTACTGCCTTGAGCAGGTGGCCGCCGCGTACGATGTCGTCCTGCTCACCGGCGCCGAGCCGTCGTGGGAGAAGCCGTTCATCGTCGACCACGCCGTCGTCGACCTGAACGACACCACTGCGCTGCTCGCCGCCGGCCGAGCCCTGGCCGAGCGCCACGACCTCGCCGGCGTGGTCACCTGGGACGAGTGGAACCTCGTCCCCACCGCCCGCCTCGCCCGCGCTCTCGGTCTGCCCTCCAACTCCGTCGAGGTGATGCGCGGCTGCCGCAACAAGGCCACCGCCCGTACGCTGTTCGCCCGCCACGGGGTGCCGTCGGCCGCGTCGATGAAGACGCGGACCCTGCTGGAGGCCAGCCTTGCGACGATGACCCTGGGCTACCCCGCCGTCATCAAGCCCGCCGCGTTCGCCGGCAGCATCGGCGTGATCCGCGTCGACCGTCCCGAAGAGCTTCCCGCCGCATTCGCGTTCGCCTCGGCCGGCGCGAGCCGAAGCCGCGAAGACACCGGCGTCCTGGTCGAGGAGTACCTCGACGGGCCGGAAGTCTCCGTCGAATGCGTTACTAACTGCGGCGAGACCACTGCGGTCGCCGTGACCCGCAAACACCTGGGCCCCGCCCCCTACGTCGACGAGACCGGCCACACCGTCGATGCCACCGACCCGCTCCTGACCCAGGTCGCCCCAATCGCTGCTGCCGCGGTCAAGGCCCTGGGGATCACCGACGGCGTGCAGCACGTCGAGATGCGCCTCGTGGACGGCCGCCCCCGGCTGATCGAGGTCAACGCCCGGATCGGCGGCGACATGATCGGCCACCTCGTCCGCCTGGCCACTGGCGTCGACCTTGCCCGTGCCGCCGCCGACATCGCCTGCGGACGTGCCCCGGACCTGACGCCCACCCGCCACCAGGCCGCGGCGATCCGCTTCATCTACCCCGCCTACTCCGGCACCCTCACCGCCCGCCGCCTGAAGGAACCCGTCGGGGGAGTGGAGCGCGTGCGTTTCCAGCGACAGCCCGGAGACCAGCTCGTGCTGCCCCAGGACGGCGGCGACCTGTACACCGCCCGTATCGGCTTCCTGATCACCACCGGGCCGACCACCACCGTCGCCGAAGCCCGCGCCCAGCAGGCGTACCGCCACCTCGACGTCCAGGTTGCTCCCCTCCCGCCGGCGGCCCTGACCACCAGGGAGCACGCCGCGTGAACCTGATCGCGGCGCCCGAGTTGGCGCGTAGCCGCCGACTGCTGACCGGGTACTTCGCCGGACTGGGTGTGGTGATGGCCGTCTTCGGTGCCCGCATGCCCGCCGTCCAACATACGGCCGAGGTGAGCACCGGCGGGCTCGCCATCGTCCTGCTGGCCGCCGCCCTCGGCATGGTCGCCGGGCTCCAGGCGGGCGGACGCCTCGCCCACCCTGCCCGCCTGCCCGCATTGCTGACCGGCGGCGCCATCGCGCTCGCCGCCTGCCTCGCCGTTCTCGGGGTCTGCCGCAGTCTGGAGAGCCTCCTGGCGGCGGCGTTCGTCTTCGGCGTCGCGCACGGTGCCCTCGACGTCGCAGCAAATGCCGCAGCGGTCCGCTGTCAGGACGCCCACGGCCGCCCCATCATGGGCCGGCTGCACGCGAGTTACAGCCTCGGCGCCCTCACCGGCGCCGCGGTGGCCGCGGCCACCGCCCACACCGCGCACACCGTTGTGTTCACGGGCGTCGCAGTCAGCGCCGCCGTGGCGGCAGGTGCCACGACGGCTCATACCCGGACTCTCGCCAGCTCTGGACTCGAGCCCGCCCGCAACCCTGCTGCACAGGACTTGGGCGAACGCGAGGGCCTGTCGCGGACCCGGTTGTGGCTGCTGGGCGTGCTGGCGGCGGCAACCCTGCTGGGCGAGGGAGCTGCTGCCGACTGGGCCGCCGTCCACCTGCACGACCTCGGCGCGACCGCCGCGACCAGCGCCGCGGCGTACGGCCTCTACAGCGTCGCCATGGCTGCGGGTCGCCTCGCCGGAGACCGGCTCACCGTCCGCTTCGGCGCGCCCGCCATCGTGCGCACCGGCGCGGTCCTGGCCGCGCTCGGCCTCGCCACCGGACTGGCAGGCTCCACCATCGCCTTTGCCCTGCTCGGCTGGACGGCCTTCGGTCTGGGGCTGTCCGTCACCATCCCCAGCCTGATCACCGCCGCCGGCGCCGACGGCCCCCGCGCGGTCGCCACCGTCGCGGTCACCGGCTACGTCGGCCTGCTCGCCGGCCCCGCCCTCATCGGCGCCCTCGCCACCGTCACCGCCCTGCCGCACGCGCTGCTGCTGCCCGCCCTCCTCGCCGCCGCCGTCGCCACCCTCGCCCCCAAAGCCCTGGAGAAAACGACCCCTTGACCCGCGCATCCGCCTCCCCGACCGGCGTGGACGCCGCGATCCTCGACTACAACGGCGTCCTGGGCCTCCAACCTCGCCTCGACCAGTGGCAGCACCTCGCGCGCACCGCCAACTGGCCCGAGCACGATCTCTCTGGCTTTAAGGACGCCGTCTGGAGCGCCCGACCGGCCTACGACGCCGGCCAGTTGAGCGACATGGCGTACTGGGCGAAGGTCCTCGGCGCCCACCCGGGCCCACGCCTGCTGCGCCAACTGCGTACCGCCGACACGGACATGTGGACCACCACCGACGACCGCGTTCTCGCCGTCCTGGATCGCGCCCACGACAACGGGCTGCCCCTGTTCTTGCTGTCGAACGCGCCGCTCCATCTCAGCGACGTCCTCGACGCCACCGACTGGTGCCGCCGGCTCATGACCCGCGACTTCTACTCGGCCCGCCTCCAGACGAACAAGCCCGACCCCGCCTCCTACCGCCACGCCCTGACCGCGACGGGAGCCCGTGATCCGCGGCGGGTGCTGTTCGTCGACGACCGGGCCGACAACTGCCAGGCGGCCCAGATCCTGGGCCTGCGAACCCTGCACTACACCGGCCGGATCGCCGACCTCGAAGCAGCACTGCTGCCCATCCCCGGCTGATCCGCCTTCCCCAACCCCTCACCTCCTCAGGACCCTTGTGCCCTCGAACGACGACTTGTGGAATGGTGGGGACGTCTATGTCTCACCCCGCTACCTCGCCGGGCTGCCCGGACACGCCGACCCCAGCTTCGCCCCGGTGGCCCACTGGCCCCACCACCATCTCGACACCGGCGACTGCCAGCTCGTCATCACCTCATCCGACCACCGCATCCGCATCGGATGGCTCGGCGACAACCACGACACCTGGCTGATCAGCGCCGCCGAGGACCCCGTCTCCGCGCCCCGCTGGACAGCACGCATCAACCAGAACACGCCACCCGAGATCACCGAAGGACTCACCCGCGCCTCGCTGCCAAGTGGGACGAAGACAGCGACTCCTTCCTCACCTCACCGTCGCCGAACTGGCGCGACGCGGTACGGCCGTTGCTCGACCCGGGCTGGGACCAAAAGCCCCTCTCGCGCGGCACGGTGGAGTACGTCTCCCCGGACGGCCTGGCAGGAGCGAGCATCGACGTCGTCAGCACCGGCCCCGACGCCGAGACGGTGACCTTGTGGGCCGGACCGCCAGGCTGGGCAACCCGCGCCGAGGCGACCTTCACCGCGCGCACGCCCAAGCACCTGATCGCCGCCGCCGCCCTCGCCGATCCCACCCCCGTCCTGCGCTACAAGGACGCACTGAACCCGCGGCTCGCCCAGCTGGCCCAGCTCACCCCCGTCGAACCGCCCCGGCCTCCCGGGCCGGCCCCGCTGGACGTCCAGCGAGCTGCCGCGGCCCGCCGCCCGGCCGCTGCGCCAGCCCGCAGCGTGCGCCGATGGACCACTGCCACGCCCCCGCCCGCACCAGCAGTCCCCTCCCGCCCCGGGCTTCGCCGCTGACCCGCAT